>WRJE01000104.1 GCA_009782385.1 Oscillospiraceae bacterium | reverse complement strand
ATTTGTCCGCTCCGATACGCTTCCGATACCTTTGAGCGCGGCGATAATGTCGGAGAGTTCTTCGGTTGTCAGAACGGTCTTATCCAGTTTAAATCCCTCGGCTATAGAAATGCCGCCGCCTACGCCTTGATGGGTGACGACAGGTATGCCCGCCATGCAGAGCGCGTCGATGTCCCGCCCGATGGTGCGACGGTTGACCTCGAACTTCTCGGCCAGTTCTAACGCTGTGACACGGTCTTTTTGGAGCAGGATCGTCACGATCCCGAGCAGGCGGTCAAGTTTCATTGGAGGTTTCTCCAGATTATCATAGATCGATCAACATGATTATACCACGGATACACGACAACTGTCTGTCTTGTTTGAAATTAGTATGGAGCGCGTATTTGACATTCCGACCGAGAGTGTGCTGGAGGAGTAGGTGCGCTGAGGCAGGCCACGCTTAAATCATCCGGGTTTCGGATGCTTGCTAATATTATTTGTTCCAACGATTAGTCCTCCCATGCAAAAATAACGGCGGTCTTGCTTTCCCAAAACCGCCGCGAGTGTGTGAATTGTTTCGTGTTTACTTAGTTATTATTACGGTGCCAAATAAACATTATTTATCGAATAGCCGGAGTCAAGAAGAAAATCCAGTGCGATTCCACAATAGCCGTCCCTGTTGTGAAGATCAATGATGGCGATAACTGTTATGCGTTCCTCCATGACATCGAAAAGCAATACTTCAAAATGCGGCACGGCGATTATTTTTCCGCTCCCGAGGAATTCCGCCAGTCGTTCGTCAGCTTCCAACTCCGGATGGGATAGGTTTCCGTCTTTATCGTCGTTTAGCCACATTAGCCTCTCTATGGCCATTTCACACAAATACTTTATATCGTTGGTTGCAGTTTCTCTGGTAGGTTGGTTATATAATTCCCAGCCTTGATTATCACTAACCTTTGTAATAAAGCTGATAAAATCATCAAGAGAAGTGTATATAGTTGACGTGCCATTAATATCCATTGCGATGGAAGAAGGGTAATCAAGCGCCAAAACATCAAGCTCCGGCGGCGCAGGATCGTTTTCAGACTCGGGCGAAGAACGGTCTATGCCTAAAGCTATGTCAGGCAATGCCGGGGATTCCGTAGTATACCGCGCCCCAACATCCGCAAACAGCGGCACGGAAGCCTCTTTAAAAATGATAGTGTTGTCATCTACGACTTCAAATCTAGCGAACGGTTCTAATCTTGTGCTCTCATTGAAATTGTTGTTTTTATAACCAATCAGCAGCTCGCCGTTTTCAAAGGCATAGTAATACGGGGCGACCAAAGCAAAGCTGCTGATAAGCGGCGTCGCAAGCGTAGCGGTTCCATCAGAGTGCAATGAGACAGAGAGCATACGTTCCATTCTCTGCCTGTCGGTCGCGTTTTCAAGGATATACTGCCTCCACGGTACTTCAATCGGCCCGCTGGTCATAACGCGCCAAACATCCTCGCTCTCCTGCGCGAAAAGATAGTCGCGCCCATGCCCCCTGAGTTCAAATATACGCCATGTACTGATTTCATCTGTGGCGTAGCCGATTTCTTTGCCGGGCCTGGCATTTTGAACGTGCGTCACACGGTAACCGACGTCTCCCCAAAGCAATATCATATCTTTGAGAAAAAAGGCCGGATTTTCCTCATAAATCATTTTCATTTCAATGAGCGGCCCACTCCGCCCCGCGCCAAGCGCTATCGCCGTGCCGCTCACCGCAAGTATCAACACGACTGATAAAATCAACGCAACGCGGGTATGTTTCTTATTTTTCAAAATAGCGCCAAGCCTTTCTTTCAGCGCTTTCTTTTCCCATGCGAACGAAATGTTCGCATTGCACATCGTCGTCAAGAGGACAGCATGGGGCATTTTATTTTCAGCAGCAACGTAGATCAGCGTTTCCCCGTAGTTCTGCCTACCTGCCGCGTCAAGGTTACGAACCGACGCCGAATCGCAGGCAAGTTCACAGGCACGGTCAATTTCACGGCGCATGAGCCATACGACCGGGTTGAACCAATGGGCTGCGCATGACAAGACAGACAGCCATTTTACAAGGACATCCTTGCGGCGAAGGTGCGTCAGTTCGTGGAGCAACACGGCACGAAGCTGTTCCGCGGTATATTCACGGTCTGGTAGTATTATCGACGGTCGTAGCACGCCGAACAACATGGGTGTTGCTGCAAGCGGATTGCGGTACAGGAGCGGCGCGCGCCTGCTGCCGCAGAGTTCGGCAAGCATGGCGGTTTCCTCCGGGTTCGCCGCTTTGTTACGCCGGCGGTGCAATCTTGTGAACACCGTGTAACTGATAAGAAAATACAGTAAAGCTGCCGCCGCTCCAAAAGGGTATGCTATCATGAACACATCAAAAGCAGGTGCAACCGGGCTTTCTGCCTGCTTTACCGCCAATGTATAACGGTAATCGGTTTCCTGTTCTTCCGGCATCGCGGGAATCGCCTCTATGCGCTCTGTATTTTCAGATGACGTAATCGCGAATCTGTCCACAAAGCT
>WRJE01000103.1 GCA_009782385.1 Oscillospiraceae bacterium | reverse complement strand
CGGCAATTACCCGCACCCCAGTGTTTATATGCTCCAACACTTCATGAACAACAATTTTTATAATCTCAACTACGCGAGACTGTCCGTGGCATCGTTTTTGACATTTACCATCATTATCGCGCTAGTATCCGTTATGTATGTGTTCAGGCAGAGAGCGGGTGACCATCAGCTGTGAAGACAAAAACAAACATTTTCGGTTATAGCCTGCTTATCGTAATATCCGCGCTCGCGGTGTTTCCGATACTGTACACAATCGCCAACTCATTTATGAGCGCGGCTGAGATACGTATGTATTACGGCTCGCTTGGCGCGGAGGGCGCGGAGACAAGCCCGTTTCACCTTATCCCGAACCGCATAACGCTCTCCGGCTATTATAATATGCTCTTGGAGAGGCCGCATTACCTGATAAAATTCTGGCAGTCTCTCGGAGTGTGCGCGGCGATTGTGGCGGGACAGGTCGTCATATCATCATTGGGCGGCTACGCGTTTTCCAAGCACCGCTTCCCCGGGCGTAACGTGATATTCTTCTTCCTTATCGCGCTGATGATGATGCCCAATCAAGTCATGCTTGTCCCGAGCTACATAACGCTTGACGCGATGGGTTTAATCGGCAGCTACTATGCGTTGGTATTACCGCTCATATTTTCGGCGTTCGGAGTATTTTTAATGAGCCAGATAATGGCGGTTGTTCCCGACTCGATACTGGAATCCGCTAAGATAGACGGCGCGGGTCACTTCCGCGTCCTAACAAGAATAATGCTGCCGAACTGCAAGGCGGGTCTTGCATCGTTGGTAATTCTCGGCTTTATAGACTGCTGGAATATGGTGGAACAACCGCTCGTATTCCTAAAAGAATCATATAAACACCCGTTCTCGCTTTTCCTGCTGCAAATTAACGCCGCCGAACCCGCTCTGGGATTCGCCTGCGGCATATTGGCAATGATTCCGGTATTGCTGCTTTTCAAATTCTTTGAGGAAGAGCTTATCAGCGGCATCGGTTATTCCGTATTAAAGTAAAACGACACGAAACATCGGGGGGGAAACTAAGATGAACAAACAACTGATTTTGAAAATAACGGGTATTATATCCGCCGCGTTGGTGTCACTGACATTTGCGTCAAGAACCATATACAGCGCGAATCTTCCGGTCGTTAATACGGTTGCACCCAAGATAGATGTTGTGCCGCTTACGGCTAAAACCTCCGGCACACTGGACAGCGAAGCGGCTGTTGAAGTGCTTTCGGGCGGCGATTGGCGCGTTAATGAGGTGTTTGTCGGTAACGGGGAGAGGGTAAGTAAAGGCGACCTGCTTTTCTCGATAGATACAAAAGATTTAGAAATCTACAAAAAGACAAAGGAACTGGAGATTCTGCGGCTTGAAAACAGTCTCGACGCGCTGAACACCTCGTCAAATACGTCCGGAGCTTCATCGGTCAACGCGCCGTTTGACGGGCGGTTACTTGACGTTCAAACGGTTTATACCGCACAGCGGCTCAGTCAAGGTCAGGTATTGGGTCGTTTTGTTGACGACAGCGCGTTTGTGATTCCGTTCTATTTCAGCATCGCGTATGCGGACATACTAAAGGCGGGTAACAGCGTTTCGGTATCTCTGTCAGAGTGGATGAGCGAGGTAACGGGAGTAATAGAATCCGTTTCAGACAGCGATTATATCGTTAACGGCGCAAGGACAGTCTTAGTTAAGGTGCGGATATCCAACGCGGGGTCTATGACCGAGGGAGCGTATGCCGCGGCTGAGATTACTGACGGCGGCGAGGTCATATTTGCCGCCGAGCCGTCCGTACTAAAATACGCCAGAGAGGACTATTTACTCGCGCCGATAAGCGGTGTCGTCACGCAAACCAATCTCCGCGAGGGTTCGCGGTTTAACAGGGGTGCGAGATTGCTGAGTATGTCGCCCGAAACAGTACAGCAAGACGCACGCGCGGCACAGCGCAGTATCGCGGAGCTGACAGTTCAGCATGAGCTTGCGCTTATGCAGTTGGAGCAGCTCGTATATCCGGCTGACGGAATTATTTACGCGGAACAGGACGGCACGGTTTTCAATATGGCGGTTAAAAAGGGCGCGAGGACTGTGTCCGGCGAGAGACTGCTCTCCATATTGCCCGAAAACGCGCCGCTTACCGTCAGTTTTACCCTAAGCGCGAAAGAGGGCGCGGACTTCGGCTTGGGCTTGCCTGTATCTGTTGTGTATTACGCTCTGAACCCTGAGCCGAAAACGCAGAGACACGACTCCGCTGTCCGCTCGTACCGATTGTCGGACGATGGCGGCAGCTGGGAATACACGGCGGTAATTGACGCATATGACGGCGCGCCGCTCATGGATATGGACGTTGAAGTAACTGTCGGTCATTCCGGCGAGATGTATTCCGCTGTAGTTCCCATATCCGCCGTATCCGAAAGAATTGACGGGCCGCGCGTTTATGTCGTAAAGAGCAGAAGCGGACTGTTCGGCGATGAGTTTTATGTTGAAGAGGTTGAAGTGTCGATTTTAGCGAGTAACCCCTATGTAGCAGCTCTGGATAAGATTAACATATTGTCTGAAGTGGTAACATACACTTCACGGCCTATCATGAACGGCGACACGGTTAGGATAGAGGGGCAATGAGAGTGATTATCTCTTGGAGCATAGTTTTAGCCGCGCTTCTAGCGG
>WRJE01000102.1 GCA_009782385.1 Oscillospiraceae bacterium | reverse complement strand
GGCAGTTCATCGGTTTGAGCGCGTAATCGGTTTCATCTACCTTTGTGAAAAACATTTTATCCTGATAATGATCCCAGTGTCCGCTGCGATGCCAGAGCTGTTCATTCAGAATGACCGGAGTGCGAATCTCGTGGTATCCGGCTTTGTCATGCTCCTCGCGCCAAAACTTTTCCAGTTGATTGCGTAAAATCATACCCTTCGGGAAAAAGAACGGAAATCCCGGACCTTCTTCCAGAATATCAAATAAATCCAACTCGCGCCCTAGCTTGCGGTGGTCGCGTTTTTTAGACTCCTCGAGCATTGTCAAATACTCGTCAAGCTCCTCCCGCGTCTCGAATGCCGTGCCATAAACACGGGTGAGCATTTTATTGTCCGAGTTGCCTCTCCAATACGCGCCTGTCGCGGGCAACAGCTTAAACGCCTTTACGCGCCCCGTGTGGTCTCTGTGCGGGCCGGCGCAAAGGTCGGTAAACTCGCCCTGCTTATAAAACGATATTGCCGCGTCTTCGGGCAAGTCGTTAATAAGTTCGACTTTATACGGCTGGTCTTTGACTAGCTCCAACGCTTCGGCGCGGGGCAGCTCAAAACGCTCCAAACGGTAACGCTCTTTAACGATTTTTTTCATCTCCGCCGCTATCGCTTCCAGTTCAGTTTCTCCCAGAGGCACGGACAAATCGAAATCATAGTAAAATCCGTTCTCTATGGCGGGACCTATGGCGAGTTTCGCGTCCGGATACAGGCGCAGCACCGCCTGCGCGAGAATGTGCGATGCGCTGTGCCGGAGTGTGCTTAATACTTCGTTCATAACTGTGACCTCTCTTTTGCGTAAAAATGTTAGAGACAGTATAACACAGTCATCACAAATTATCAACTATGAGCTTAACCGATATAAAATCCGCAATAAACAAAAGTAATTTTTTCAAGACTTCATCATCAAGTTTACCAATTACAGAGTAATCAATTTTGTCTAATTTGAAAAAATAAAACTGTTCCGCTTTTATGTATCCGTCTTTATCGTTTCCGCCGGGTACAGAACTGTCCTTATGCGATATTTCAAAATTTCCCGGATAACCAAGTTTTCTTTTCCGCTGTTCTTCACCTTTGAAAGATGACAAGACGTTACAAATAACGTCATATTCAAGCCCTTTGACCTCGCCCGCTTCAGAGCTAATTACAACAAAGGAATGTCCTGAAATACTTCGGTTTCCATCTTTGTAATCTCTAACCAATATAATGTCACCGACATTGACGTTGTCCATATTATTCCTCCGTATTGTTTTTTGGAGCTGTTAGAATAATATTCTCAACATTGGTTTCAACATCGTTTCCCCATCTAATTGGAATAACATCAGACAGCCCTTCTTTTGTAGAGATGAAAACAGACTCTTTGCTCAACAAGTCTTCTATATTCAATTTTCTTTGAGGAGAATCCATATCCACACCTCCTGTTGATGAATCTTATCGTACCATATGATATGCTGTTTGTCAAATTGAATGCTACGCACAATCATACTACTGTCGCTATGTCCCACCGCGCCGTTAATCGCAAAAATGGTGCAATCTTATAATAATGCCCCTAACGCTCCTAATATAAAAAACAATCCATAGTAAATCACAAATGCTAAAACAATGATAAACAGTTTTCGGGTTGTTTCGGTTATATTCTTAACTGCCTTTTTGATTATTGCTTTACTGATGAGTGTCATCAATGATGTCATTAAAAATGCTCCAATAACAGCTCCAATTAATGCGTATATATTCTTATTAGTATTAATTGCGAATTGTATGATAATCGTTGGCAGCATTATAAAGAGTAAGTAATCTTTTGGCTCCATGATAGCCTCTTTAGCGGTTCTTTTCGTTTCTATGGTTTCATTATTCCGGAAATCTTCGCTACCCAAGCTAACTCCCCTACACTTTTCACAGAATCTCCATTCCTCAGAATAATCTAAAGCTAGTGGAGCTTGACATTTTTCACATTTTTTCACCTATTACCCCCCCCTATAGTTTGAAGACGCGCCATTACATCTCCAACAACCTAACCAACACCTGTGCCGTTGTCATCGCGTCACCCAACGCGCGGTGCGCCGCCGGGTTGGGTATCCTCAGAAACTCCGAAACCGCCGACAGGCTGTAACTGTGCAATCCCTTGATTTTACGCCGCGCAAGCTGAAGAGTGCATAGCCGCTCGGGATTGTATCTGCGTCCGGCACGGACGCAGTATTCCGATAAGAACCCCCAGTCAAAACTGAAATTGTGGGCCACAAGTACATCATCGCCGATAAAATCAAGCAAAAGCGGCAGAAGTTCCTCAAAATGCGGATGTCCGGCGGTCATCTGCGGCGTTATACCCGTTATTTGCGTGATTTTTCTTGATATGTAACTGTGGGGTTCGCACAATGAGGCGAGGTTTAGCCCCAACTCACCGTCTTCCACCCTCACGGCGGCAAACTCAATGATTTCACATTGCCGCGCGTCAAGCCCGGTCGTTTCAAAGTCTATTACACAGTACCGCATTATGTCTTAAACAAATTCGTGCTGAGATACTTTTCGCCTCTGTCGGGCAGTATTACCACCATAACGCCGCTGTCCAGTTTCTCGATTTTCCTTATCGCGGCAAGCATTGCCGCGCCGCTCGACATACCGACAAACATACCCTCCTCGCGCACAATGCGCCTCGCCGTCTCATACGCCTCTTCCGTATCAATCAGAATGCTCTCATCTATCTCGTTTATGTCATAAATCTCGGGGACTATCGCCTCCCCAAGGTTTTTCAATCCCTGTATGTAATGTCCCTTAACCGGCTGCGCCTCTATAATCTTAACCATAGGATTCTGTGCTTTCAGCATCATGCCTACGCCCATAAGAGTGCCGGATGTACCCAGAGA
>WRJE01000101.1 GCA_009782385.1 Oscillospiraceae bacterium | reverse complement strand
CGCGCAGGCGCGTTCCATCCATTTGTTGCGGAACTGCTTTCTGTTATCAAAGAAAAGCCTCTGCGGAAGTCCCTCTTTGAGGATTGCCTTTCGCAAGCAATCCTCGACAATGGTCTGGTCAAGGCTGTCGTAGAACTCACCATGGACAACATAGCGCGTGGCATCGTCTATGAAACCAACGAAGAAGATTTCCTTGGGCTTGCCGCCCATTTTGATGTAGCCGCTGTGCTTGATGTCTGCCTGCCACATATCATTGCGCTCCGTGCGCGCAAAACGGCGGGCGGCGATGCCGGGCTTCTGGTAGAGCTTCATTTGTGCCCGCGAATAGCCTTCCTCCCGGAGTCTGTCCTGCAAAGTGGCCCTCTTGAGGAATCCGGCGGGAGCCCTGCCCTCCATCTCCAGAATCTCAATGAGGAACTGTCAAGAAATAACTTGACCATTATACCTTGTATTTTTGCCGTCATACGGCACGGCAAATCCTTGAAATACGCTAGTATTCCTGCGGCTTTGCCGCACCGCCTGACAACAAAAATCCTGCGGTCTAATTGGTCAACTTATTTCTTGACAGTTCCTAATCGCCAGCGTGGTCGTCTACAAATTGGATAGAATTAGCCGCAGTATACTGGACTTCGCAAAGATGATGGATATGTTCCAGAGATACAATGTGGAGTTCGTATCCAGTACGGAGAAGTTCGATACATCAACCCCGATGGGGCGGGCGATGCTCAACATTTGCATAGTTTTCGCCCAGTTGGAACGGGAAACAATTCAGCGGCGTGTGGTGGATTCCTACTTCTCGCGGAACAAGTTGGGGCTGTACATGGGCGGGCCGGTGCCATACGGTTATCGGCACGAACCGACAGTTATCAATGGCATTAACACTAAAATGCTTATTGAGATGCCGGAAAAAGCGGAACACATACGGTTGATGTACGAAATGTACGCTGAACCGCGAACGTCCCTCGGCGATATTGCGCGGCATTTTGCCGAAAATGAAATTAAGCCCTGCGGAACCGCATTAAATCGCGCTTCTGTTTCGCAAATACTGAAAAGCCCCGTATATGTCAAAGCAGACCTCGATATATACGAGTTCTACAAGGGGCAAGGGGCGTTGGTGGCGAATGACGCGGCGGATTTCACAGGTATCAATGGCTGTTACTACTTCAAGCAGAAGGATTCCGGCTATCACAACCGCTATGGCTTTGAGGGGTATGAGTTGGTTCTCGCTCCGCATGAAGGGCTTATATCGTCCGAATTGTGGTTGAAAGTCCGAAAAAAGTTACTTGCAAATCCGCAATTTCAATCGGCGAAAAAGGCAAACTCCACTTGGCTTGCGGGGAAGGTTCGGTGCGGGTACTGCGGTAAATTATTCAACTGCGTAAAAGGAACAACGCCGTATTATTACTTCCGCTGCCCGACACGGACGAACAACAAAAGCTGTCCCGGTCCGAAAAAACTGCGCGCAATAGATTTAGAGCCATTCATTTATGAACAGATGGCAGAAAAGTTGCGGGAGTTTCAGTCATTGACCCGAAAAGGGCAAAAGGCTGACCCAAAACTGGCAGCGTTAAAAGTGGAACAGGCTCAAGTCCAAGCGGAGATAGAAAAGCTAATTGATTCGCTGACGGGCGCGAGTGAAGTCTTGATTTCCTACGCGAACGACAAAATCGCGGCGCTGGATGCCAAAAGGCAGAATGTCGCAAAACGCATTTCCGAGGCGACGGTTCAGCAGGCTTCGCCGGAAGAAATGGGGAAAATCTCCGATTACTTAAATGATTGGGATAATATCGGTTTCGATGACAAACGGGTGGTGCTTGACGGATTGATAACATCCATCCGCGCCACAGGCAGAGGCGAGAACGTAGAAATCGAATGGAAATTCTGACAGGGCACGGTTCTGTCAAAGAGCGGTACCGAATTATACTGGTACGATGTTTATTTGTACTTTGTATGGTTCGGTGCGGTTTTCAAATTGAATATCCGCATCCATTGAACATAAGCATCTCCGGCTCCTTCTTGTATTTTTGCCTGTATGTCGATGAGCAGGCTCGGACGTTTTTGTTGATTAGCCGCCGCCATATATTCAGCAGCTTTACGTTCGGAATCGTCCTCGGATTTTTTACGCGGCACAACGTCACGCTTACCCGCGAGCCGTTCCATAATTGCTTCTTGAGAATAATCCTCACCGACCGTATCAAGACGAAAAAACTTCTTGCTCCCCGGCGGTTTTATGGACGGTTGCTTGCCGATTTTTATTTCACATCCCGCCTTGCGGAGCGCGACGAGCAGGTCGGGAAAAGACATACCGACGCGGAGGGAATTATCAATCATATCCCGCAGTTTATCCCTGCCCGTCGGCGGCTTGCGGTCGCCGAGATATTCAGCGCGGTTGTATCCTTTAGACAGCCCCGGATTGTCTATAATCGACAACCCATTTTCCACGCATATCATATCGCTGACACGCCGGAGCGCTATCGCCGAACGCTTGAAGTCTTGAAACTTTCGAGAGTGGTCGAGCGTGACGCTGTTGAAGAAAATATGCGTGTGCGGATTATCGGTATTGGTATGCGCGGCGACGATAAATTGATGCTTGCCGTGCGTCCAACGCATCGCCAGTTCGCACCCAATATCCAACGCCTGCTGCGCGGTCACTTCCCCCGGCTTAAAACTCTGCCGGATTTGATAACCGATAACATCATGCTGACCCTGATTGCGTCCCGTGCGAAGTTCATACTGTCGCTTGGATAACATAAATTCCGATTGCGCTGTCATGGGGTCGCACTCATAGGCGGCGACAAGTTCTCCGCCCTGAGTTTTATCCGCGTTCTCCGCGTATTCCACCGTGCTTTTGATTGCCGCCGATATGCTGCCGGAGTTGGTGCGGTGTACTGCCTTAATCCATGTTGTCGCCATCAGACGGCCTCCGTTCTGTCGGCAAGGGTATCAAGAGTATCAAGG
>WRJE01000100.1 GCA_009782385.1 Oscillospiraceae bacterium | reverse complement strand
AACGCCGTCAACGATGTAAAGAGGCTTGTTGTTGCCAAGGAAAGATGAGTTACCGCGAATGGTTACGCGGGTTGCAGCTCCGGCAGCGCCGCTGGGAGCAAGGATCTGAACCCCGGCAACCTTACCTTCAAGCGAGCGCATAAGGTCGGGCTCGGCTCTCTGTATGGCCTGATCGGGATTGACGGTCACTGCGGAATATCCGAGCGAACGTTCCGAACGGGTTATACCCATCGCCGTAACAACAACTTCTCCGATAGATTGGATATCAGAGGTCATTATTACGTCGACGGCGCTCCTTCTATAATCGTGCAAACGAAAAGTGCAATTTTGAAAAACGAATTGTGCAAAAATATTTTTCTCTCTGTTAGATACATGATGCCACTTTTATTCAATTCTACTATCATAAGTTGCATATTCTTCTATCTGTTTTATCTGTCGTTTGACCCCCTTTTGAATATCATTCAAAGCGCGTTCTAACGTCCGAATCATTGCCGGAATAATGTGCTTTTCGTAAAACTCTTTCGGACGGATGCTGTAATCAATTTTTACGATCTCCTGTTCACATATATCGCCCGCGTCTAATTTATCGTTTGCCCAAAACCACGTTGCCGCCGTTACCGGTTCTTTGCGCCGGTACGCCCACCGTATTGCGCTTGCACCGCGTCCATACGGAAGCGGTGACGGGTGGAAAATTAAGGTACCTAATAATGGGTGGTAAATTTCCCCAAGCGTAATTTTATGCGTTAATAACGGTGCAATAGCTACGTGCGACAGACTGTTTTGCGCAACGGTGTGCCCAAGCGATATAACCAAGTCGTACACCGCGTTATACGCTATACCCTTCCCTCCTATAATATAATTACCACCGCCAATATATTTGAATGCCTGAACGGCTCTAAAATGGCCGCCATAGCCGCAACCCGCCCTGTCTGTCATCCCGCTCCTGTCATGCGATATCCTCAGAGACCTTGCAGATCTGGCCTTGTTCGTCCCATAAAGGCTCGCACCTGTTTGTATCCACTTGTCTGAGCGGCGAAGTGCAGCGCACAGTTGCGGGTGTGAGGTGTGGAAAAACGTAGATAATTTATGCCCGCAGCGCCCACGCCCGTCGAGATGGTATTGCCCGATTGCGTCCAAAAAACGTGTTCCAATTCCGGTGCCCTGCCACTCCGGCATAACAACAAGCCGTGTGGCGCGGTAAGCATTAGCAGTAAACAGCGGGCAAACCGCAATATGACACACCGGTTCATTATCCACAACGCCCACAAAATATTGAGCGGCAACAGGGAACGGTAAATCTAAATAATAATGCGGCTTAAAATGCCGGAATACACTTCCTTTGACTTGATAAATTTCAAGTTCGATTGTCGGACGTTGCCGAAGGCAGTCGCGGGTGTAAAACCGCGCCTCCGCTGTATCATACACCCAATCGGGCTGCAACCACTCTATTATATCGTAATGGCACGACAACAGCACAATCCGCCCCGTTCCGCGCCGCCACGTCTTACCAAACGCCTGTGCGCCGATTCTGGCTATTTGACGGTCAATGACGCTTGTAAATTCATCAACAACCGCCTGTTCCGGCTGCTCGCAGACTAACCGCGCCAGCCCCGCCCGAAACTTCTCCCCGTTGCTCAGCACGTGGAACGGCCGCAGCCACGCCGGAACGTCGCCCAGTCCAACCGCCGACAACGCGCCGGTAACGGCGTTAAAATCTCCGGCGGGGGTGATACAGTCGATAATCGGTTTATCGTCTGCCCAACCTGCATAAAGGTCATAAACCGGCTTTTGAAAGATGCGGCTGCCGATGCTTGTTTTTCCGCTGCCCGATGGCCCAACAATAAGTCCTATTTGCCAATTGAGGTTGTCGATGGGCAAGTTAGCCGTATGCTCCCAGTTACAGCCGTTATCGGCATTGAACAGCGACTTCACCCTCGCCGCACGGTAACTGCTAAAATCACTGCAGCGATGCTTTATCTCCACGATCATACCGTTACCACTTTAAGTGTTAAACCCTGTGCCAGGAGCATTTCATAGATCTCTTGCTGCTCCTGCTCGTTCTCGCAGATGACAATAACGCCATACTACTGTCTGTAATTGACCGCGTTTACATAGTGAAGAATAGGTATTTAGCGACATCAATCCCTCTGGATTCTCCTCCGAGATAATCAGTTCGCTGCCGCTGATGCAAAGTATGTTGTTGTATCTCTCCATCTCTGTTTTTATTTTCGTTCCCGCTCCGGTCTCGCTCCGGAGTGCAAGCCTTCGGCTTCCCGCGGGATTTCGCTAAATTTGTGCCGTCAAACACATTAAAATTTAGCAGTATGGAAAAAGAACTTTTAGAAAAATGCCAGATATTAGTAGATGCCGGTATGGGTCATCTGGTAAAGCACATTTATGTACAGGCAATAATTGAAAGTCTTACCGCTGACCAGCTTAAAAATGTAGCCGGCGGCCTCTCTGATTACATAAATGATGCTATTAGATCGACTATTCCGGTACATAAAGCAGTCAGTTACCTGATTGACATGGCTGAAAAGGGCTATCTGAAGCATAAGGTTTAATGCCTTTTTTAATCAAAAACGAAGGATCGATTGTGTAATGCCTTGAGAGCATTTCAATGATCAATCTCTCTTCCCTTCGCCTTTCAACGATTTGCCTCATCCGGGCGAACTTGACGCGATGTTTCCGCCCGCTGACGAACCCTCGAATGTGAAGTTTCGGATAAGGCCGCGTAATAGCTAATAGCATTAGCGTCAAACCTGTTTTGAAAGCTGCCCGTCGAGAACCGACATCTTCCGATACATATTTCCGGTATCTTTGATACACATCGGGGTGCTTGATTAATTCCTTCATAATTTTTGTATTTTACTGCCCATTAACATCTACCTGTTCAACTTCTCGGCTACCTCCCGTACGCGGTCGGGCGAATAGGCGTTCAGCTCCCGTTCCTTGTTGAACAGAGCCCGGCGCTGGCACTCCTGCATAATAGCATTATTTTCACTGGTGCCCCCGATTACATCGTGTACATAACATCTCTGTACGCCAAACTTCTTGCTCATCTTCATGACATCCTCTTCATAAACATATTTGTCAAGCCCTCCGCACATGCTTTTGAGTAGCCGCTTTGCCTCGGCCCTGTTCATCAGCGAGGGGTGGACATAAAACCCGTTCTTGCGGATCGCAGGCAGTACCTCCGATGTTACCCACTTGCGAAACCGTTTCGCCTCAGG
>WRJE01000099.1 GCA_009782385.1 Oscillospiraceae bacterium | reverse complement strand
CGGAAAAGCGCCGCTCGGCGGCTTGTGGGAGGTCGGCGTTGACAGGGATACATTCTTCAATGCTCACGCCTGTCAGTCAGCAGCCCGCGCCCGCGGTAAGGAATTTTTCGGAATAGACGAGACAATGTGCGGGCTGTGCGTGTCAAGTTGCCCGTTCACGAAAAGGGAGCTCGGGTATGAATAGGGAGGGTATTATGGATATATCTGTTAAAAAAGCTGTAATAGAGGACGCCGAAAGGCTTACAGAGATACAGAAACAGGCGTTTGAGCGGTTATACCGAATTTATCGGGATGAGGGCAGCCCATATCTTCGCGGCAGCGATGAAATCAAGTATCAGATAGAAAACGGAACGCGGGATATTTATAAAATATTCGCGGATAATATGCTCTGTGGCGGCATCGCGGTTCGCAATAAAGGCGACGGAGAATATTATCTCAACAGGATTTACATATTGCCGCAATTACAGGGCAAAAGTGTCGGCAGAAAAGCTATCGAACTGTGCGAAAAAAATTACCCGGACGCTAAAAGGTGGACGGTTGATTTTCCCGCCGACCAACTCGCCAACAAAAAATGTTATGAATACAGCGGATATTACGATACTGGATTACGGGAAGAAATATCGGATAAGCTCACATTAGCTTTCTACGAAAAAGCCGTCATCGGCATCTATGAAATCCGACAAACACAGCTTAACCTCACCGCTGATGTAATCCGCGCGAGCTTTGCGACGGTGGCAACGAAATTTGGGTTGACCGAGCAGAATTGCCCGAACCATACCAGTTTTATTACAGTTGATAAATTACAAAAGCATTTTAATTCGGATTGGCTGATGTATGGACTGTATGAACACAAGCGGCTTGTCGGATACGTTTCTCTGTCAAAGGAAGGCGACGGTGCTTACGAATTACATAACCTCGCCGTTTTACCCGAATACCGCCACAAGGGTTATGGTAAGCAGCTTCTTGACTTTTGTAAAGCGAAAGTAAAAGAGTTGAACGGACATAAAATTACCATCGGCATTATTGAAGAAAACACCGTGTTGAAAAATTGGTATGCCGCCAACGGCTTTATACATACCGGCACAAAAACATTTGCCCACTTACCGTTTACGGTCGGATTTATGGAATGGGAGGGTCAGTAATGCGCCACGTTGGTACACAAGTTATAAAAACAACCCGATTGACTTTGCGAAAAATCGAACTCACCGACGCGGATATGATGTTTCGTAATTGGGCGAACGACGACGAGGTTTCCCGCTATATGAGATGGCCGACGCACCTGAATGTAGATGAGACAAGAGCCACCATACAAAATTGGTTCGACGGTTATAAAGAAAACTATAAATACCATTGGGGAATCTGTATCGAAAACGGCGAGATGATTGGATCAGTTGGCGTAATGATAACTGCCGAATATGATTTCAAAGCCGAAATCGGCTATTGTATTGGCCGTAAATGGTGGGGACAGGGATATACCAGTGAGGCGGTAAAAGCGGTTATTGATTATATGTTCCAAAATACCGATATTGAACGGATAGAGGCATATCACTCCGTACAAAACCCCGCCTCCGGTAAAGTGATGGCGAAAGCAGGGATGCGACGGGAAGGTTTCGCGCGGCATAAGTATAAAAACCGCGATGGATTTCAAGATTGTAATTTGTATGGGATCATACGAGAAGAATGGGCCGTGTAATACATACTGATTATTGCGCATAATAACGCGCATTATTCCTCTGCACGTACATTGTACGCATATGTACGTACAAAACCCCTGCGCACGCACAATTTACGTCCGTTGTATAAAGTGTCCCCCAAGCCAAGTACAAATTTGTTAATACGTATAAAGTTTCGTGTTCTTTGTGAATTATTGAAACGGCGGGAGGCCGCAGGCCGACCAGAGATTCAATAATTTGCGCCCCTTTCAGTGTGGTGTGCTCACCTCCTAACTCGTGTCAGTGTTTTGATCATTAGCCATCTCATATTCGGCAGTGCGATTAGGCGGTGGAAGCGGCAACGGATAGGCACCGCTTATTGCGTATTCATAATATTCGCGCGGCGACAGCTTTGCCAAATCCCATTGATAACGGTCATTGTTGTAGTAGTTGATCCAATCGTCGATGACGGCGGTGATCCCTTCATGCGTCACACAATGTGACAAGTCAATCTCTTGTTTCATATGTCCGAAAAAGCTCTCCTGCGGGGCATTGTCCCAACAGTTCGCTCGGCGAGACATAGACTGCCGGAGTTCTTTGTTTTTCAACAGTTCGACAAACTTGTGGCTCGTATAATGAGAACCTTGATCCGAGTGCAAAAGGGCGTCAGTCGTCAGTTCGCTGCCGTGATTTTTCATTAACTGCTCTACCGTTTCCAACACAAAGTCAACCTCAAGGGATGGACTTACGACATGGGCAAGTATTTCTTTTGAACCCGCGTCCATGATAGCCGAGAGATAGCTGAACCCGCCATCGTGGCGTTTCAAGTATGTAATGTCAGTCAACAGCACTGCCCGGACGCCATGCTCCTTAAATTCCCGATTTGCGATGTTTGGCGCTGTGTTACTCGTCTTTAAGGCGTTCATCATTCTGCGGTATGGGTTTGCTTTGCGGATAGGACATTTCAAACCATATTTACGCATCAGTCGGTATATCTTTTTTAGGTTCATCAGAATCGGAGGTTCGTGCCGCAGCAATCTCATGTATATGCCTCGACCGCCCTTGTCGTAGCCGCGGTATTTGTATGCTTTCAGTATCTCCGCGAAGTCCGCTCTGTCACGGGCCTCGCTTTCCTGCCGCACCGGTTCCGCCTTCAGCCATGCGTAGTAACCGCTCCGTGATACGCCGGCTATTTCACATAACCGTTTAACACTCATCAAATTATCTGCCTTGCCTGTCATTTCATGGATAATTTCATATTTGGCTGAGGGAGAGGACTTCACAATCATTTCGACTTTCCGTCCTTTTCCGCCGTAATAATTTTTTTTAGGAATTCCTTTTCTTGCCGAAGATACTCCACTTCCATCTTGAGACGTGCTATTTCTTGATTGAGCGGCAGTTTCCCCGGAGTGTCCGCTCTATAGATTCTTCTGAAGCATCCGTATCGCTTACGTTCTTTTTTCATGTTATTTACTATGCCTTGTACCCGACTGCTTCCGAGTATATAGTAGTCAATATCCATTTGGCACAGTATGTCATAAGGCATCATATCTTCTTCAGTGTACAGATGCCAGAATTCCTCCTTGAACTCAACCGTAAAGGATACAGTGTCTTCGGTTGCACTACGGACATACGGATTATTGCGTAGTATCTCAACTTGTTCATCAGTAAATTTATTACGGCGTATGCCGGCTCCAGTCATTTCAAAACCCCCTTTTTTAGACACCGTCTTAATTATACCACATATTCCCGTGTCCATTTCGAAGGGTTTGCCATTTAGCATCGCCCTTTCTTGTGTCCACTTCTTCGGATTTGTGATTTTGCCATGTGTCTATTCCTTGGGGTACAGTATAAGTACGTACAGATTGCCGAAAACGTCTTGATTACGTCTTCAATACGTTTTCACTCATATTTGCCGAATGACGCATTGAACGCCGTATTGAATAACGCATAAAACGGGCGGTCG
>WRJE01000098.1 GCA_009782385.1 Oscillospiraceae bacterium | reverse complement strand
TGGCGGTAACATAGCGGCGGAAAACAATCACACAAACAAAAACGGCAGGATTCTTTTTCAGAGTCCTGTCGTTTTTATATGACGGGAGGGAGGTTTCATGGCAACCACCAGCATCATGCCGTTGCATACGGGCAAGGGTCGGAGCGTGGCGCGGGCGTTAAAGGACAGCGTTGACTATATGGAGAACCCGCTGAAAACAGACGGCGGCGAACTAATATCCGCTTACGAATGCGACGCGCGAACCGTCGATAATGACTTCATGCTGTCCAAACAGCGGTACGCTTCCATTACGGGTCGTGAGCAGGAGCGCGGCGGAGTCATCGCTTACCATGTCCGGCAGAGCTTCAAGCCCGGAGAAGTAACTCCCGAAGAAGCCAACCGCATCGGGTACGAGCTTGCCATGCGTTTCACCAAAGGACGCTTTGCTTTCATCGTCTGCACCCATACCGACAAGGCTCATGTCCACTCGCATATCATTTGGAACAGCACGGCTCTCGACCATACAAGAAAGTTCCGCAATTTCATCGGCTCGACATTTGCTCTGCGGCGGTGCAGCGATTTAATATGCGCGGAGAACGGGCTGTCGGTTGTCAAAGACCCGAAGCCGAGTCCGGGCAACGATTACGGCAAGTGGCTCGGCGATAAACGTGAGCCGTCGCAAAAGCAACTGCTCATCGACACCATCGACGCCGCGCTGGAGCAGAAGCCTGAAACCTTTGCCGATTTCATAGCTCTGATGAAGGCGGCTGGGTATGAGGTAAACGACAAACGGAAACACATCACATTCAATCTTCCGGGACGCAAGCCCATGCGCTGCGATACGCTCCGCGGGGATTATACAGAGGATGCCATTCGTGAACGCATAGCTGGTCTGCGCGTTTCTTCTTCTCACGGTAGGAGCAGAGCTTCTGCTCCGGAATACTCGTCGTCGCATCGTCCGAGTCTGCTCATTGACATACAAGCCAAGATGCAGGAAGGCAAAGGCAAGGGCTACGAGAGGTGGGCAAAGCTGCATAATTTGAAACAGATGGCAGCCACGCTCATTTATCTGCAGGAGAAAGGTTTAGACGATTATGATGTTCTGCGCGAGAGGGCAACGGCGGCTTCGGCACGGTTCAATGAATTGTCGGACAAAATAAAAGACCTCGACGCGAGGCTTGCGGCAAACGCCGAACTGCAAAAACAAATCGTCACCTATTCCAAAACCCGGCAGACCTATGTCGATTACCGCAAGGCGGGTTATTCTCAAAAGTTCAAAGCGGAACATGAGGCGGACATTATTTTACACCAAGCCGCCAAGAAATATTTTGACGGATTGGGTTACGGCGGAGGCAAAAAACTTCCGACCATTGCTTCGCTTCGCGCCGAGTACGCGCCGACGCTTGAGGAAAAGAAACAAGCTAACCGCGAATACCAGCAGGCGAAGTCTGAAATGCGTGAGCTTGTAACTGCCCGTTCTAACGTAGACAACTTATTCAACGCGGGGCGTAACACGGAACGCGAACACAATCGTCCGACATTATAACTATGGTCACCCAACAAAATAGCGGGCAGCGCCTGCGTAGCCGACCACGCAGCGCGGGGGCGATCAGGGGGTCAGGGGGATTTCCCCAGCGAGCGTGCGTGAAGCACGACGGCGCTATGCGCCGGTGGGCTTTCACGCGCCTTGCTCGCCACATGGTTGGAACACCGTGTAAATGACGGAATTTCGCACTTTTCAGCTTGTAAATTTTCTGATAATAAGTTCGGGTTCACAACCGCAAATTCCTGATAATCCGGATTAAAAACTAAAAGGCATCACTTGATTTCCTGATTATATTTACAAGTCAGTCGGAACGCCGAGCAAAATCACGTTATTAACCGCAGGGCTTAACCGTGCGGTTTTTCGCCCATTTCCTTTGTGCGTACTGTACGCACAATACGCACAAGCATTTTAACGAATAAAATTTAGAGGAGGAATATTTCATTATGTTAATAGCCATTGACCACGGTAATAAACAAATTAAACTGCCGGAGGGCAGAGTTTTTACGAGCGGGTTACGTGAGAGCGATGCCAGACCGCCTTTCGGCGAGGATATTTTAAAGTACAAAGGCAAGTATTACACCATCTCGGACAAGAGGATTCCGTTCCTCAGAGATAAATCTGTTGATGACAGATTCTACATTCTCAGCTTGTTCGCCGCTGCGTATGAGATAGAGGATTCCGGGCGTTATGAACCCGGTTTGATAACCGTTCATATATTGTGCGGACTCCCGCCGTCGCACTTCGGGACGCAGTATGAACGCTTCGAGAAATATTTCAAGCGCGGCGCGGTTGAGGAATTTGAGTTCCGCGACAAGAAGTTCAAAATCTATATAAAAGAAGCAACGGCTTTCCCGCAGGCATTCGCCGCGGCTATGCCGGTCTACGGTCTTATCAATTCTTACCCGAAAGTTATGGTCATAGACATAGGCGGGTTTACCGCTGATTATCTTTCTATCAGGAATGGTCAGGCTGACTTAACTGTATGCGATTCACTTGAACACGGCGTCATTATTCTTTACAATCAAATCACGGCAAGGGTTAATTCCGACCTCGACCTTCTGCTGGACGAGTCAGACATCGACGCTATCCTCAAAGGAGAACACAACAATTTCAACAGCGATGTGAAACGCATCGTAAACGAAACGGCGCAGACTTTTATTTCCGACCTGTTCGGCAAGCTCCGTGAGCGGGCGATTGATTTGCGTTCGGGCAAGACTGTGTTTGTTGGCGGCGGTTCTATTCTGCTCCGCAAACAGATTGAGGCTTTCGGCAAAGTAGCGTCGCCTATTTTTGTTGACAAAATATCAGCCAACGCAAAAGGCTACGAGCTTCTGTACAGAGCATCCAAGCGGGGGTAAACGAGTATGGCTGATAAAAAATCAAACAGAAGATTCACGGTACAATTCAACCGAACAGACCCGGCGCATCGTCAGGTCGCCGATATACTCAACCGTTTGGAATGGCGCGGCAAGGCTCAATATATCGTCAATGCTGTTCTGTATTATATAAACCGCGGGGAGCGTCCGGCGTTTGACGAAAAACATATCGAAGCGATTGTCAATCGGATATTACACGACAAAAATTACAGCGGAGCGGGCAGTCTGCCCGTTTCCGCTCCTGCCGGTAGTGTAGAAATCACACCGCTTTCAGATTCGGAGTCTGTCGTGGAAATTAATTTTGACGAAGCGATGGAGGCTCTCGGCGAGGACGGGTTCAGTGCCGTAGCCGGGGCGTTGGATATGTTTCGCAAAAGTAATACCCCCGCTTTAATTTTTTAACAATTCTATGTTATAATAATATTATATAGCGGAAAGATGGTGACGCGACATGATTAATAATATCTTTATTTTTATTATGGCGGCAATAACGGTTATTTCCGCAGTTTTTGGATATTCCATACAAACAAAGATGAAAAGCACCAAACGCGAATATTTTGTGCTTTTTGTTTTCAGTATCGTTATAAGCGGCTTGGGTTATATTTTAGAAATGACAGCGAGTACCACAGACGGCGGGTTTCTCGCTACGAGAGTTATATATTCAAGCGCTTGGTTTACAGTCCCATTGTTTCTGATGTTCCTTCAAAAGTATTGTGAAATTTCGCTCCCGAAAATTGTGAACGGTTTTATTTTTGTATCCGCTGTATTTTTTATTCTGCTCGTATGGACTTCGGACAAGCATACATTATATTATACATCATATTGGTACGACGATGTATCCGAAATTCATCACTTAGCAATTACTCGCGGAAAGTTATATATTTTGGGTATGATGCACCCGGTTGCTTGTATCGTTATATCCGTTGTAATTATCATTAAAAGGATGTT
>WRJE01000097.1 GCA_009782385.1 Oscillospiraceae bacterium | reverse complement strand
GTTTTATATGTTAAATCATATGCGTAAAAAAATCCTTTCTGTTTTGTTGGCGCTTACTCTCTTAATATCGTTTTTACCAACGCTTCCTGTTATAGCAGCAAGTAATTCGATAACGATAATACAGCCAGATAGTGAGGTAGATGCGGTATTAACCACAACGATTATGAACGCATCTTATGACACCCTTTTCAATAGAGGTGTTGGTGGTGGTTCTCAAGTTGGTGAATATGGTAGCCCTGTATACACAAGCGACTTTTACATAAGCGTAAGAGTAATAAGCTATGATACAACTAAATATCTTTTCACCGGTTGGATGATAAATGGAACATTATACCCGGAATTGTATGATTTTACCGTTGCTACAAGTTGGACGGACTTCGACGATCCCACTTGGCTTGCGAAAAATACAGCGTTTGTGAACACCAACGTTAGGTATTTGGATATTGGAGGAAATCTTTTTGCCGATGTAACGATAGAAGCGAAATTCATGTCGTTAGATGGTGATACTGAGTTTTCCGTGACCGCCTTATCATCTGACGAACAACACGGAACAGTAGACGAACCAACGTTTGTGGATTCGTTTGATTATTGGCTATTATCAGCTACTCCCAATGCCGATTTTGCTTTTGACCATTGGGAAATTACATCGGGTGATACAAGTAGTGTCGATTGGGGAAGCGGTTCACCAACATCAAACCCTGCTAATGTTACTGTGAGCGAGGATACCACGTTTACAGCGATTTTCGTACCAGCGGCGATAAAACTCACGGGAACATACTCATTACAATCAATGGGGCTTTTAAGTATAAATGACCCTCCATTTTCAGTCAGTAAAAATCAAAAATCTACGGCAGCAGACGGCACTCCGTTTTATTACTATGAAAGTACATTTGGTGTTGGTGGTGTTGCAGGTCTTATAGGCGGTCAGCAAATATCACCGACTGCCGGTACTAACGCGGTTTTAGCAGTGGATTGGAAGGCAACAGGCCCAATTATACTTGATTCACTACTCGATTCAACAACTCGCACAAACAAGACGCCTAATACAGAATATGGGAAATATGTGGATATAGAACTGTATGAAGGCAGCGACACAAGCGGGAATTTGATTCATTCATTTGAGGATGTCGTTTTAATATTTACCAGTATGAATTATGACAGGCAAATCAGACCGCTGCCATCTGATCCAGCGGCAGTCAGTCGTTTCTTCCTGTGTTTTGTAATGCCCGATGTTTCGCAACTGACATTCAAGATGACGTTTAAGAATTATAACGGCGATGTCATATCAACAGAAACATTGGTTATAGATACGCCAATCGACGCAAGAATTTCCGACCTTAAAGCACAATACAGCGGTTTGGAATATCTTAAATGGCGTTTCCTTATCAACAACACACTTGACCAAGCTGCCGACGCAATGAGTAAAACCGACGACGAAGGGCAAAAGACGTCAATTTTCAACGCCGCGAAAAGCAAAGTCGAAAGCTATATCGACGGAAGCAACAATGACTTCATCGAAGTCGCGTTTCAGATAACTAATGTGTTGCCCCCGACATTGATACGAGTGCCGGATGGCGTTGTACAATTACAAGCCATGCGTGGCGCATTGGAACAGGAATATCCAACTAATCAATTCCCTAACGGTAATAATCCGCACGGGACATGGTATATTGACGGACATGGGGGAGCATTTGGGTTGTTTATAAACGACATCGGCGTTGACCCTGACGGTCTGTTAAGAGGAAATGTCGATACACACAAAGCCTATGTCGGCAATATAACTTATGTAGTCAATGGATTTTTTGCGGATAAAGGTGTTTCTTCTTGGTTATGCAGTGATAAGGAAGTATTCTTATGGAATAACAAGGGAAATAACCCCGTAGCATTTACATTGCCGCAAATTGCAAATACAACATCTTGGGGCACGGCATGGGCGATAGCAGTAATGCGCGATGAAGGTATTGCGCTTGCATCAATTCCGAGTGGGAAAACCCTTGTCGAGCTTGTGGAAATATTCAAGGGTGAATACCCCGGTATTGTACCACGACTTGGCGTAAACAGTCTGCCGGAAGATTTCACAAGCGACGCGCAGGTCATTGCAGCGAAAGCCGCAATCGACGTGCTGGACAACGATTCTGTGGAGGCGGATGTAAAAGCTGCCCGCATGTTATATAACACAATCTCCACAGAACTATACAAATTCTATTTCCAGAACTACGAGCCATACAAAACGGCGTATGAAAAGCTGATAGAACTTGAAAAGAAGTTTTTCGGCGATGTGGATGTCGTTGATTACGCCGTAGCGTTAAATGGCACGCTTAACACCCTCGCGGGAACCACGCCCGGCGTTGGCAGCGTGGACGGCGAGTGGGCGGCGTTTGCCCTCGCGCGCGGCGGAAGGCTAACCGGCAGCTACAAGTCGGCGTATTTAGCTGCGCTTGACACCGCGCTGGCAAGTCACGCGAACGGGACAGACTCTAAGACTGATCTGGAGCGTATTATCCTCGCGCTGACCGCGTTAGGAATCGACGCCTCGGATTATAACGACCAAAACCATGTTGCAGCAATGGACGCGCTATCGTTTGGCACAGTCAACGGCGATATCTACGCGCTTCTCGCGCTAAACAGCAAGCCGTATGACAGCGATAAACGCGGCGCGATCACGACTGATTATATTGAACAGGGCGAAGGATATGTTGAAAAAGAAATAATCACGGGCTATATCTACAGCATCCTTGATAAACAGCTTGACGATTATGGCTGGGCAATATCGGGGATAGCGGGAGACGTAGATACAACCGCTATGGCGATCCAAGCCCTCGCGCCGTATTACCAAACAAGCGCGATGGTGAATGCGGCTATCAGAAACGCCCTTGACTGGCTGAGAACACAGCAGCAGGAAAACGGCGGATTTGCCGGAATGAGCGCCGGTAACAGCACGGAGAGCAGCGCGCAGGTAGTAGTTGCCCTGACCGCGCTCGGTATCGATCCGACGAGTTGGGAAAAACCGGGCGGCCGCAATCCGCTGACAGCTATGCTTGAAAACTATAACGAGAGCGGAGGTTGGTTCGGCAAGGGCGGAAATGCTACGAGAGACAATATGTCCACCGAGCTGAAGCAGGATTGATCGCGTCACTGCGCGACAGCAATAACTATGTCGAATCCATTACCAAAGATGGCGTTATGCTTAAAGAAAAAGAAAACGGAAGCCCTCACTCCGGTTGGAAGTACCTGCTTAATGGCAGTTACCCTGATGTGGGGCTCTACGTGCAGCCAGTCAGTAACGGCGACGTTATCGTCTGGCACTACGTCAACGATTGGGGCATGGAGGATTCGGCGTGGCTTGCGGCTTACCCGAATATCCCTGTTTTGACCGGCATTTCCGTAACGACTATGCCGACCAAGACAACATACAATGTGGGCGAAACGCTCGACTTGAGGGGCTTGTTGGTTACCGCTTCCTATCAGCATGGCGCGGCCCCGCAGTTTAACAGAAACTCGTCAAGCGCGTCGTTTGCCCCGGATCACAACGCCGCTTTGAACACAGCCGGAACACAAACGATCACGGTGACGTTCCAAGGCCAAACCACGACATTCAATGTCACGGTAAACGGCCCGGTAAACAATGCGGCTCTGCTCGCTAAGATCACGGAAGCGCAGAACGCGCTTGGCGCAATAAGCGTCGGCGATGGCAACGGGCAATACCCGCAGTCGGCGGTAGACGCGTTAAACAGCGCAATCACATCGGCGCAAGCGATAGCGAACAAATCAAACCGCACGGCTGCGGAGGTAGCGAACGCGCTCCAAAGCCTGCAGAACGCGATTGACGTGTTTGACGGCTCGGTCACCGTTATATCGGTTGACAAATCGGCGCTGACAGCATTGATCGCCACGGCAGCCGCTAAAATAAACGGAGCAACAGCCGGCACGGCTCCCGGCCAATATCCGCAATCCGCGGTTAACGCCCTGGCGGACGCAATCTCGGACGCGCAAGACATAGCAGATGACGCAAGAGCTTTACAAAGCCATGTCAATAACGCCGTCACCGCGCTGCAAAACGCGATAATCGTTTTTGACTCGGCAAAGATACCGGAACCCACAGCCGTAACCTATCAGATCGCTAAAGCAGATGTCCTCAATTACATTCGGACGAACG
>WRJE01000096.1 GCA_009782385.1 Oscillospiraceae bacterium | reverse complement strand
CCTCGGCGGTTCGTTGTCAAGGGCTTTTTCGTATATTGATAAAATTTTTATCTTGTATTATTCGTTCAATCGTAGTATAATTAAGAAGTGAGTACACAGAATGGAGTATTGACAATGGAGTTGGATTGGATAACGCCTAAACAGGCGGCTGAGAAATGGTCTATTACCGAACGACGTGTTGAAGCTCTTTGTGCTAACAGTCAGGTAGAGGGAGCTATAAGATTGAGCAGAGTTTGGCTGATACCGAAAAATGCTACTAAGCCGATTGATGGGAGAACAAGAGCGGCAAAACAAAGAAAGGGTCAAAAAGGTGATTAAAATGCAAATTTTACTTGTCGAGGATGACCTTTCGTTGCAAAACGGGATTTCGTTCAAGTTGTCCAAAGAGGGGCATAATGTTTCCTGTTCGGATACCGCTGATGGCGCTGCTGTTTTGTTGTCCGATAACAATTTTCATATGGCTATTTTAGATGTCAGCCTTCCTGATGGGAGCGGGCTAAATGTATGCCGTCGTATACGTCGTGACAATCCCTTGACCCATGTGCTTTTTCTGACAGCGAGGGATACAGAAACGGATATAGTTATGGGCTACGACGTAGGCGCGGATGATTATTTAACAAAACCGTTCAGTGTGTCAGTTCTGGTGAGTAAGGTCAACGCCGTAGCGCGCCGTGTTAATACGATACCGTGTTCCGGCGAAATATTTCTCGATGCAACCAAACAGACAGCAACGGTGCGTGGCACGGTTATTGCTCTGACACGAAACGAATTGCGCCTGTTGAATGTTTTTATGCAAAACGCAGGACAAGTCTTGACAAAAGAGCAGCTATTACAAACATTATGGGATATAGACGGCGATTTCGTGGACGAAAACACATTAGCGGTCAACATACGCCGCTTGCGTGAGAAAATAGAGCGCGACCCGTCACATCCTGCGCTTATCGAAACGGTGCGCGGTGTGGGGTATCGGCTGAACGGTGGCATATGATGTTCTTACGGCGTAAGGAAGTTGAACTAACAGCAAAAATTGACAGGCTGCTCGCCGGGGAGCATATCCAAATGCCTGCGGGACTGTTGGAAGAAAAGGTCTGGCAGGTTCTTCGGGCATTGGAAACATCCGAACATAAGAGCAAATCCGAGCATGAAAGCATACTTAACCTTTTGAGCGATATTTCGCATCAGCTTAAAACGCCGCTCTCGTCGCTCGCGCTACATTTGGACTTAGCGAGCGATACCTCTCATTCGGAGGAAGAACGCGCGGCTTTTCTTGACGAATGTAAAAAACAAACCGAAAAAATCGGTTGGTTGTCCGACGCGCTAATCAAAATCGCACGTTTAGAAACAGGCCTTGTCAGTATTGTAAAAACACCCGCTGACCTCTCGCAAACTGTGCGGGACGCAGTATCCACTGTCACGGCGCAAGCCGCCGCTAAAGGTTTGATTATAACGGCTCATTTGCCCGATATGTTGCAGTTGGCGCACGACCCTGTATGGACAAAGGAAGCGCTATGCAACATTTTAGACAACGCCGTAAAGTATACAGAAAACGGAAATATCACCGTTACATTAGAACAAACTACGATTTATACCCGCATTGATATTACTGACACAGGTATCGGGCTTGCCGCTGAGGAGTATGCGAAAATCTTTGCGCGGTTTTACCGTGTCCGCGATGGGGCACGGCGCATGGAAGGGACAGGTCTTGGCTTGACTATTGCCCGTGAGATTATGCGTCAGCAAGAAGGTAACATCACAGTCGCTTCCAACAGCGGCAATGGGTGTATGTTTTCTGTATTCTTACAAAACTGAAAGGTTTTTGTCATAGTGGGGTAAGGTTGACTGATTAGAATGGAGGTGAAAGGCGGGATTATAATGGTCGTAAAAACTGAAAATTTATCAAAGACATACCGGACAGGTGAAACGGAAGTCCGCGCTCTTATTGACGCCAGTATCTCTATTGAACGCGGCGAAGCTGTAGCTATCATTGGTTCGTCGGGTTCAGGCAAAAGCACCTTGCTTCATCTGCTCGGCGGCATCGACCGTCCGACTGAGGGTAAGGTGTTTATAGAGGATGAAGATATTTACGCACATGATGACGAAACGCTGGCGTTATTACGGCGGCGGCGCATTGGTTTTGTATTCCAGATGTACAACCTTATGCCGCAGTTGAATGTCTTTGAAAACGTCGTACTGCCGCTGGGTTTGGACGGGCGCATTGTGGATAGGTCGCGTGTTGAAGCGTTATTGAATAGCTTGGGATTGGCTGATAAACACAAGAGCCTTCCCAATCAATTATCGGGCGGACAGCAGCAGCGTGTCGCTATCGCCCGTGCGCTTGTAACACAGCCTGCGATTCTATTGGCTGATGAGCCGACAGGCAACCTCGATTCTAAAACCGGCGCGGAAGTATTGAACCTTCTCCGCTCGTCAGCGGAAAAATTAGGCCAAACTATGGCAGTCATCACCCACGATGAAAAAGTTGCCCAATTCTGCGACCGTATCCTCCGCATAGAGGATGGCGTTGTTCGGGAGGGCTGATGATGAAGATTTCCGCATTTGCCCGAAGAAATATAAAGCAGAGCAAAAGCGTCATCTGCATGATTGCGTTAGCATCTATGCTCATCTGCGTTGTTATAAACTTGGGAATCAGTATGCAAAAAAGCATTGTTGACAATATCCTTGAATATACAGGCGACAATCAGGTGAAATACAGGAATATCACCGATGAGCAAGTATCGCGAATATCAAAGATGCGGGAAGTCGCGCTCGCCGATTTGTACTTAATATTGAACGGCATGGGCAACCCTGCCGATGACGAAAAAACTTACATCGGTTTGCAGTATTCTTCGGGATTGGGGCAGGTTGCGAACTTCCATATAGCAACAGGCCGCGCTCCGGTATCCGCAAATGAAGCGGTCATTTCGCCGCATCTTGCGGAACTGCTCGGCATTGAAGCGGTAATAGGCGTGGAATTTGAAATACTTTACCGTAGACCGCTTGAGGAGTGGACGCTCGTGGATTTCACAGAAGCCGTTCCCATGCGCTTCGTGGTGTCCGGCGTATTGCAAGAACAGCGGATGTACGCGGCTATGGGCATATATGATTTATTTGTTTCAAAGCCTCTTATTCAACAGCATGAGTATGATTTGCAACTGTACTTACGGTTTCATAACCGATACGACCCGCGCTCTACTGCGCTTCGCATCGCCGACGATTTAGGGTTAGACGATAAGGATATGGCACTAAACGAGGCTTATTTAACGGCTGATGAATTAGACGACCCTACTGTGTTAATATTTATCGTAGCCATACTATTGATTTTAAGCGCGGCAGGAGCGTTGGTAATCTATAACGCCTATAACCTTTCCATTGTCAAGAGAGTGCATCAATATGGTTTATTGACCGTAATCGGCGCGTCGAAGAAGCAAATCATGGGATGTGTGCGGTTGGAAGCGTTGTATTGCGCCGCGCTCGGTCTGCCATTGGGGTTACTCGCAGGTACTCTTTTGGGGTATGCCGGTCTGTCAGCGTTGAACAGTGCTGTAAACGTTCCCGTGGCATATATCCTCACACCCACGGCATATTTATTATCCGCTACAGTAACTGCGGCGATGGTGTGGTTGGGCGTCAGCCGCCCCGCGAAACGCGCGTCGCGTACTGCGCCCGTGGAAGCGGTGCGTTTCTCCGACGCCGAGGTCAAACCGGGCAAACGTAAATCTGTCGAAAACGTGACCATGAACGCATTGGTAAAAATCAATATGTCACGGGCGAAAAAACGCTTGGTCGGTACCGTACTTTCATTGTCACTCAGCGGCATATTGTTTTTAAGTTTTTCCACCGTCGCGTTTTCGATGCGGAACAGCGCGGGGAATCTAACCGCCGAAATCATCGCCGGAGATATACAGATAACAGCCGGGCGGTATGAAATGGGATACAACGACAGCCCCAACCCATTACTTATTGAACTGGCTGACACAATACGAGGGTTGGACGGTGTTATCAATGTATCAGCCTTAATGACGCAGAATTTTATCGAATATATAGATACCGGCGATGGGGAGCAATTCTTCGTACCCGGACAGAAGGCTGTCGGCGTTACAGCCGAAATCATGCAAAATATTCTTCGGAATGTCTATACCGGCGGCGTAACACTTGCAAACTTTGATA
>WRJE01000095.1 GCA_009782385.1 Oscillospiraceae bacterium | reverse complement strand
ATCTTCCTTTGCCGTTTTTGTGGAGTTGCCGCAAACGTACATCGGCAAATCTTTCCCGTTGTAAATACGGTGGACGTAAAGCTTCGCGCCGCAGTCCGCACACCAGACAAGCCCGGTCAGCGGGTGGACAAAGCCCCAACCATCGGGGCGGCGTTTCACGTTTGAGCGAAGGCGCTGCACGTTTTCAAAGGTAACTGGGTCCCTCGAAGTTTGTCAAGTAGGTTTTCTCTAAAATCAAAAATATTTACAAATTGGGGGTTGATTATTTCATTCGTATCTGTTATAATATTTTTCAATTCTACGAAAGGGGCAAGTGCTGTGAGCAGATTCATACATAATAATCACCCTACTACCACTACCAAGTCTGCGTTTCCGTATTGGAATCACAGGCTTAGTCCTTATTGATTTTTATATGAGATAAGAGTCAGGGTATCAAATTATAAAGACCATTAAGCGGCTAAGGGATTATAGAAAACCTTAGCCGCTTTTGATTTTCGGAGGTGCTGTATTATGGACGCGAACCAATACTTAACCGATTACTACAACCGAGACGGCGAAGATGGGCGACTTGCTTCGCGGCACGGTTCGGTGGAGTTTCTGACCACAATGCGTTATATCGGACGTTACGTGAAACCCGGCGATCGGATCATTGAGATCGGCGCGGGAACGGGACGGTATTCCCATGCTCTTGCCAGACAGGGGTACAGCGTTGACGCGGTGGAATTGATACAGCACAACATCGACGTTTTTCAGCGGTACACAGAGCCGGACGAGCAAATAACCATTACTCAGGGTAACGCTTTGGATTTATCCGGTTTCGCGGACGATGCATACGAAATCGCTTTATTGTTGGGGCCGATGTATCACCTTTTCACAAAAGAGGACAAACAAAAAGCTCTGCGCGAGGCAATCCGTGTGACGAAACGTGGCGGCGTAGTATTCGTGGCGTACTGCATCTCGGACGCCAGTATTTTGGTTAGCGGGTTCAAACGAAAGGCTTTCAGCATTACTGAGTTCATTGAAAAGGGCTTTATTGACCCGCGAACATTTTCCGCGAGTTCCGAACCGGCGCTTTTATTTGAGATTGTACGTAAAGAGCATATTGACGAGTTGATGTCCGCGCTACCTGTAACCCGACTGCATTATGTGGCGACCGACGGTTACGCCTTTCATATGTCAAGCGAAATAGACTCGATGGACAACGCGGAGTTCGATTTATTCATGCAATACCATTTCGCCACTTGCGAACGCGGAGATATGGCGGGCTTGACAGCTCATTCGCTCGATATTTTTAGGAAGGATTGAAAGATGATGGACGAAACAATTAAAATCATTCGGGATTTTTATGATTCCGCCGTTCAGGGCGAATGGAACCGTATCGCTAACAGACCGGAATTTTTGTTGACTTGTCGGATGTTCGGCCGCTATATAAAACCCGGCGACAAGGTGCTTGACATTGGCGGCGGGCCGGGACGTTATACGCTCTGGCTCGCTGAAAAGGGTTGTGATGTGACGTTATTGGATTTATCTGACGCAAATATAGCCTTTGCGAAGGAACGTGCCGCCGAACGCGGGCTGACAATTCAAGCCTTCAGTGGCGACGCGCGGGTAGCCGACACCTTTGTGCGTGGACAATTCGACCATGTTCTGCTTATGGGGCCGATGTATCACTTATTAGAAGAAGCGGACAGGATTATGGCTGTAAACGCCGCGTTGAGTCTGTTGAAATCGTGCGGGACAATCTATGTTTCGTTTATAAATTTATTTGCGGGAATTATTTATTACATGAAAAATGCGCCAGACGCCCTTACTTGGGAAAACGAGGCGGTATATCTTGATAAAGTTTTCGCGCAAGAGAATTACGCGGGCGACGCATTTACTAAAGCGCTATTCATGGAGCAAGGAAAGATAATGCCCTTCATGGCACAATTCCCACTTGAAAAGCTGCACTTGTTCGGGCAGGAAAGCGTCACTTCGCCCTGCGAAGGGAATATCATGTCTCAGCCGCCGGAAATCATCGAAGCGTGGCTCGACCTCTGTGAAAGACTTTGGGAACGCGAGGATATACAGGCACTCAAAGCGGACGGTTGGAGCGTAGAGGAAGCGGCGGACAACTTCTACATGGCGGGTATGGGTAATTGGGCTGTCACCTTGATTTACGCAGACAACGCCGCCGTAATAGTGATATGCCCCGTTGCCGATTAGACCGAAATAACCCGCTTTATGCGGTTAAGGAATACAACAAAAAAAGTCAAAGGAGATTATCAATATGTTTAAGAAAAAACTATCCCTCGTCCTTGCGCTCGTCCTCGCGCTCGGTATCTTCACATTCCCCGCGCTTGCGGCTGAATATTCGTGGACGGGGACGTGGGACGTTCCGGGTTCATGGGGAACAATGACGCTCACGCAAAACGGGAATAACGTCACAGGCACATACACACATCAGCAGGGTAAAATATCGGGTACGGTTAGCGGCAATGTATTGAGCGGTACATGGGAGCAACCCGGCAACAACCGAAAAGGCACGCTTGAAATGTCTATGTCCGCCGACGGTAAGACTTTCACGATGAAATGGAAGTATGACGGCGACACAAAATGGTATAGCGAAAGCGACAAAGGAACGCGCACGTCCGACCTGCCGCCGTCCTCGACGACCACGCCGCCGACAACGGGAACGCCCGTAGCCGCGCAGGAGTGGAACGCTTCCACATGGGCGAAACCCGAACTTGAAAAGGCGCAGTCTTACGGGCTAATCCCCGACGCTCTCAAAGGCGTTGACTACACAAAGCCGATAACCCGCGCCGAGTTTGCGGCGGTGAGCGTCAAGCTGTACGAAAACCTCACGGGCAAAACAGCGTCGCCCGTGGCGGCTAACCCGTTCAAAGACACAAACGACGTTGAAGTATTGAAAGCGTACAACATAGGATTAACGGCGGGAACGGCGGCTGATACGTTCTCACCCAACACGCTGTTGAACCGCGAACAGGCGGCGACCATGCTGACCCGCGCCATCAAAGCGTCGTACATAAACGGCTGGACGTTGGCGAACGATAACGCCTACACGCTGAACTTCACGCAACCCGCGAAGTTTGCCGACGACGCGAAGATAAGCGACTGGGCGAAGCCGAGCGTGTACTACGCGAACGCGAACAACATCATAGCGGGAACGGGCAACAATATGTTTTCACCCGCCGACAGCGCGACCCGCGAACAGGCTATTGCTATTGCCTGTCGCATGGTTGACAACCTCAAAGGCAAGCCGATTGATTATAACGGCGATTCGACACAGCCACCCGATACGACACAGCCGCCGAGTGGGAATAATGCACTTGTTGGCAGTTGGTATTTTCATGCCAGTACACTCTGGTTCCACTTTGCTTTCGGTGAAAACGGGAATTTTGCATACTATGTAGCTTCTCGTGCTACTAATAACAGCATAAGTGAAACCTATGTAAAAGGGAAATACCGTGTGAATGGTAATAATGTTGAATTTTACGATAATCAAGTTGATTCTTACTTTGGTTACGGTTCGTGGAAGTATTTCGGCAATTCACAGCATGAATTATCCGAAAAGGAATTATTAGATACATCATTGAAAGATACGGAGAAAACAGATAACTTTTCAATGAAATATGAGTTTTTAGATGCCTCGCGTCTGCGTATCATTCTCGACCGTGATAATATCAGAGATAGATATGACGAAGTTTTTTATCGGATTGGTACTGCCCCAGACGACAATACGCAAATAACGACACCAAATCTCCCCGGTCTTGTATGGCCTGCGGCAGAACTTCCGGCAGACGTGTTGGAATATAGCGGTGGTCGTGTAAGGGAAGTTGATACGTCTCGCGGAGAAGTAATAATTATGATTGACAATACGACGCGGGAGTATTATATATCTTATTTTAACAGTCTAATACAATCTGGTTGGATTGATTCATATGAGGAAGAATTTGATGATTTTGTTAAAGGTGTCCGTTCGACACATTGGGCAGCAGGTTTGCAAAAGGGTAGTTATAGGCTTAGTGTTTCATGGCGTGGTGATGGAGATGTGAAAATATCATATTGGGAATCGCGGTGGGGAGTGTGAAAATATCTCTGTAAATTGACTTCCTATGACAATTACGTTTGTTCGATCCTCGGAATTTGCTGCTCTGGAACAGTTTTGACCATTATGAAGCACCATGCTTCACAAGTCAAGCAAAACAAGAGACAGCGATTTTTCGGGATTGAAGAGAGGCCTTAGGCCGAACG
>WRJE01000094.1 GCA_009782385.1 Oscillospiraceae bacterium | reverse complement strand
ATCGTCTTTTTCTTTAATGCGTATAAGCGTAATCTCACACGGTATCTGCTCTTTGTCAAAATTTTGGTGCATCCACTCAAATTGCAGGTAGCCCACGTCAAAGGCTTCCCGCACCAATTCGGCGGCTCTCTCCGATGAAGGTGAACCATCGGGCTGAAATTCCGGCGAGAGCAGGAAGAAATTATCGAGATACTCCTGTTTGCTCGACAGACCGAAGAGCCGCGCCGCTTCATCGTTTGTTCTAATATTTTGAATATCTCTGTTCCATAAATTCGCGCCCAAGGGCGTTGCGTCCAACATAATCTGCGTGCGCTCCTCAGCTTCGCGCGTCTTGGCTTCGGCGGCTTTCGTCTCCCGCAAGTCGCGGGTATATCCGGCAACGACATAATCATCCTTGTGCTTTACCCTGACAAGCGTTATTTCACAGGGAATCAGCTCGCCGTTCAGCTTCATGTGCATCCACTCAAAACGGTTATACCCTTCGTCAAACGCCGTTACTATTTTCTCCGCCGCAAATTCCTTGCTCTGTCTTCCGTTCGGCTGAAATTCCGGCGAGAGACTATAGAAATTCTTATTATAATCATCCTTGCAGGATAAATCGAACAAGTTCGCCGCTGCTTGGTTGCAGTCAATAACGCAAAGGTCGCGGTTTATGAAATTAGAACACAGAGGCGTTGCGTCAAGCATAATCTGCGTGCGCTCCTCAGCTTCGCGCGTCTCGGCTTCAGCTTCTCTAATGTCGCGCAGGTCGCGTGTATAGCCCGCTATTATGTAATCGTCCTTGTACTTCACGCGGACAAGCGTGACCTCACAGGGGAAGCTCTCGCCCTCCGCATTCTTGTGCCACCACTCAAACTGCAAACGTTTTTCCGAAAACGCTCTCTTGAAAAACACACGAGCCTGTTCCTCTGAGGTTCTGCCGCTTGGCTGAAATTCCGTCGAAAAACCGTAAAAATTGTTGAGAACATCCTGTTTGGAAGCCGCTCCAAACAGTTTCACCGCTTCTTCGTTACAATCTATTAATTTACAATCCCTGTCTATTAAAGTGCAGCCGATAGGGACGGAGTTAAGCATAATCTGTGTGGTTTCAGTTGAGGCAACGTCTCTCTCCATTTTCTTAATTTTACGCAAATCATAAACATATGCCAGCACAATATACGAATTGTTATATTTTACCCTTTTCAGCGTAATTTCGCAATTTATAAGTTTGCCTTTATCAGAGAGCAGCATCCACTCAAAAGTCAGTTCCTCGCCGATTAACGCGCGTCCGTACAGTTGTTTTATCCTTTCGGTTGACAAAACGCCGTCCGGCTGATATTCGGGTGAGAATTGTATCCTGTTTATCAAATAATCTTCTTTCGGGCGGCTGCCTAACAGTTTAACGAAAGCATCGTTGCAATCTATCACATCAAAATCATTATTGCGGATTAAAATGCCTGTCGGCGCGGCATCAATTATATCGCGGATAAACACCTTGTCGGCAGCCGCGTTGCGCTCCATTTCATCGCGTATGACCGTGTTGGCGCACAAATGAGCCGCCGATTGCAATAAGTCTATACAATCCTCGTCAAAATACCGATAGTTAGTATAATCCTCTAATACAATAACGCCCCACAAATTTCCGTGTTCGTAAATAGGCGCGGAAAACATCGCTTTCACGCCGAATTGTCTCAAATATGCAGCCGCGTTCTCCTCCATTTCGCCCACATTGGCATTGTAATAACCGTTTTCGTTTAACAGTTTAAGCCAACGAACGGTAAACGCGCTCTCCGGCAGCGTAAGAAGCTCTTTTTCCAGAGGAATGGTTTCCCCGTCCCAGAGATAAATCTGCCCCAGTTTGGATGTACCCTCCACAACCCGGTAAATGGCGACACGATTCACGCCGACCGCGTTGGTAAGCGGCTTTAAGCCCTTGTTCATAATATCGCCTAAGGATTCCTTTTCGCGCGAAAGAAAGGTCATAGACATTTCATTTAACGCCGCAAGCATTTTTTCACGGCGTTCCAGTTTACGTGAGGATTCAAATATTTCACGCTGCGCGTTTACCTGTTCGTCTATATCCATCAGCGCACCCGCCACTCTGAGCGGCACGCCTTCGCTGTCGCGTAACGTGGTTCCGAATGTGCGGAAATAGCGGTACTTTCCGTTTTTGTGCATGAGACGGTGTTCGACATCAAATGGCGTTTGTCCGGAGCGGTCACCCAAAAACGCCGCAACGGCAGAATTAACTCTTTCGGCATCTTCGGGGTGAATCCTCTCCGCCCAACTGGAGAGAATATCAGGGAAGTCGTTCTCGTCAGTAAAGCCCAGCATATGCCGCAGTTCCTGCGAATAGTTAATTATGTCGTTATTAGCGATAGGGTCGCTGCTAACGTTATTCAAGTCCCACATAGCGATGTTCAGGGCATCGTTTGCCAGCTTGTATTTCATTAAATTAAATTCATACGCTGCTCTGTCCATAAATACCACCACTTTTAATTATTATACCGCGCTTCATATATTACAATGTATTGACCGCCAAGAACAAATCGCTCACTTCAAGAAACACATCCACAAGCCGCGGGTCAAACTGTGTTCCCCTGCTTTCCTTTATTATCTCCACCGCGCTCTCATGGGGCATCGCTTTCTTATACGGACGCTCGTTAATCAGCGCGTCATACACATCCGCGATAGCCATGATACGCCCTTGCAAAGGGATTTCCGCGCCTTTCAAGCCGCGCGGATAACCTTTGCCGTCCCACCGCTCATGGTGACTGCCCGCGAACAGTTTCGCGTTATGCAGAAAAACCTCGCCGCCGGATTCGGCAATGATGCTCTCGATGATTCTCTCACCTTCGGCGGCGTGAGTTTTCATTATCTCATACTCCGCGTCCGTGAGTTTATCGGGCTTATTTAATATCAGGTCGGTAACAATGATTTTCCCAATGTCATGCAAACGCGCCGATGAAATGACGACCTCAAAATCAGACGCGCCGTCTGAACACCATCCCTGTATCTCGTCTATGTAGACCCCGCGCTTAACCATTGCGTTTAACAGTACGCGGATATACCCCGTTGTTCGCTCATTGTGGCGGCTCGTGAGCTTATCGCGGTTTTCCACCATATTAGCCAAAACGGACACCATGCCGTTTTGCAGCTTCAAAAGTCTTTCCGTCCGCTGCCGCAGCATATCCGTGCGCTCGCGGATAATTCCCTCGATTTCCAGATGCCTGTGTATACGGTTTAGCAAGACAGAAACCGAAAACGGCTTTGTGATAAAGTCTATCGCTCCCATTTCAATGCCGAGAGCTTCTACCTCGTTATCAATGTTGGCTGTCAGGAAAATAACGGGGATTTCCGCGTATTTCGCGTTATCTTTTAACAGTCTCAGAGTGTCGAGACCGTTTACCGACGGCATGGCTATATCCAGCAAAATCAAGTCCGGCGTAACATCTTCCAAAAGCTCGAACATATTCGCGGCAGACGACAGTGTGAAGACATTATAACGCTCCGACAGAGTATTCTCTGCGGCTAAAAGATTTACATTGTTATCATCGACAACAAAAACAGTTTTCATGAGCAAATCTTCCTTTTGAACTGTACGCTATTACCCCAGTATATAATAGTCAGTATATCAGAGCATTACCGCGATGTCAATATGAATATTTTACATTGAAATAATTATACACTTAAAATATTTTTCAAAAACATATTGACAAGCAAATTGTACTGTTGTATATATTGTACTATAGTGTTAACACATTGGTATGAAATACAGGAGGAACGGTTATGAAATTATCCAAGCGGGCGAAGTATATTTTACTTGCCGCATCTCTCGCGCTTGTCATCGCGATTGGTTTTGGCTTGAATTATCTACTTACATTAACGGCTTATAAACGTGATGTTGAGGCCATTCAAGCACAAAATGTTGATTTAAGCACAATAGCGGACGGAGTATATTACGGCGATTGTAACGTTGACTTTGTTAGCGCGGTGGTGCGGGTGGTCGTAAAAGACCATCAAATTACAGAACTGGAACTGGTGGAGCATAATAATGACCGTGGCGCGGCGGCAGAGGTTATACCCGACCGCATTGTGGAACAGCAGCGCATTGACGTAGACACTGTTGCCGGAGCGACTTCATCAAGCAGAGTTATACAGGAGGCGGTTTACAACGCTTTAACAGGTGATAGGACAATCCGCAAGTAGAAAATATGGTCGTGCAAAAAGCGAAAAGCCCTGCAATCGCAGGGCTTTTTGGGTTGATTTTGGTGGAGTGTCCCGACCCAAATACGAACCGGATTTTTGTGTTGTCATATGGGTTTGCGTTGAGGGTGGGTTTTTGAGTATATAATAAAAGCAACCCTATACGTACCTACCCCTCCGACAACCAGTCCGTCGAAACCTCCAACGCCTTGGCAATCTTCCACAGCGTCTCGGCAGACATACCCTTCTTGCCCATC
>WRJE01000093.1 GCA_009782385.1 Oscillospiraceae bacterium | reverse complement strand
CATTGGGTTTTTTGGGGGGGGAGCGCGCGGGGGCGCGTCCCGTACATATGGCGGTTGTAGGGTATACCCTTTGGTCGCGCCGGGGAAAAAAATGATGTGTGTTATGCAGGGGGCGGGGGCGACCAAAGGCCGCCCCTGCATGAGGAAACGGCGCGGTGGTGACACCGCGCCCCGATTCACTTTGTGTTATTAATCAAACTTAAAGGTTGGACTCGGACACCAATGATACGAATATGTTTTTTCTGAACCGATTGTAGTGCAAGCAGTACATCTCCAAGATGTAGTTGTGACTAACTGACAATATGTCGGATGAGATGCCGAGCTATGCTGCAGTACCTTTTGTGAACCCATTGTAATAACATTTGTATGATTTCCGGCACTGCATCCGCTTGAAGTCGCGGCGATATTATCGGGCCAGATTTCAATGGTAAGAGTAAAGGTTTCGTCATCCCTTATCATTATCGCATTGGGATTATTACGAAAAGCGTCAAACTCCGCGTGGAGTTTCGTCAGTTCATCATTGGCTTCAAAGTATATCTCATGTAAGCAGCCATCCGCATGAATGTGATTATCATCTTCTGCTTTAGCTTCTTGCGGATACGCAAATGCAAATGTACCTGCTATCAAAGATACCACTAATATCAGAGAAAGAAGGAGCAAAATTTTCTTTTTCATGATTGTTAATCTCCTTAGTTAAATTTTTTCCGACAAGCCACTCCCGCGAGTGCTTGCTGTGGGTTGCGGTGGGTTGCTTACTACGCCTTAGCCTCCACCCAGTTGTTGAGTGTCTCAGTCGTCCCGTTGCGGGTGACCTTTGCCGAGCAGGTAAGGCGGTAGGTATACCCTTTGGTTACGGTATACGTCTCAAAGAACCGCAGGGTTGTGCCGCTGACGCTCTGATTCGACCATGTCTTAACTGTCGTGTACGCACCGCTTACTTCTTTGCGTAACAGGGTGTAGGTCGCGGTAACATTGGTTGTGCCGGACAGCCCTTGAACCAGACCCTCACAATTTGCTGTTGTTCCGTCAAATGTCAGCTCTGTGACAAATCTTGAAACATTGATGTTCATCGGCATTATTCCGATGTTGGCTAATGCGGGAACTCCCATACCGGCAATCACCGCCAGTACCACAAACCATGCCACAATCCGTTTCATTTTGAACCATCTCCTTTGTTTAATAGTAGGGCGTTTTATTTCCCCCTACTTAATAAACGAATTAGGGATGGCAAATGTTACATGATTTTGAAAAATATTTTATTTATTTTTCAAAAGGTACGCTTTCAGCTATGAGTAGCAGTTCCTCAATGGAGATATAACCGTTAACACTGTATGAAAATGTATTGTCGTTGAAGATGATATATGAAGGATAGCCCTCTTCGTTAGAAACAAATATATGTGCCTCCATTCCGTTAATAATATCTTTATAATAATCGCTGTGTTCGGAATCTATTGATAATATACTTCCACTTCCGATTCCTCCTCTCGAATAGTAAAATTCCCGCGATGTATCATCAGCATATGTAATATCAATGATAGTATAACCTTCCCAATAATTAACCTCAACAAATCCTTCGGGAATATATCCGGGGCGGATTCCATCGCTTAAACTTTCGTAACTCTCAGTAAACGTGAAATTTGCCGATACGCCCGTCCATTCAATGGTCGCCTTGACAACGAGCTCACGGAACGGGGGAACAAGCGCAAACGCGCTGGTAAACGAAACAGAGATAATTGCAACGAAAACAGCGGCATATCGCAGCATTTTCACAGGAAGGGAAGATAATTCATACCGTTTGCGTTTTATCAGTCTTTTCATTTTGCGCTCAAATCCCGATGTAAAAGTTACATCAATATCATCTTCCGATGGCATTGCGTCCATTTCCCGGCGCATAACCTCGCGCCCCGCGACTTTAATCATCGCGTCAAACATTTCCTCATTCATATCAGACATGAGTAATACCCTCTTTCACAAGCATTTCTTTTAATTTGGTTCTTCCGCGATGCAGCCGCGTTCTGACCGCCTCGTGCGAAATATCGAGCAATGCGGCTGTTTCTCTTGTGTTATACTCTAATACTAAACACAAATCCACCACATCCCGCAGTGCGGGTTCTAACATTCCGATGCACCGTTCTATATCAGACAATCGCTCAACCCTGAGGATTTCATCAATCGCGCTTATATGTCTAATCGGTTCGTTGACTTCATCCCAAGGTATCATTTTATCCCTGTGCGATTTTCTGAGCATATCGATTGAAATGTTCCTCACTATAGTAACGCATAAGCAACGCCGTTCGTTACATGAAATAGAAGAAAATTTTTCGATATTTTTCGCAATCCGCAAAAAAGCGTTATGTACAGCGTCTTCCGCGCATCCGGATTTTAGTATACCCTCAGCGATTCTGAGCATGAGTTTACGGTTTGACGAGTATATCTCCTCAAGCAAATCTTTTTTATTATCTGTGTCCAAAGCGGGAAAAAAGAATGTCGGCATATCATGTCTCCTAATGCTGCGTCTCAGATTTACATAATTATACCATAAACGAACACCAACGGCAAGCAAAACCAGCGCAGCCGCAAAAACACAGCCGAATTTTTTTAGCTTTCGCGGAAATAATAAAAACACCAACTAATGAAAGGGTGAAATCTATGTTAACAACGAAGGAACTCACGGCATTAGAAGACCAGCTTGGCGTTGAACAGGTCATGGTTAAGAAGTACCACACCATGGCGAGCCAGTGCAGTGACCCGGCAATTAAAAACAGGCTGACATCCATCGCAAACCGTCACCAGCAGCATTACAATACCTTGATAGGTTATTTACAGTAAAGGGGGAGTTCGGCATGATGAACACACAGACCATGGGCGATAAAGAAATCGTAAACGATTTTATCGTAAGTCAGAAGACTATCGCGTCGGCGTATAACACCTTCGCGGGTGAGTGCGTCAGCGAGCAGCTGAGAAACGAGTTTCTCAACATTCTTAAAGAGGAACACTGCGTACAGGCGGAGTTGTTCAACGAGGCGAACTCCAGAGGATGGTATCAGACGAAGCAGGCTCCGGCTTCGGAGATTAATCAGGTCAAGACGAAGTTTACTTCGGGAATGTAGACGTGTTTCTGATGTAGGGGCGGTCATTGGCCGCCCGAGGACGACCAAAGGTCGTCCCTACATATGGGACGTTGAACACGGCGCGATGATGACATCGCGCCCTACATATGACCAATCGAATAAAATATTTGACACGTTCCGCTGTTTGAGTTATAATTAACAAAAAACAGAGGAGTTGTTAGAATATGGCACTTGTCACAACCAAGGAAATGTTCAAAAAAGCATATGACGGCGGCTATGCTATCGGCGCGTTCAACGTAAACAATATGGAGATTATTCAAGGTATCACCGAAGCGGCGATGGAAGAAAAAGCCCCGCTTATCCTGCAAGTTTCAAGCGGCGCGCGCAAATACGCCAAGCACGTTTACCTTATGAAGCTCATAGAGGCGGCTATTGCCGACACCGGGCTGCCCATCGCCGTACACCTTGACCACGGCGATGACTTTGAAATCTGCAAATCCTGCATTGACGGCGGCTTTACCTCGGTTATGATAGACGGCAGCAAGCACTCTTTTGAAGATAACATAAAGCTCACCAAACAGGTCGTTGATTACGCGCACGCTAAAGGCGTTACCGTTGAGGGCGAATTGGGCAAGCTGGCGGGCATTGAGGACGATGTGAATGTATCTGCCGAAGACGCGCAGTATACGAACCCGTCCGAGGTCGAAGAATTTGTTGAGAAAACAGGCGTTGACTCGCTTGCAATCGCCATCGGCACGAGCCACGGCGCGTTTAAGTTTAAGCCGGGACAAAACCCGCATCTCCGTTTTGATATTCTCGAGGAGATTGAAAAACGCCTGCCTAACTTCCCCATAGTTCTGCACGGAGCGTCCAGTGTAATCCCCGAGTTTGTTGCTAAGGTTAACCAATACGGCGGCAAAATGCCCGATGCAATCGGTATTCCCGAGGAAATGCTGCGTCAGGCGGCGAAAAGCTCCGTTTGCAAGATAAATATCGACTCCGACCTGAGACTTGCCATGACCGCCAGTGTGCGTGAACATTTTGCGGTACATCCCGACCATTTTGACCCGCGCCAGTATCTCACGCCCGCCCGCGCGGCGATTAAGGAAATGGTTAAGCGTAAATTGGTTAACGTATTGGGCTGTAACGGCAAGGCATAACCCCGAATATTCAAAAAGAAGGGCGGGGCTAATCCCCGCCCTAATATTGCAGGGGCGGATGGCAATCCGCCCGCGATAAACGGTACGGATACGAAACGATATTCCATGTAGGGGCGGCCGTTCGTCCGCCCGCGATAAACGGGATGCCCGCGAAAAACGGGACGATTACCATCGTCCCCTACGAAACGGATTATTTCAAAATGGCGCGCCGGGGTCGTCGCGCCCTACAAACGGGGGTTATAAAATCGTGAAAGAACAACTGGAACAAATGCGAAAATCCGCGTTGGAGGCGATATGTTCGGCGGCGGATGAACGCGCGTTGGAGGATTTGCGCGTCAAATACCTTGGGCGCAAAGGCGAATTGACGGCAATCCTTAAAGATATGGGCAGGCTGTCCGCCGAGGAACGCCCGATAATCGGGCAGGTTGCCAATGAAGTGCGCGAAGCGGTTACCAACGCGATAAAAGAAACTGAAA
>WRJE01000092.1 GCA_009782385.1 Oscillospiraceae bacterium | reverse complement strand
CATCGGGTATCTGCTTTGATTAGTTGTTCGCGGGGTAGTCGAATATTAACGATGTTACCCGCGAGGTGTGTTATGTTGGGTATATAAGGCGATACTCCTTCTCCGCCACAGGCGTAATGCACTGCATTTTTGAAATGTGGTGCATTGTGTTTATGCACCAATCGATGTAATTTCGGATGTTTCCGCAACATTTCCGATGAAATTGTATTTGACGCTGATTTCCTGTCGTTTCTTGCCGTCCTCCGCAATCCGCTCAGACACCTCAATGCAGTCAATAAGCTCCAAACCATGCTTTGAAGCGAGATGTTCATTCAGGGGATTTGCCGAAAACGAAGAAAGACATCAAGCATAAAATCCATTCTTTTATGCGGCGGTTACAGCACAATAAAGACAATGTTATGGCTTTCTTTAGACATAAAAAGGTTTCCTATATTTTAGTGCAGGAGTAATAGCAAAAACATTTGACGTGTCGCTCGATTACTTAATGTTTGAACAAATATTACCCATGCCCGCCAAAATAACTGTTGCATTTTACCCCCGTCATGCTATAATAGAGAAAACATAAGAGAAATGAGGTAATTTATGAGCCTAACTAACCGCAGTCTCGTCAGCACGCTTGATTTTACTGTTGGCGAGCAAGACAAATTATTGACCTTGGCGGAAATAATCATGAAAACGCCGAAGGAATATAGGCATTTGCTGGACGGACGTGTAATGGCGTCCTTATTTTTTGAGCCAAGTACGCGCACAAGGCTAAGTTTTGAAGCCGCCGCTCTGCGGCTCGGCGGTCAGGTCATCGGATTTTCCGAGGCTTCATCCTCATCGGCGGCGAAAGGCGAAAGCCTTTCCGACACCATACGCACAGTCAGTCAATACGCCGACATCATAGTCATCCGCCATCCCAAAGAGGGCGCGGCACAGATTGCCGCCGGAGCTTCAGATGTGCCGGTAATCAATGCCGGTGACGGCGGGCATGAACATCCGACCCAAACGCTGACCGATTTGCTGACAATACGCTCGATAAAAAAGCATATTGACGGGTTGGTTGTGGGCTGCTGCGGAGACTTGAAGTTTGGGCGCACCGTTCATTCGCTCGTTAAAAACATCAGCCGTTATAAAAACGTATCTTTTATCTTCGCATCGCCGGAGGAACTGAGAATGCCCAGATTTTTGCGTACTTATCTCAACGACAACGGCGTTATGTATACGGAGACCGACAACATGGACGATTGTATCCGGCATATGGACGTTCTCTACATGACGCGCGTGCAGAGAGAGCGATTTTTTAACGAAGAGGACTACATCCGCTTGAAAGACCTGTTCATCTTAGACATGAACAAATTAAAAAACGCGAAGAAGGATATGTGCGTTCTGCACCCGCTGCCGAGGGTCAATGAAATCGCGTATGAGGTTGACGCGGACGAACGCGCGGCGTACTTCCAACAGGCGAGCTGCGGCGTTTACGCCCGTATGGCACTGATGTCCATGCTTCTGGAGGAGGTTTGATAATGAGAAATGAACGCTTGGTAAACGCCATTGAGAAAGGTATAGTAATCGACCACATACGCGCCGGGCTTGGAATAAAACTGTTCCATTTTCTAAAACTGGACAACGCGGATTTTACGGTTGTAATTATCTCCGGCGCGGAGAGCAAGCGTATGGGGCGCAAGGACATCATCAAGATTCAAAATATAATCGACCTCGATTATACCGTAATCGGGCTTATAGACCACAACTCAACGATTTCAATAATAGAAAACGGGGTTATAACCGCGAAAAAGAATATGGAACTGCCCCAAAAAGTAGAAAACGTCATCATTTGCCGTAATCCGCGCTGTATAACCTCCGTGGAAAAACAAGCACCGCACATTTTTCATCTGCAAAACGCCGAAACCCGCACATACCGCTGCGATTACTGCGAAGACCATGTTCACGGTTACGAGATATGATTATCAGCAACGCAAATCTTGTTGACTGGCGCGGCGAACGAAAAGGCGACCTGTGTATCGAGGACGGTATAATATCAAAAACGGGCGGCGGTAAAGTTATTAACGCGGCGGGTCTGTACGCGCTCCCCGCTTTTGTGGACTTGCACACCCACTTGCGAACGCCCGGACTTACACACAAGGAAACCGCCGCAAGCGGCGCGCGCGCCGCGCTGAGAGGCGGTTATACTACGCTTAACGCTATGGCGAACACGCGCCCCGTCTGCTCCAACACGGAAATCGCCCGCGAGGCAGTTACTCAGGCGGACGGTATATGCGATGTCTATCAGGCAATCAGCGCGACAAAGGATTTTGACGGTAAAACCGTTGCACATCTTGACGCTCTTGACATCTCTCTCAATGAGGAAAAACAATACATTAAGAGTATCTCCGAAGACGGATACGGCATCGCGTCCGGCGGCGTGTTCTTGGAGGTTTTACACCGCGCGGACAAACTCGGTATGCCCCTGCTCGTCCATGCGGAGGACGCGGCGTTAAGCGCGGTTGATATGTATGCCGCCGAGGATTTAGAAACTATCCGTGATTTATATCTGGTTGACCTATACTGCAAAAAGTATGGCGCGGGTAATCTGAAAGTTCATTTCTGCCATGTTTCCACCGAATTTTCAATGAACGCAATCATTGACGCGAAACGGCGCGGCTTGCCCGTAACACTTGAAGTCACGCCGCACCATATCGCGCTCAATGACAGTACGGACTTCCGCGTCAATCCTCCGTTAAGGCGCGAATCGGACAGGATGGCACTTATTAATTCCATACTTGACGGACAGATAGACGCGATTGCCACCGACCACGCGCCCCACACGGCGCAGGATAAACTGAACGGCGCACCCGGATTGGTGGGGCTTGAAACAGCGTTCTCCGTGTGCTATACAACTCTGTGCCGTCAGAACAACCTGCCTTTATCTAAGCTGTCAGAGCTGATGAGCCGCAATCCCGCGCGGTTGCTGGGAATAAACAAAGGCACGTTGGACATCGGTATGGCGGGTGATGTCGTGCTTGTAAATCTTGAGCGCGAAATTACGGTGGACAGCTCAAAGTTTGCTTCAAAAGGCAGAAACACGCCCTTTGACGGGCATAGTTATTTTGGGGAGGTTGTCATGACTATTTACGGAGGGGATGTGTTGTAATGTTTAATGTGGCATTATGTGCAATGCAGAACAGCGCAGCAAAAGTCGAATCAAGAATAACCGCGTTATTAGGCGGAACAGCCGTTGTATATTCTATTATACCGTTTTGTGATGTTGATTCATTAATCGCTTCCGGTCGGACTTTTCATCTGTATTTCTTGAATAAGTACTTGCGGGATACTGACGAAAATAAACTTCTCGCCTATATTGAGCAAAGCAAAAATCTCAAAGGGCATAAAACTTTTAATTTTATTACATATGCTAATGACCCGATAGCAGATAGTGACTGTGACACAATTCTTGAAAGTATACGGCGATATTTAGATTACGATTCAATGTATCTGTGCATAGAATTTCTGACAGAGCAAGGACTTAAAACAATCGCTGTTTCAAAGATACTCTATTTTGAATATTGCGAAAGAAAGATACGCATAAAAACACAGCATTCGCAATTCTTTTGCAATGATACAATGAAAAATGTTTTTTCACTTGTAAGCGGTTATGCTTTTGCCGCTCCTCATAAAAGTTTCATTGTTAACTTGCGGCATATTACGTCCATTAAGGATTACATTGTTACAATGAATGACGGCAGTAAAATACCTCTCTCCCAAAAGCGGTCGCGTGATTTCAGAACCGAATACAAATCATATTTAAGCAAAAATAATGCGCGTATAGCGAAAAAAGTTCGGAAATAAAAATAACAGAGGAAACCGCAATCTCAGTTTCCTCAATTTCAAAAACGTCATGAATTCTTTCTATCGCCTTCCACTGTTACAGAACCGCATTTTTTGCACACGGATATTTTCTCAGGTGTTTCACCAATGCTCTCACGCGCGATTTCCTTGCCTGCGGAAATTACGATTGTCGTGTTTCTGTTATCCGGCATACTTATGCATACAAAATCGTTCGATCCGCATTTTTCACAAATCACATTTTCACCCCCTCGGTTATAGTATAAAGGCTGTAGAAATAACCTTTCTTATCATATAATTCATCAAAATTGCCGCTATCCACAATTTCCCCGTCGTGCATGACAATAATCCCATCACACTTGCGTAGCAATTCTTTGTTATATCGGTGTGTAACGAAAATGTATGTTAAATCAGTAACCTCTAGCAATGACTTTTCTATGTTATATGCAGTTTCATTATCAAGGTTGGCTGTCGCCTCATCCAAGGTCAAGACATCGCAGCCTTTTATCATTGCACGCGCGATTGCTACACGCTGACGTTCGCCGCCGGATAGTGTCTTTCCGCTTTCTCCTAACTTTGTCAGCGCGTTATCTGAGGGAGAAACCATTATCCCTGACAGATTTGCTTTTTCAATCACATTTTCATACTCTGTGTCTGAGTATTGATTGTATAGCGTGATATTGTTTCTCAATGAATCGTCAAACAAAAACACATTTTGATGCAACATAGTTATTCTGCTATAAATGCTTTCGGAACGTATATCTCGTATTTCCATACCGTCAATTAGCAGTTCACCGCCGTAATTGTCATAATAGCCCGTCAGCAGACGGAGAAAAGTGGACTTTCCGCTGCCGCTGCCACCTACGATTGCGTATTTTCCGCCTTTCTTGAAATCATATGTCAATCCGTTGACAGCTTGTTTTATTCCATCATACGAAAAGGTAAGATTTTTTGCAGAAAATCCGCTTTTAAGTTGTTTCAGTATTTTACTTTTATTATTTTCGCCTATTGGTCTCATCACCCCTAAGACGCGGTCATTTACAGATTTTACCGACTTCATGAGTGCGCTTTGCTGTGTAATTTGCATTATTGGCGCAACAATATTGCCGCTTAATTGTGTTATGGCAACAATGGCACCGACAGTTAGGTTTCCGCGAAGCACAAACCAACCAGATACCAGAAAAATTGCGAACTGGACACCGACAGACAGCATATTGGCAAAAGCATTGACATTCGCGTTTGCTATATTGAAACGATATTTGCCTTTTTCTGTGACTTTAGCAATTTCTGAAAAAGATTGTTCTGCGTTTTTCTCCACATTAAATGTTTTT
>WRJE01000091.1 GCA_009782385.1 Oscillospiraceae bacterium | reverse complement strand
TAGTAGCCCGTATCCGCCGGATAGAGCGCGGCGCGGATGGACTCAAGCCCGGGGCTTGCAATCGGTCCGGGCGGCAGTCCTTCATATATATACGTGTTATACGGGTTGTCAATTTCCAAATCCTCATACAGGAGGCGCGGCTTGGGCGCGGGCAGTATATACTGGACCGTTGCGTCGATTTGCAGTAAACCGCCCGTCTCCCTTGTGTTCTTCATGCGGTTATAAATGACAGACGCAATAATCGGGCGTTCATCATCGTTCGCCGCCTCTTTCTCGATTAACGATGCCAGTGTGATTATCTCCGAAACGGTCATGTCAAGCTCTTTCACGCGGTCACGGTACTCGATATTGAACTTGCGGTTAAAGTTCGAGAGCATTTTTGAAAATACCGAAGCGGGGCTTTCGCCGATGAAAAAGTCATAAGTGTCGGGATACAGAAAGCCTTCAAGCCTGTTCCTTTCAAATGGTATCGAGCCGAGGAACGAGTATTCAAAGTTGCGGAACTGCGCCGTCTCCCACAGCGCGTCCGCGTCCGCGATGCCGTTCTCGGCAAAAAGGTCAATTATCTGCCTAAGATTGTATCCCTCCGGTATTGACAGCCTTATTTCCTCTCGTTCAGCCGGTGTGCCGCGCATATTGTGTACCAACGCGCGGTAGTCAAGCAGGGCGTTTACAGTATATTCACCGGGGATTATTTTCTCTCCGGATTTAGAAAATCTGCAATACAGGGTGAACAGCCACTGATGCTCGATGATGCCCTTGTCTTTCAATGCCTTTGAAATTTGGGCAATTTCCATGCCGTCTGTTATAATGATAGTAGCTTCGTTATCCTCTTTCATAAGCCCGAGGACATCCTTTGCCGATTGCCACGCGAGCGCGGCAATAGCGGCGGATACCCCCACCACAAAGAAAAAGTAAAGTATGCCCGCCAAAAAACCCGTTATTAGTTTGGGTCGTTCAGCCCTGTCATTTTCTGTGTTTGCCTTTGCCATGTGTTCCTCCACTGCCCTAAATATCTGCCTGCGGGCGGACGAAACGACCGCCCCTACATATATATTATATCTACGTCAAGTCGCGTCTGTTGTTATTATAGTATATCCCTTTTCTGACGGTCTCGGCGGCTGCCCAGCCGCGCAGCATAGAGACGAGCTTCAACCCGAAATCAAATGATGAACCCGCCGCCTGAGCCGTTATAATGTGGTCGTCATGCGTGACTGTCTCGTCCGGTTGAACCCGCGCCCCGTTTTGTATAAGCGCGTCTTCCATAGACGGGAAGCAGACGGCGCGCCGCCCGTTGAGCAGTCCAAGCCTTGCCAAAATCGTTGGCGCGGCGCAAATCGCGGCAAGGATAATACCATTATCATGCGCTTTGCGTATAAGCTCTAAAACAGTTTCGGATTTTTCAAGAACGGCAAAGCCCGAACCGCCGGGTAAGACGAGCATTTCACAGCCGTCAAGCATAACGTCTTCGAGCAGAATATCCGCCTGTACGGTCACTCTGTGCGATGATGTTACACTTTTGCCCGAAACTCCCACAGTCTTAACCTCAATATTCGCGCGGCGCAGAATATCTAACGGCGCGATGGCTTCGATGTCCTCGAATCCGTCCGCAAGAAAAATATGGACCATTTTATCTCCTCCTTAATCGTACATTAACCCCAAATATGATTTTTCCTTCCATCCTGTCGCCATTCCATACGGGATATTTGTCATTGTCGGTGACATTCCATCTCCGAACGCTTCAATCACGCGCTCCCCGGATATAACGGCATATCCGCCGCTGAAAATAAAAACATCATTCAAATAGTGTTCCCAATGCCTGTCTGTGCGCTCCAAGCGCGGCGTTACGGACTTTGCGTATATGTCCCTTAAAAACGGTATATCGGCTTTTTTCGCTTTGCGTGCGGTATTAAGGGGCGGTGTAGTAAAATTATGCCGGAAAAATACGGTTTTGAACCCGAAGTTTCCGTAAAATCCGAAAAGCCACGGTTCGGCGGGAATGAGTACGCATATGGTGTTGGTTCTCAACACTTCTTTTATAAGAGCGGCGGACTGCCCGTTACCTCTATGCTCCGGCAGGACACTCACGCCGTATATATAGGTCACGGATTCACCGTCATCGCGGGTGAACGGCAGCATATGCAGCATTCCCGTGACCTTGCCGTCCTGTTCAAAAAGAACCGCCTTACTGTAGAGCTCCCGAAAGAAAAACTCCCCGTATTCTATATCTCTTGGGAAACAGGCGTTCCAAATCATTTTCATCGCCGGAATATCATCGTCTCTCGCGTATCGCACCATAAAACTACACCGCCGTATATTTCATCAGAAGACGGCAAGGATTATATGACATCTTTGCTTTTTTAAGATTCTCCAATCCCAAATCCTCTTCGCGGTTGATGTATTTTATATCCGGCGTTAGGTTATGCCTTAGAAACTCACGGTTAATCATGGGGTAACTGCCGACCACATCATAGTCCGCTTTCTCTATATGCACCTCAAGGGTGTCATAGCCGACCCTAGACGCTACTGTAAAGGCAACTACCTTGTCATCCACTTTCAGCAATCCGCCTTTGGCTTTTAGGTTCTCAAGATTATACAGCATCAACGCAATACTGGTGGCTTCTTCCTGCAAGCTAACATTTTCTTCACAGTTGTTTTTGCGACACCACCGCTCTTGGAAATCCCAAACATCGTTAAGGTTATCATTGGTTATATCCTCGTAACGCCAGTTGTATTCCCGCTGAAAACGCGCGATATAGTTTCGCTTCGCGTGGTATTTTCTGCCCGACAGCTCCAGAAGGTCAGAAGCGTTGTAGAGGTAATCGGCGTAATCGCGGTTCTCCTTAATATCAAATGACCTATCTCTCAAAAACTCGGCCTGTTCCTCGATTATATGTCCGATTACCAACGGTTTGCCGCGTTCGTCCGCGTCCCATCTCATTAGAGACAGCGCGTAGTCCATCGTTTCATCATTCATAGGTTCGCGGCTTAGGGGAAACATATAGAGCGGTTCTTGCGTATCGGAAAAACGGAAGAACAAGCCGTCTCTCTCACAAACAAGCATTTTAGACTTGTGCATCCAACCGAAAACCGCCGTAAACGAGTTCTCGCTTGAACGTAAATCTTTTGTATAGCTGCGGTAAGTGTCTCCGTCTTCCAGACGCATAGGTTTGAGGTCTAACATATAACCTCCGATATAATACCATAAATTTCATCACCGATATCCGTCACAGCGCGGGGCTGCCCGTCATTACCCGCACACATTACAACACGCCAATCATACAGCTCCGCCGCCTGTAAAGCACTTTCCCTACACAGACGGAGATATGCCGTGTCGCGTTCGTGTATATCCTTGCCGCCGATGCGATTGCTCAAAAGTTCCTGCACGCTGTCAACGGGCATATCGAGCAGAATTGTCATATCCGGTTTCGGAAGTCCCAAGTAGCCGTATTCAAATGTGAACAGCCAGTCAAAGAACGCCGCGCGTTCTTCGGGAGGGAACTTCGAGCCGTTATGCGTCGCGTTTGAAGTGGTGTAACGGTCGGAGATAATCAGCTTGCCCTGCTTGTAGATGTCTCTCCAGTCCTCAAGGAATGACGAAATCCTGTCAACGGCATAAAAAGACGACGCGGCATAGGGATTAACATCGTTGGGTTTTTTCCCGAACACCCCTTGCAGATACATTTTAGCGAGCTGACCGCCCGGTCTGTCATAGCGCGGGAAGTCGAGAGCGTGGAACTCTATGCCGTCCGCGTTTAATCGCTGTTTTAACAGCGATAACTGCGTTGACTTGCCCGAACCGTCTATGCCTTCAATTACTATAATCAATGTTTCTCTGCCCTTCTCTGCCTTTTTATAGCGGGTGTGAAGTGTCTTAGCTTTACAACGCGCCCTAGCCGCGAAGGCTGTCTTATCAAACGATAGAGCCATTCCAGTTTCAGTGCTATAAATATTTTCGGTGCGCGTTTCATCCTGCCCGACCATACATCCAAGCATCCGCCAAGTCCCGCCATAAAGCAGCCGCCAACCTTATCTCTGTTGTCAAGCATGAATATCTCTTGCCGGGGTGAGCCAAGGCACACAAACAGCACATCGGCTTCGGATTCACGGATTTTCTCAAGCACGGCGTTTTCATCGGTGTAATAACCGTGCTGTGTGCCGGATATAACTATGCCGTATTTCTCCGCGAGCCGCTCCCCCGCCGCTTCGGCAACGCCGTCTTTCGCGCCTAATAGAAAGAAACGCTTTCCGGTACAAGCCTGCATTAACGACTGCGCGAAGTCGATACCCGCAACGCGCTCTTTAAGGGGATGCCCGAGCCTTTTTGCCGCGCGGACAATACTTATGCCATCGGCAAGTGTTAAGTCCGCGCTTGTCAGCGCGAGGCGGGCGTGGGCGTTGTACTCGGTGTTAAGCAGTATTTCCGCGTTAGCGGTGACGGCATAGTGACCGCCGCGTTTTTCAATAAGCGCGAGAGCGCGTGAAACCGCTTGGGGCAGGGTCACATTATCGAATTTTACACCTAAGATATCAACGTTCATTCTTTTGCATCCTGTAGTTATTCACCGCTTGCAGCATCCCGTAAATAGAGATAACCATAAACGGGAACAGAACGGCGTTTGTGACAAGGCGCACTTGGGTGAAGAAGACGGCGGCGGCAGTTCCGGTGAGCATCATTCTCCACACGTAGTTCAAGCCGAAATATACGATAACGATGTTGCAGAAATGCGCGCCCATTATTCGCCATATCCTAATTGGTTTATTAAACTGCCATATGGCGAAAAGCAGGCAGGTCACCATAAGACTGAGCGCGTATCCGGGAAAGTACGCCCCCATGGGTCTGACGATATAGTTGACCGTGTCAGACACCAAGCCCAACATCAGCGCGGCGGCGGGTCCGAGCATTACCGCGCCCGCGACAAGCGGCAAAAAGGAGATGTCCAACAGCTTTTGGTCGGGCGCAGCCCATACGGACACGAGCTTGAGAGCCGCCGACATGGCAACAAGCAATCCCATAAGTACGATATTTTTTGTTGTAAATGTTTTCTTCAGCATTACGCGCTCCTTTGCCATCAGCATTTTACAACAGTTCATATGAAAAGTCAAGCCATAACACGGCGAGGGTGTGGTGAAATATGTAAAGGTGTCAATGATAGGTAACAAAAAAATAGCAAAGAACACAAAAAGTATAGTTACATTACCGCTTGATAATTCTCGAGGATTTGATTAGGACTTT
>WRJE01000090.1 GCA_009782385.1 Oscillospiraceae bacterium | reverse complement strand
TTTCGGCCCCCTCCAGTTCTCTTTTGTATCTCAACTCAAGTATAACTGGTTTCGTCCGTCTTGGGTCTCTTTTTTATTCAGTTGGGCATTTCATTTTACAACTTGCCAAAAGTTTCTTCACAAGTAGTTAAATTTACACGGCAAACTAACGTAAAAGTAAATTCCCAAAACAACCCCGCCTATGCTACAGCACAGGCGGGGTTGTTGTTTCCATCGGTCGCCATCGCAAAAGGAACGGGCGGCTACCGATAACGGCAACCGCCCGCTTTTTTGTTTATGAGTATCAGGTAGGGCGACACTCCTACATTTCCAAACCTTTTTCAAGGGGTGACGGCTGCCCGTTCCGTCCTCTGATACTCGTAACATTCTATCCGTCTACATTATAAATTATGCTTGTCCCAATGTCAAGGGTTTTAGTGTTCCTGTTTCAATAAAGTTATTTACCTTATTCGGATTTAATATATAAATCGAGCGGGCGAAGTATGTGCCGCTTCCCGATACACGGACTGCAACCTTAACATAATCATTATCAACAGGAAAATTTCTGACATATTCTATTGAATCATCATTAGGTTTGATACCAACATAATCCGGGGCGTTTATTATATCGTGAATATACGCGCCGTACTTGATATACTCGTTGGGATGTCTTTTCATCATGTGGTTTATATTCGATTCACCTATGTAAATAGGCGTGTCCGGCGTGACTGTCAGTCCCAACGTATTTATTACAGTCTCCGTTATCTTTCCGACCTTGCCGGGAAGAACTGTTAAGTTATCCGGCATATCGTCAATCCTCTCGTCATAAATCCTGTTTACATTATATAGGATAACTCTGATTTGTCAAATAGTAAACTCCCAAAACAAAGTTTTAGCAAATGTGTTCACACCCTTCTATTAGGTATGGGTAAAAGGAAAACCGCCCTGTAAAGAGCGGTTTTTTGGTATTTGGCAGGCGTGGCGTTCCCCTGCATCTCTCGGCTTGCGCCTGTCATGCCATCGGCGTGTGGCTGCCACGAAATTGACCACCTCAAATACCTATCCTTATTGTACTTTTATTATAACATACTTATACTGATTTGTAAAGAATCTTTTTTGTACGCAAATATCTTCTAAATCGTTTATCATCAATTTTCATAAACGTAATTATGGAGTTCATAAACTCAGTTCTGTCATCTTCCGCTTTCAATCTTAAAATTAGTTGAAAATGTTCGCTGTTTTCTGTAATGCACTTCATCAATACTACGCTGTTCGGTCTATTCGCTTCTATGATATAGTCGGGGTCTTTTAAGATTTGCGGTATGTATCCCGCATAACGCTCATAATCTTGCGGATGACGCTCTTTTATATGCGCTATCTGCTTTTCAGTTACAACAACATCTTTATCTATAATCGCAAATATACCTTCAAAATGTTTCGGATTTATCTCGCCGATTTTCAATACATAGCACCATCCTTATCACAGGCGCAAGGCAGGGCAAGTCAATCCCTGCCTTGCTTTTTCCTAAAAACCAAAAACCTTGAAATAAGGTAATTCAACACCATTATAATAACGCTTATCGCAACCTTCGCAAGCAAATCGTTGAATTTCAACAGATTAAACAGCACATACAGTCCGCCTATGTCAATCGCAATGGTAAAAACCCTCGCTCCGGCAAACATGACAAACTCACGCGCAAGCGCGAGCGGATTGTCAACCTTTGAGCGGAACACATACAGCTTGTTTATCATATAGGCAAACAGGACGGAAACAGTGACCGCGATAATGTTTGAAAGGTTTTCCTCCAGTCCCGCGCCGCGTGTCAGCGCGGTGTATATCCCGAAGTTGACGACTGTAGTACAGCCGCCGGCGATAATGTAGCGAATATAGTGCATCAGTTTCCTCCAAGTGTCCTAAGCGCGTCTTCACGCGCTTTTTTTATTATGGAAATATCGTATCCGCGCGGCAGGTTCAGTTCGGGAAGCCCGTGCTGACGTGTGCCGAAAAAGTCGCCCGAGCCGCGCATTTGCAAGTCAATTTCCGCAATTTCAAAACCGTCATTAGATTTTTCGAGTGTTTTCAAGCGTTTCGCCGCCTGTTCGCCGCCCGTGCTGTTAAACAGCACACAAAAAGACTCGCGCCGCCCGCGTCCGACACGCCCGCGCAGCTGGTGCAGCTGCGCCAAACCGAAGCGTTCCGCGCTCTCGACCACCATCAGCGCGGCATTGGGTACATCAACGCCGACCTCGATGACTGTAGTCGCCACCAGTATGGGTATCTCGCCCTTTGAGAACCTGTCCATCACAAACGCGCGGTCTTTCTGCTTTAATTTGCCGTGTGCAAGCCCTATCTCCATGTCGGTGAAAACACCGGAAAGCCGCTCGTGAACGCTGACGGCATCGGCAAAATCCGGAGATTCAATCGATGGGCAGACGATAAATACCTGACCGCCGCCGTCAACGGTTTTTCTAATAAAACCGTCTATGCGCTCGCGGTAAGCCTCGTTTACAGCGTATGTCTTGACCGGAGTTCTGCCGGGCGGCAGTTCGTCTATCACAGATACGTCCAACTCGCCGTAGAGCAGTAACGCCAACGTTCGCGGTATCGGTGTCGCGGACATATACAGCGTATGCGCGTCATTGCCTTTGGCTTGCAGGGTTTCGCGCTGCGAAACGCCGAAGCGGTGCTGTTCATCGGTGATGATAAGCGCGAGATTTGAAAACGCCGTGTTCTTAGAAATCAGCGCGTGAGTGCCGACAATAAAATCAATTTTTCCATCGGCTATCTCCCTTTGCAGTTTAGCCTTGTTTGCGGGTGTTATGCGCCCTGTCAGAAGGCAGGATGAAACGCCCCATTCGTCCATCAGCGGTTTCAGCGTTGCGTAGTGCTGTGACGCGAGCAGCTCTGTCGGTGCCATCAGTGCCGCCTGATACCCTCCCCGACAAGCCCGCAGAGCCGCGTAAGCGGCGACCATCGTCTTGCCCGATCCGACATCTCCCTGTACGAGCCGCGCCATTAATGAGCCGTTGGAAATATCCGTATCGGTTTCGGTCATCGCGCGTTTTTGCGCGGCTGTTAATGTGAACGGTAAGGTGTTCTCAAACTCGTCAATACTCAGTTTAGGGAATATGTTGCCCGCTTTCGCGGCGCGTTCCGCTTTCAGTTCCGCAAGCCGCAACGCCAGCGCGTACAACTCGTTGTACGCCAGAATATTACGCGCTTCTTGCAGTTTTGTCATATTATCGGGCGCGTGTATCTGCCGCAGAGGGTCGCCGTCAGGGACGGAATGGCACTCCAACGCCTGAGTTACCGCGCTTCGCACATTATACTGCGACAGACCCTTTGTAAGTCCGTATATGGGTACAATCCGACCTGTCACGCTTTGGCGGCTCTCAGTCTCAAAGACCGGATTCGTCATACAGGTGCGGTTGTTGCTAAATTCCGCCTTGCCGTAAAAAACGTATGATTTGCCCCTAACAAGGGATTGCTTCACATACGGGGAGTTAAAGAACGTGAGAAACAGCCGCCCTGTTTCATCGACGACTGTTAACTTTGTCAGTGTAAGCCCGTTTCGTATGCGCGACTCGCGCGGTTCATCGGCAATCATAGCCCGAACACAGCAGGTATGTCCCGGAATCAATGTCCGTATTTTCGCGAAAACGGTTCTGTCCTCGTAATCGGCGGGATAACAGCGCAGGAGGTCAAGCGTATCCTCAAGCCCGAGCCGCGCGAACGCTTTTGACCGAGCCGCGCCTATGCCTTTTAGCTCCGTTATCTTCACATTAACTGAAATATTTGGCAATAGCCTCTGCCATCAACGCCGCGATTTTATATTGCTCATCTTCGCTTGACAGTCGGCTAAAGTCGCCCACATTGCAGATAAATCCCGTTTCGACCAATACGGACGGTGTCCATGTGGGACGTATTACAAAGAAATTACTCTGTCTTGACGCTCGCTTGCCGTACAGTTCGTTCGTTTTAAGGGTGTCTATAAGCAAGTCCGAGAATCCCTTGCCCGCGTTGTTGCGGTAAAAGGTCGTTGCGCCCCTGATATTTGCCGAATCCGTACTCTCCGCGACACTGTCCGTGTGCAGTGAAAGGAACAGGTCGGGACGCAATCTGCGAGATATTTCAAGGCGATCGGTTAGCGTGGGAGACGTATCGCCCGTGCGTGTTAACGAAACCTCCGCGCCTTGAGCTTCTAAAACAGCCTTCATCTTATGGGCGAGGGCAAGGTTCATATGCTTCTCGGCAAGAGCTGCGCCTAATGGTCCGATCGCGCCTGTATCCGTTCCCCCGTGTCCGGGGTCAAGCAGGATGTGGATGCCCGCGAGCGGCTTGTCACCGCCCTGTGTTTTGGGGCGGCGTTTTAGGTTAAGTATCAGCGTACCGTTATCGGAGGTCAGGTAGTAACCGTCAAATCTGTCTCCAACCGTCATTGTGTAAACGGCAGAGCCGCTCTTAACCTCCGACTTGATGTCTGTAATGACGCTGCCGGAAGGGAGTGTTATTTTCGGGGCTGCCGCGGTGTTTGAAACCGTATAAACAAGTGTTTTACCCTCAAAAGTTATATCCGTTGCCGTCAGCTTATTCATTTTTAACGACAGTGTATCCAGCTTCGCGCCAACGGCATATACAGGAGCGGACGCTTCGCTCGTCAACGCTCCGCTTTCGGTTGTCAGCGTCACGTCTCCTCTCTGCACCCATCCGCCCGAAGCGAGCCGCACCCAATCCCCGTTGCCCGCCACTGCCGTCACATAATCTTTCTGGTCTTTAATAAGTTCGGCTTTCGGGCCGCCCGTGGTTGTATTGTTGGGATATACAAAAGCGTTATTCGATGTAACCGCCGCGTAATACGGCGCGTTCGGAGTTATTGATATGAGCGCGCCGCCCGCGTCGCGCGAGTAGCTGTTGTTTTTATATGTCATAGTATATTTCGGCGTTCCTATTGTAACTAATTTCCCGGTCTCCGCCGTTGTCGGGAAAGTATATTGATAGGTGTATGTGGTCGGATACGCGCCGCTGCCCGGCGAGGTTTTTGAAGCGGGGGTCATGTCATATGTCTTTCCGCCTATCGTTACCTTTACCGCCGCGCCAATCGGGGCTGTACAGTTTAGCGTTACCATTTCGCCCGGTCTGCGGTATTCGTTCGCGCTCTTCGGGAACACCGAACCGGCAACAATGCCGATGGTACTCATAGGCGTTGCGGGTGTTATGGGGTCAGTTTTGCGGGTTATTGATACTGTAACGGCTGTCTGACCGTCTTGAGTAAACTTAAAGTTATTCGCGCCGATTTTAAGGGTTGCGTAATAACCGAAATATCCCTCTTTGGAAATATCCTTTACCTCCGCGCCGTTGACAAGCAGTTTCTTTCCGGGGTCACACGTTCCGAGAATGTAATACGCCGCCTCTTTGGTTGTGAAGCTCTGGGATATGGGTCGTCCGACTTTCAGCCGCCCAAGCTGGGGCGCGGGCATCTTAAACTCACCCG
>WRJE01000089.1 GCA_009782385.1 Oscillospiraceae bacterium | reverse complement strand
GATGTTCTTGACCCATTTCGGCCCCCTCCAGTTCTCTTTTGTATCTCAACTCAAGTATAACTGGTTTCGTCCGTCTTGGGTCTCTTTTTTATTCAGTTGGGCATTTCATTTTACAACTTGCCCGCCCCCCTGCAAATTCAAATCCCCGTTTTTATTGACTAAGCGGCATACATATGTTAAAATACCCGCATGAATACGTTCACCGATACCATTGCCGCGCTTGCAACGCCTGCGGGGCGCGGCGCGGTCGGCATTATAAGATTATCAGGCAACAACGCGGAAGCAATAGCCGCAAAGGTATGCGGCGGGCTTCGCGGAACGCGAAACCGCGTTATGACAAGGGTTGTGCTGACCGACAGCGAAGGGGCGGCATATGACGACGCGCTTGCCTGTGTAATGCGCGAGCCTAACAGCTACACCGGGCAGACAGTCGTGGAGATTTACGCGCACGGATCGCCGTCCATTCTTGCCCACACACTGGAGACCTTGTATAAATCGGGAGCGCGTCCCGCCGAACCGGGTGAGTTCACGCGCCGCGCAATGCTAAACGGCAAGTTGGATTTGTTGCAAGCCGAAGCGGTGTGTGACCTCATTGAAGCAAGCACGCCTATTTCGGCGCGTAACGCGCTCGGATACCTCAAAGGCGCGGTGTCGCATATGATTAACGAGGTCTGGGACAGCTTGACCGCCGTAATCGCGAATGTCGCCGCCGAGGTCGATTATCCCGAAGACGACATTCCGGCGTTAACGCTTGCCGGTATCCAAGCCGGGCTTGAAAACGCGGCGGCAACGCTTCAGAAACTGCTTGACAGTTACGAACGCGGACGGTTTATCAAAGACGGCATATCCGTTGCGATAGCCGGGCCGCCCAACGCGGGAAAATCATCGCTCTTTAACGCGCTTTTGGGCTATGACAGGGCGATTGTCACGGAAATCGCGGGAACAACGCGCGACAGTCTCTCCGAAAGCGTTATACTGGACGGTCATCGCGTTGTGCTGCACGACACGGCGGGGCTTAGGGATACCGCAGATGTTATCGAAGCCGAGGGCGTGAGAAGGGCGAAAGAAATTATAGATAACGCGCGGCTGACGCTGTATGTTGTTGACGGTTCTTGCGGTCATCGCCCGCCCGCATATGCCCCGAACACCATATTGATTATCAACAAATGCGACCTGCCGCACATTGAGTATGACGGCGCGGTTTACGTATCCGCGCTGACGGGTCTGGGCATTGACGAACTGGTTGACAGGATAAAATCCGCCGCCGTCATTCCCGAAACCGGAGATGTATATATCTCAAACGCGCGGCACGCCCACGCGATACGCCAAAGTCTTGACGGCGTGGCGGCGGCAAGGGACGCGATAGCGAACGGAATACCGCCGGACGTGGCGTTGGGAGAACTGGAGTTTGCGCTTAACGCGTTAGCCGAGCTGACAGGAAAAACAGTCAGCGAGGCGGTTCTGAATCAGATATTTGAGAAATTTTGTGTGGGGAAGTAATGTGGGGAGGGAATGTTAATGATGTATCCGTTTATTCAACTGGATGATGGAACTGAAATCGTGCATTCTGAAATGTTGAGAGATGGCAAAGTCAAGGTATATATAGAGAAACCCGTTGAGGGAGGGTTTAAGTCGGCAATATGTTATTTACCTGATTACAAATGGGACGAAATAGCGGATTTTACAACAAATGATATAGAAAAGTATCATGAAGTAATAGAATCTACGGCACACTTGATAATCAGATTTGCTAACGAAGGCGGATTCAATAATGCCTCAAATTTTTAGAATTGGATCATATATTGTCTACTTTTGGGCAAATGAAGGAAAACCTCTTGAATTTATTCATGTTCATGTTTCAGAAGGAGTGCCTTCTGAAAACGCGACTAAAATATGGATAACTAAGGCGGGTAAGTGTCTGCTGTGTAATAATGATTCCAGAATACCGCTGAATGTTCTTAAAAATATTATGGAAATTATTGAAGCCAGAAGTAATGACATTATCGGTAAATGGCGAAGTTTTTTTGGGCAAGTTCGCTATTATTGTTAGTATTGGGTGTAAAAACAGTCAGCGAGGCGGTTCTGAATCAGATATTTGAAAAATTTTGTGTGGGGAAGTAGGGTGATTGTTATGAATGAAACGCAACGTATTGAGATAAACGAAATAGTTAACAGTATATTGACGAGCGTTCCTGTATCTGAAATATATCTTTTTGGTTCATATGCAAGAGGAACAGCAAAAGATGACAGCGATTACGATTTTTATATAGTTATTCCCGATGACGGCGGTATGCGCGAATTAGAAGCATCACGCGCAATAAGACGAAACTTGAGAGGAAAGCGTAAACGGAGCATTGATATGCTAGTCGGAAAGCAAAGTAAATTTAATCGGCGTAAAGAATATTTTTACTCGATTGAAAACGAAATCAAGGAAACAGGGGTGAAATTGCATGGATGAAGCTGTTGCCGAGTGGCTTAAATTTTCGGACAGAGATTTAGCAACGGCGAAGCATTTATACAAAAATATGTATCCGATACCATTAGAGATAGTCTGTTATCACTGTCAGCAATCCGCCGAGAAAGCGTTAAAAGCATTCTTGATTTATTCCAGAGTTAAGCCCGAAAGAACGCATGATTTAGAATTTTTAAGAGAAACGTGCAGAATCACCGATGTTTCGTTTGACGAAATCATTGAGGAGTGCGAACGTTTGAATGATTATTCTTCGCAACCGCGTTATCCTTACGAAATCGAAATCACAGATGGCGATACGCTTTTAGCACTACAAGACGGCAATAAAATTGCCGAGTTCATCAGTAAAAAGCTAAAGATGACGCATTGAAAAATATATTTACACCTATACAAAGGAGCTATAACAATGCAAAATGACAAGAAATCAATGGACACAATCGTTGCCCTGTGCAAGGGGCGCGGTTTCGTGTTCTCAGGGTCGGAAATTTACGGCGGACTTGCCAATACATGGGACTACGGTCCGTTGGGCGTTCTGCTGAAAAACAATGTTAAAAAAATGTGGTGGAAGGGTTTTGTGCAAGAGTCGCCCTATAATGTCGGCTTAGACTCGGCAATCCTTATGAATCCTCAGGTCTGGACAGCTTCCGGTCATGTGGTTAACTTCAACGACCCGCTCATTGACTGCAAAAGCTGCAAAATGCGCCACCGCGCCGACCAACTGCTCGAGGCAAAGGGAGTTAACCCCATCGGTTGGAACAACGATAAGATGAGCGAGTACATCGCGGAAAATAAAATCCCTTGCCCCGGCTGCGGCAAGAGCGATTTTACGCCAATCCGCAAATTTAACATGATGTTCAAAACACATCAGGGCGTGACCGAAGACAGTCAGACCGAGATTTACCTCCGACCGGAGACGGCACAGGGTATCTTTGTCAACTTCAAGAATATTCAGCGCACAACGCGCAGGAAAATACCGTTCGGCGTTGCCCAGACAGGCAAATCGTTCCGCAACGAGATTACCCCCGGTAACTTCACGTTCAGAACGCGCGAGTTTGAGCAGATGGAACTGGAATTTTTCTGCAAGCCCGGCACGGACTTGGAGTGGTTCGAGTATTGGAGAAACTTCTGCAAGCAGTGGCTTCTCGATATGGGAATGCGCGAGGAAAATCTTAGGCTGCGCGACCATGACCCCGAGGAGCTGTCGCACTATTCAAAGGCAACGACAGACTTTGAGTTCCTGTTCCCGTTCGGGTGGGGCGAACTGTGGGGGATTGCCGACCGCACAGATTTTGACCTTAAACAGCATATGGAACACTCAAAGGAAGCAATGGAATACTTCGACCCAGAGACAAATGAAAAGTACATCCCGTATGTCATCGAACCGTCTCTGGGCGCGGATCGCGTTTTACTGGCGTTTCTGTGCGATGCGTATGACGAGGAAGTCGTTGACGCGGAGAAAAACGATACCCGCGTTGTGCTGAGGCTGCACCCCGCGCTCGCGCCGTACACCTGCGCGGTACTGCCGCTCTCAAAGAAACTGTCGGAACGCTGCGACCCCATTGTAAAAGAGCTTTCCAAGTATTTCTCTCTGGAATTTGACGATGCCGGCTCTATCGGAAAACGCTACCGCCGCCAAGACGAAATAGGCACGCCGTTCTGCGTGACGGTCGATTTTGACACGTTGGAGGACAACTGCGTTACCGTCCGCGAACGCGATTCTATGAAACAAGAGCGTATATCAGTTGATAAAATTCGCGCGTATATTGAAAAGGCGTTGGAGTTTTAATATTGCTTTCGTAGGGACGAACTGTGTTCGTCCGCAGGCGCACAGTGTGCGCCCTGAAAACGCCGTCATGGGGTGACTGTATGAATCATGGTTTCATTCCCGTAACCGCCGGAACACCGGATCTTAGAACAGGCGACTGCGTGTTCAACGCCCGCAGTATATTCGCGGCGCAAACCGCCGCCGCCAATAACGGCGCGGCAATACTGCTGCTGCCCGAACTGTGCGTAACGGGTGGTGACTGCGGCAGTCTGTTCAACCAATATGACCTGCTCGACCTCTCTGTGGGCGCGCTTATTGAGCTTGCCGAAAATACGGGGGAACTTCTGACTTTTATCGGCTTGCCATTGCCGCTTGACGGCAGGCTTCACAACTGCGTGGCGGCAATAATGAACGGTAATGTTATAGGAATTGTACCGGAGACAAAAGGCATTGAACGCACGCTTCTGACAATCGAGGGTGTGAACATACCGTTCGGGTCGGATTTGCTGTTCTCATGCGCCAATATTCCCGCCCTGACTATAGGCGTTGCTTTCTCAAGCGCGGATACCGCCCGACTTGCGGACATGGGCGCAACTCTAATACTGTACCCTTCCGTTAATACCGCGATGGCGGGCGAATATGTCAAACAACGCGAGCAATACTGCCAAAGCTCCGAGACTTATCACACCGCCGCGCTGCACGTCGGCAACGGTCTTATCATCGAAAACGGCGTTGTACTTGCCGAGGCGCGGCGGTTTGAGCCGTCGCTCGCCGTATCCGAAATTGACGTTGATTTAATTGACGCGGTGCGGCGAACTGATACACGGCGGTGCGCCGAGGGTGTCGCACCTTACGGAAACGCGGCGATACCGTTCACGCTCACCGAGCGCGAAACGGAACTGACGCGGCGTATCGACCCGAATCCGTTTATACCTCACGATTTAGACGAGGTGTTTCTGATAACCGCTCACGCCCTTGCTAACAGGTTGCGCGTCACGGACGCAAAGCACGCCGTTCTGGGGCTTTCGGGCGGACTGGATTCCGCGCTTGCCGCGCTCACGGCGCGAAACGCGCTGGCACTGTTGGAGCGTCCGCCGTCAGATGTGCTTGCGGTGCTAATGCCCGGGTTCGCCACAGGCTCACGCACAAGCTCCAACGCCCGCGAACTGGCGGAGCTTCTTGGTTTTACGGTACGGGAGATTGACATACGCCGCTCAGTAACGCTTCATCTCGAGGAAATCGGACACGGCGGTGAAAAAGACATCACGTATGAGAACGCACAGGCGCGGGAACGCACGCAA
>WRJE01000088.1 GCA_009782385.1 Oscillospiraceae bacterium | reverse complement strand
TATCTATGGTTATGATCGCGCTTCTGATAATTTCCCCGATGAATGCCGCGCCGTTCACGCCGAATGCGATGATAGCGACATACGTCCCGCTGATGCTGCTTTTGGCAAAGATAATGTAGAAGGTAATCATCAGCAGTACGACAATCGGCGTACCCCGCAAAACGGTAATGTAAACATTCCCGATGGCGTTTAACAGTTTGTTTTTACTCATACGTAATCCGCAAACGCCGAAGCCCAGCAGCGTCGCAAGCGCAAAGGCGAAAACAGTAATAATCACGCTGACTTGCAGGCCGTTTACAATCATTTTCCAGCGTTTTTCCTGAATCAGATTGCGTTCAAAGCTGGTTTTCAGGCTTTCCCAAAAGCCCTGCGAAACCGTTGTAATGTTTTCATTCCGCACGACAACCATGAGTCCGTCGGAATATACCGGGTCCGAAAAATCAACAGATTGCTTGCGTTCCTCGGTAATGCCGAAATTCGCAGCGGAAAAATCCGCTTTACCCGATTGAACCGACGGAATCAGGGCGGCGAATTCCATAATCTGAATCTCAATCGCCATTCCGATGTGCTGCGCGAAGCGGTATGCCAGTTCAACCTCAAACCCTGCGGGCTTCCCGTTTTGAATGAACGTAAAAACGTCGCTTGTACCCGATGTGGCAAATACGAGTCTGCCGTTTAAATTGGGCGTTTCAATTTCGGGCATGGGAGGTGAATCAACCATATCCATCCAGCGTTCTTTCATATCGGCGTAAACGCCGTTGCTTTGGATTTGCCGTATAAATCCGTTAAAACCCTCCCTGAGTTCGGGTATGTCTTTGCTGAAGACAAAGGCGCTTACCGCCTCCTCAACAGGCGGGTTGAGAAGCATTAAATCAGGATACATATTGTTGAATTTACCCTGCAATGCAGTACCCGTGAAAGTTGCGTCAACCTTGCCCTGTTTGAGCGCCATAACGGTTTCGGGAATCGAGTTGAAATACATCGCCTGCGCGCCGGGGATATATTCCGCTAAAATCGAATCCCATATGGACCCCGTCACAATGGCAAAGGTCTTGCCGATAAAGTCGTCGGGGTTGTATACCGGCGCCGCGCCTGAATCATGAGCAGATTTCCGCGCAAGCAATATCTGCGGGTTATGAAAGTAATCGTTCGTAAAATTAACTTTTTGTTTGCGCTCTTCGGTGGCGGTCACGTTGGAAATGACAACGCTGACTTTTCCGCTTTCGAGCGCCGCAATCAGAGCGGAAAACTGCATATCCATATATTCGACTCTCATGCCCAACTCATAGGCGATACGCTCTATCAGTTCCGCGTCAAGCCCGATAATTTTTCCCCGTTCAATAAAACACATCGGTTCGCGGTTGGCAGCAACGCCTACCGTCAGCACAGCCCCGTTTGGGTTTACGGGAATTTCAACCTGTTCATACGCGCTGCCGTCTTCTTTTATCCAACGCTCTACCAAGTCGTCCATCGTCCCGTCATCCATGAAACGCGCAAGTACCGCCGAAATATCGGCTAAAAGCTGTGCCTCATCTTTTTTGACGGCGATAGCCGCCCCCTCTTCAACCAAAACGCCGGGTATAATAGTCAAATCCTCGTTACTGCGTACAAACCCCAAAGCGGTTGTGTACGCCGTAATTACATAGTCCAATTTATTACTTTTGAGCGCGACCACGGCATCGGGGATGGAATCATATCTGCTCAGTTTAGCGTTAGGGTAGGTTGCCTCGACAAACATTTCACCTGTAGACCCCGTCATTACGCCCAGTGAGCTGCCCGCGAAGTTATCGCCGCCGTCCGAATCAACCTTATCGTTTTGGCAAGCTGCCAGCAATAGCAGGACGAGTAAAACGGGTATAAGTATTTTTTTCATAGTGTTCCCTCCCTACGGCTCTATGATATTGAAAATCGGCTCAAACTCCGCCATATGTTCCGCTAATGTTTGAAGTACCGCCGTATCACCCTCAATCTCAATAAGTCCGTTTTCGTCCGATTCAGGGGAGAGCAATAACGCCACCGCCTGTTTCGGCAGGGTAACGGTCGCGTCCGCATCGGCCGCGCTTGCGTTTTTCTGATACAGCAGAACGCCGGATTTGACCGTTACAAGATAATCCGCGTCACCCGTCACGTTAAAGTTGATTTTCATGTTCAAATCCTGTGCCGCGTTTGAATCCAAATGGATGCCCATATAGTCAAATACCATGTACGATTCCATCGCGCGGAGCATTTCGCCGAGCCTTCCCATCGAGGTTTTCGTGTTCGTTGGTGTTCCCTCGCGCAGTTCCTTCGCGCCCGTTAGGTAAGCTGCCCTCCACACACCGCTCTCCGCCTGATACCCGAGCTGTTCCAACGCATCGGCGCAGAGATAACGCGCGTCTTTATTTTTAGGGTCGGCAAAAACCAAAATCATCGTTATTTCCGCTACCCATCGGTACTCACCTTTGTAAAAATCCTCTTTTGCCTTTCTCAGCACCTTTTTAGCATCGCCCATGTATTCAACCATCTTCTTCGCGCTGTCTGTGGGTGAGAGCGGATTCAAATGCGCGGGGTTCGCGTCATACCAACCCATGTAACGCTGATAAACCGCTCTCGCGTTATGTGACAGCGTTCCGTAGTATTGGCGGGTGTACCATACCCGATCCAACGCTTCCGGCAATTTAATCATGTTGGATATTTCATTGGCTGTATAGCCTTGGTTGATATACAGCAGTGTCTGGTCGTTAATAAATTTATACATCGCCGCCGTGTTCGTCAGATATTCATTGATAATGCCGTTCCCCCAATGCGGCCAGTTGTGGGACTGGAATATAACCTCCGCGTCTTTGCCGTATAACGTGACGGCTTCCATGATGTAATACGCCCAAGCGTTGCCGTCCCGCACCTGCGCGCCGCGCAATGTATAGAGGTTGTGCAGCGTACCCGTGCAGTTCTCCGCCGCCCAAAGTGCCTTATGCGCCGGAAACCATGTGTTCATCTCGGCGGGGGCTTCCGTGCCGGGTGTCAGTTGAAATTCCATCGTAACACCGTCTATTACGCGGACTTCGCCCGTTTCCTTGATAATGTCGTTTGGTGAGATATAGGAGGACGTTCCTCGCGGTACGCCGATTCCAAGCCCGACCGACAGCCTGTCACGCTCACCGACTTCAAGGTTTCGCCCGTACATATAGTCTGACCTTCTGAGCATTGCGTTTCCGGCGTATATGTTCTCGCTGACGGCGTGTTCCTCAAAGCCTTCCGGCGCGATAATAGGTATGTTATCATCGGCGACAACGCCGCGAATCCCGCCGAAGTGGTCGGCATGGGAATGGCTGATTACAACACCCGTAACCGGTCTTTCGCCCAGCGTTTCGTTTATAAGGTTCAAAGCCGCCCGTGCCGGTTCAACATTGGTCAGCGGGTCGAACACAATCCATCCGGTATCGCCTTTGATAAAGGTGATGTTGGATAAATCGTAGCCGCGCACCTGATAGATGCCTTCCGTGACCTCAAACAGCCCGTAGAGGTGATTCAGCTGCGCGTTGCGCCACAAGCTGGGATTTGCCGTGTCCGGCGCGTCCGTATTTTCCACAAAGGCGAACGCTTTTTGACTCCATATCACATCGCCGTTTTCGTCAAGCAGCTCGAGAGCTTCGGGCGCGGCAAGCAAGCCGCGTTCGGCGAACTCCCGCTCCTGCTCATCGTCAAAGTCCAGCAATGCGTAAACGGCGTTGTTGATTTCCTTTGTGTAATTTGTAGCTTCCTTCTGTGCGGTGTTAAAATTCAAGCCCGTGGCGCAGGCTGTCAGCGCGACGGATATAAGAGCGGCTGATAACGTCAGAGCCGTTATCCGTGTCAGCAAATTTGCTCTTTTCTTAATCATGGTAAGACCTCCCATTTTTCTATTTTTCGTTTTTCTCGACTTGTAATATTTCAATCATATTTTGAATGGTTAAACTCGCTCCGTTTTCCCAATAGACGCGCTCGCCGTCTGTCTGCGGTTTGCCGCATATTCCTTTTACAACATCGCGGAAAAGCGGATCGTCCGCTTTTGAATCAAGCGTGAGCAATATGGACGACCCGTTATCCAAGTCCACAATGAGCGTCATGCCCATCCCGCGTTCGTCACAGCTTGCGTCATCCACACAAAATCTTTTAATTTTTGCAGTAAGCATCTTTATTTCTTCCTCCGTTTCGGTTTGCAATCATCTCAGCGAAAGACCCGCGCACGGCGGGTCTTTATGACTTTTTTACTATAGCATTTTCGGGGTTCTTATTGGGGAATATTCCGCAAATCTTCCGAATTGGGATAGTATTTTTTTATCCGCGCTCGAAACAATAGCCTTTTCCGTAAATCATGGTGATGGTATAACCCGCGCCTACCTCCTCTAATTTTGTCCGCAGGTCGGAAACGCGCCGCTGCAAGGTCTGCTTGCCGTCCGCTATCGGGGCGTTCCACACTTTTTCATAGATATGCTCCGCGCTCATAGTACGCCCCTCATTTTCCATAAACAGAAGAAGCAGGGCAAATTCTTTAGGCTTCAGCCCGATGTCCTCGCCGCCCACAAACGCTTGCCCCGCTATGAGATTAAGCGTCAACGCGCCTTTGGTGATTTTATCCGGCAGGCTCTCCGCGCTTTTCAACAGGCGCGTCAGCCGCATTAACAGTTCTTCAAAAACGTAGGGTTTCGGCAGATAATCGTCACAGCCGGTTTTGAAACCCGTTATCACATCGTTTGTTTCACCGTATCCGGTCAGCATCAGCACGGGGGTATTGCTCCCTGCCGCCCGTATCGCTTTCAAAAAGTCCAGTCCCTCGCCGTCCGGCATACCTCTGTCAAGTACAATTATATCGGGCTTTTGGCTGTCGAGAAACTCGCGCGCGCCGGCAAGCGTCATGGCTGTTTCAACGGCAAAGCCCTTGTTCTCCAACATACGTTTATTGTAGTTTTGGACTTCTCTGACGTCCTCAACGAGCAGAATCAGTTTTTTATTCATCTCCTGTGCCCCGCTTCCTGACCGCCATAGACAGGGACGGTGAAAGTAACGGTTGTCCCCCTCTCGCTCTCTATTGTTATCGTTCCCCCGTGGGCTTCCACGATGGTTTTGCACAGATATAGTCCATACCCCGTGCCGCCCCTGCCGGATACGCCGCGTTCAAAGACGCGGGGCAGAAGTTCAGGCGCTATGCCCTCGCCGGCGTCGGTCAAGCGAACGGTGATAAAGGATTCGTCAAGTTCCGCTGTTAGGGTAATCTGGCCGTTTTGCGTGTGTTCCGCCGCGTTCATAAACAGATTGACTACAACTTGCTTAAATCTGTCGCTTTCGATAAAGACATTTGGCAGAGCAGGCGCTATTTCTATCTCTAATTTGTTACCCGACCGTTCAAGCGGGAGCCGGAACGCTTTGGCGCTGTCACGGAGAAGCGCGGCAAAGTCTACGCGCTTGCGGTTCTCGCCAACTTCGCTCATTGCGGTTAAACGCACCATACCGCCCACCATGCGTCCGAGCCGCTGCGTTTCTTCCCGGATTCTGCCGAGCGCTTCGGTTGCTTCAGAGAGGTCGCCAACCTCCGCTTTGATTTGCATATCAGCATAGTCGATGCCGGTGGCGATTAAGGTCAGCGGATTTTTCATTTCATGGCTCATGTCCTGTAAAAATTCCGTTTTGGTACGGTTGAGGGCAATTAACGATTCTTCATGGCGTTTGGTTTCGGTATAACTAACCGCCAGAAGCAAGCATTGAGCGAATACAAAAAGCAAA
>WRJE01000087.1 GCA_009782385.1 Oscillospiraceae bacterium | reverse complement strand
TCGGCCCCCTCCAGTTCTCTTTTGTATCTCAACTCAAGTATAACTGGTTTCGTCCGTCTTGGGTCTCTTTTTTATTCAGTTGGGCATTTCATTTTACAACTTGCCAATTTTTGTAAATCTTTGAATTGTAAATCCTTGTTTGTAAATCCTTGTTGTCATAATTTTCGGCAGACTGATGTTCTGATTTTGCCCAAACTCTTGTAAGGTAACCTCAAAAATAAGGCTTGACTTAAAGTGTTCCGATGTCGTATAATTAGTAATGTGTTCACTATGCTGTAAAAAGGAGAACCGCGCATGGAAAAAATTAAACGCGAAGAATTTATGCAGCTTGTTAACTATATGCGCGACAACTATGGGGTTAACCTTGAGCAGAAGCTGACTCTGGTCGAGGGTCGTCTCTGGAGCGTTATCAACCAAAAGGGTTTCAACACGCTCGAAGAGTATTTTAATTTCGTTGTAAACGACAAATCCGGCGAGGAGGCAAAAACCCTTGTAACGCGCCTGACAACGAACTATACTTATTTCATGCGCGAGGAACAGCACTATAATTATCTGGTCGGCAACATATTGCCCAACCTCAAAAACACCTTGCGAGACAGGGATTTGCGTATTTGGAGCGCGGGCTGCTCGTCCGGCGAAGAGCCGTTTACTACCGCCATGGTGCTTGATGATTTCTTTGGATTAGCAAAAAAAGAATGGGATTGCAAGGTTCTCGCGACCGACATATCTCCACAGGTATTGCGTATGGCGCAAGAGGCGGTGTACCCCGAGGAACGTTTGCAGAACCTGCCGCCCGCGTGGAAGTCAAAATACTTTACAAAGCTCGGGCCGGATAAGTTCAAGGTAAACGATGCAATAAAGAACGAAGTCATCTTCCGCTCGTTTAATCTGATGGACAAAGTTTTTCCGTTCAAACGCAAATTCCATGTAATTTTTTGCCGCAATGTTATGATATACTTTAATAAAAAGACCCGCGACGACCTTGTTGAAAGATATTACGATGTGCTTGAGCCCGGCGGTCATCTGTTTATCGGTATGTCTGAGACCGTCTCAAAGACCGACACACGCTTCAAGTTTGTACGACCGTCCATCTATGTGAAAGGGTGATTTATAATGCCGGGTAAGTACCGGATTCTTGTCGTTGACGACTCCATGTTCTTCCGCACCGCGCTTATAAAAGGCTTGTCCGGTGAAACTGATATTGAAATTGTCGGAGAGGCTCACGACCCCTACGATGCCCGCGACAAAATACTTGACCTCGAGCCCGATCTTATGCTGCTTGATTTAGAAATGCCGTATATGAACGGTATAGAATTTCTTAAAGTTCTTCTGCCCCAATGGCCTATCCCGGTTGTTGTTCTAAGCAACGCGAAACACCTTGCTAACGATGCTCTGCGTGCGGGCGCGCTTGACTTTATGTCAAAACCGGACAGCCGTTCTAACGATGTGTTCAACGTGTTTATAACCGAAGTTGCCCGCCGTATTCGCAAGTTCGCTGATGTCGGACATAAATACAGAAGTTCCGAATCAATCCGCAATACCGCTGTTTCATCATCAGGCACAGGTTATAAATTTAACGGTATAATCGCCCTGGGAGCAAGTACGGGCGGCACGCAATCCACAGCGAAAATACTTAAAGCTCTCCCCGGTGATATGCCCGGCATGGTCATCGTTCAGCATATGCCGCCGGATTTTACCCGTATGTACGCCGAAAACCTTGACAAGGACTGTACCCTTAAAGTTAAAGAAGCCGTTGACGGCGACACGGTCGAAAAAGGCGTTGTGCTTATCGCGCCGGGCGACCTTCATATGGAGGTCGTAAAACGCGGAACAGGCTATGCCGTTAATTGCCATTCCGGTCAAAAAGTCAGCGGCCACTGCCCGTCCGTTGATGTTCTGTTCCACTCCGTTGCGAAAGCCGCCGGACAAAACGCGCTCGGCATAATTCTTACCGGCATGGGCGCGGACGGCGCGAAAGGGCTTTTGTCCATGCGGCAGAGAGGCGCGTACACAATAGGGCAGGACGAGAAGAGCTGTATTGTTTACGGTATGCCGAAAGAGGCGTATGACATCGGCGCGGTGGCGCGTCAGGCACCGCTTGACAACATAGCTTCGATGATTATGACTTACTGCAAGGATTTAAGAGGTTAAAGCTATCCTTATGTTGACATGACTTGTACAATATGATATTATTTCACGAACGCGGTTATTGTTATTTGTATTAGAGGTGTGGCTATGTCGGACTTGGCGGCACAGATTGTCGCAGCAAAGTTACAGCAGATTAACACAAAGCTGAATGCCAGAATGCAGGAAATATCCGGCAGAACCGGGATTAGCTTTTCCGATATGTTTGTATCAAGGCTCAATGACATAGCGCAAGATAAGGAAGTCGAAAACACGGCAATGGCGGGCGACACGGATGTTGCGGGTGATGTTAATCCCGGCGGATCTGCTGTTGCCCGCAGTAACTATGACCGGCTGATTGACGCTATTGCGCGTAAACACGGTGTCAGCGCGGAGCTGGCACGCGCGGTTGTGTGGGCTGAGTCGAATTTCAATCCTAACACCGTATCACGCGCGGGCGCGGTCGGACTTATGCAGCTAATGCCTTCTACCGCCAACTTACTGGGCGTGGAGGACTCGTTTGACCCCGTTCAGAACATTGACGGCGGAGTGCGATATTTGGCTTCCAAGCTCAAAGACTACGGCGGTGATGTGCTGAAAGCGTTGGCGGCGTACAACTGCGGACCGACACGGCTGTCAAATCTCGGGATAACCGATTTATCCGACCCCGAGCAGTTTGCCCTGTTACCCAAAGAAACTCAGAATTACATCACCCGAATTGAAAATTATCTCGAAAATTTGGGGATTAATATATTATCAACTTCATCCGATATATAACTAAAGGTTTCAGCGCGAACGGAGGTTTTAATTATGCTCTCGCGGATATTCGGTCACGCGGACGTTCTGGAAAAAGGTCTTGACGTTACGGCTCTCAGAATGGAAGTCGCTTCACAAAATATCGCGAATGTCGATACCCCCGGTTACGACAGAAAACGTGTGGAGTTCGAGAGCGCGTTTTCAAAAGCCCTCAACGGCAGAGCTTTCCCCACAAAAACCACGAGAGCGAAGCACTTCGAGTTCAGCCAAACCGACCCGATGAAGGTCAAGCCCAATGTTGTAAGCGATGTTCACTATGTCAAGCGTATGGATGACAACAACGTTGACATAGATGTCGAAATGATAGAGATGGCAAAAAACACCATACAATACAACACATTGGTACAAAAAGCCAACAAAGAGTTCGCGCGTCTTAAACTCGCGATAAGAGAAGGCAGATAAAGGCAGGTTGAAGCATGAATATTTTCAAAGCAATGGATATCAGCGGCTCCGCGCTTACCGCGCAGCGTTACCGTATGGATATTATCGGCGAGAATATAGCCAACGCGGACAGTACCCGCACCGCCGACGGTTCGCTTTATAAACGCAAAAATGTTATTTTTCAAGAGCGTCCCCTGTCGTTCTCCGACCACATGAACATTGCCGTGTCCAATTCGTCTGTCAGAATGGCTCGCGCTCACCACTACAGCGATAATCAGCGTTACGCTTCCACATTGCTGGGGCGGCGGTTGCAAACGACCGGAGGGGGCGGCGTGCGCGTTGTTTCTCATGTCGAGTCTCAGCAGCCGGAAAAACTGGTCTACGACCCCGAACATCCCGATGCTAACGAAGACGGCTATGTCGCATATCCCAACGTTGATATCGAGCGCGAGATGGTAGACTTCATTTCCGCCACGCGCTCTTACGAAGCCAATGTCACGGCAATTAACAACTTCAAAAACATTGCGATGAAAGCACTGGAAATAGGCAGATAATTCTCTAATAACGAGAGGAGATTCTATATATGGCTAACATACCGTCAATCAATCCGTATTATCCGTCAAAAATCCTTCCCGCCCCAACACCGGAGAAAAACAACGCCGGGGGCGCGCCGTTTTCGGAAATGTTTAACAAAGCCCTCTCCAATGTCGCGTCTTCCGATTACGAAGACAAGACCACAAATCTCGGTCTGCTCACCGGAGAGCTTGATAATATCCACACAGCCACAATAGCCGCCGAAAAGGCTGAAATTATGCTCAACCTGACCGTTCAGGTACGCAACAAAATCGTTGAGGGTTACCAAGAGATAATGAGAATGCAGATGTAGGTGATTAGGGTTTGCAAGCGGTACTGGATTATCTGCGCCGTGTTTGGCAAATAATTAAAGAGTTTTGGCAGGGCAGAGAGCGCAAGGATAGAATGCGCTTTCTTCTCATATCCTCTGTCGCCCTAATCGGCATGATTTTCGCTATAATCATGCTCTCCCGCACAAGCTACGGCGAGCTGTATACGGGCATTGATGCCGCTGAAGTAGGCGAAATAAGAGACATCTTGAGAGCAAACAACGTCAGAAACATAGTTGAGGGAAACACCATTAAAATTCCCCAAGAACAGGTCTCCGAATGGCGTGTCACGCTTGCGATGGAAGGTTATCCTAAGTCCGGTCTTGATTACAGCCACATTGAAGGCGCGGCGGGCTTCGGTATGTCCGACTTTGATAAGCAGTGGCGGAGCGTTACTCAACGGCAGGAAGATATCCGCAGATCCATCATGGCAAACTCTAACGTGCGGGACGCGCGTGTTATGATTACTCAGCCAAACAACAGCGGCTGGATTTTTGCAAGCGATGTTATTCCCGTGACCGCGTCTGTTTCGCTGTCTCTGATTAACCCGCTCTCTCCCGCTGCGGTCTCGGGCATTATCAGTATGACGGCTTCGGCTTATCCCGGTTTGGCGGAAGAAAATGTTACGGTAGTAGACCAGAATGGTTTTCAATTAAATCCCTTACCTCCCGGCGAGTTAGATATTTTAGCCTCACAGGCGGAGAGAGTGGCACAGATAGAACGCGAACTCGAAAGCAATCTGATGAGAATTTTAACCCCGATAGTAGGTATCGATAAATCTCAGGTCTCCGTTAACGCAACGGTTAACTTTGATGATGTGTCCTCCGAAAGCGTAACCTACAGTCCTGTTGTCGGCAACGATGAGGGTATCGTTGTAAGTTTACAGGAATCTATGGAAAAAGCCGAAGGCGCGAGAATGGCGGGGCAAGTCGGGGGAGACGAGAACGGCGGCGGGGGGGCGGTTTTTGAAGGAACGGGGGGGGGGGCGGTATTAAGACGTAGAATGGATTCAGGTAGTTCAGAAAAGGAACAAGTGACTAATGTCTGAAAGCGCAGTGAGAAACAAGCAGATAATTTCTTGGATATCTGAGCAACTATCAGCTTCCCAAATTCTTCACTTCACAGAATTAGTTTCATCAAAATGTAGTACCTGAGGGTATGAAACAAATTCATTCAGTACAGGTTAGAGTCCAGTGGCGGGTTGTGTGAACACATCATAAACTTTCCGGTTTCAAAAAAACCAATATATTTCTTGACCAATAAATTTCAAATGCAGCTATAAGCCGGTCATTCGTACCGCACGCTGTACACATTATATTTGTAGATCAGCCTTAGTCTGTATTAAATTTTCTGAACCCATACGCGGGCTACGAAAACACAATTGGAATACTGGGCGTCAAAGATGGAAGTTAGGTTTCCAGATAATACGTATTTTCCCCGTGTCCTGGCAACAGCGCTATAATCGTGATAAAAACTGGCCGTCGACTGTAGTTCTATAGTTAGGATACGAGGAAATACAAGATTAAATAATGTTACAATCATTTCGTAGATAAATATTTACTACAATTAATTTTGCAACTCTAGACGTATATTTCGAAATATAAAAACCAAAGTCAAAATTCAAAACGTCGTAAGGAACGTATCCTGAAAAAAAAAAAAATGTGTTTCATGTTCCAAGGAGCAGTGTAGCACTGCTGTTTGGTTTGCAAGGATGTACACCAAATTTGTGAACGACTGAATGCGCCATACTAATAACACCAAGCTAGGTCTACAGTTCCTGGTTTAATCTTAGACAATGACCAACTTGATACACACTTGCTTTATTTTACAATAAGTTTATTATATTCTCTACATGTTTCGA
>WRJE01000086.1 GCA_009782385.1 Oscillospiraceae bacterium | reverse complement strand
GGCGGGTTTTCCCCCGCCGCGCCTGCCTGTGTGTTAGTTTGAGTTTTGCCATTTTTCTACTTCTGCGCGGGTTAGACTGGTTAGCTTCATAATGTCATCAATCGGCATATTCATTTGCAAAGCGTTTTTCGCAACATCAATCATCCCTTGATGCCGCGCCCAATCCTCGCGGCTCTCATTATCCATGCGTTCTTTTTCTCGCGCTTCATAAAGAAGGCGAGTTTTTTCATCGGCGGATAGTTCCATCAGCCGCGCTACCGCTTTCTTAATTAGCGGGTCTCTTTTCGCTACAGCTTCCAATTCAATCTCTCCTTCCGCTTTGATAAATTCCATCCAATAACACAGGCGGTTGTTATCCGCTTCGGCGGGTATTTTGCAAAGCTCAAGTGTGTGAACCTCGATAATATCGGTCAGTTCCACTTGGTTTACACTGTCATACATGGTAAATCTGTGATGGTAATTAGGACTGTTGGTGATAAACTCATTTTCAGTTATGACTATGCTGATTACTTGTTTGATGTCCTTGTAATTTTCATTTTTGCCAATCTGTTCCGTTATCATCTTGGAATCATAGTAGGCTATGCGCTCCCGCATTTGGGGAAGTGGAGCGACTTGTATTTCAATATGGATAGTCTTTCCCGAAACGGTTTTAAGTTTTACATCTATTATACCCAGTTTATCCGTTGGGTGTTCCCGTATCAGATGAGGGTCAACAATTACTACCTCGTTATATTCTTCGGCGGGTATCGAAAGCGCGGATTTCAAGAAATCCGTTAAAAACTCTATGTTTCTCTCGTCCGCAAAGAAAATTTTGAAAATTATGTCCCGCTTAACAGGCAGTATCACTCGGCTCAATTTGACACACTCCCTTACGCTATGAGTATAGCACAATCAAAGAAAAATTACAATAAAATTTTGCCCATCGGCGTTCCGCACCCCCGCAGGTTTTGTCCGCGCGTGTCAATTATGTCGGTTTTCGTGTCAATTACGTCAGACTACTTGAGTAATCTTAATCCTGTTCGTATAATGGGTATAGGTGACATAATCACTTTTAGGAGGAATCTGACTATGAAAAACAAGAAAATCATATCCCTGCTCCTTGCTCTTACATTTGTGTTGGGAATTATTCCTGTATTCACGCCATACGCGGCGTATGCTGAGACAGGCGGAGAACCTCGCGCATGGTTCTATATCGATGCCATCGGCGGCGTGTCGCTGCAAGGCAAAGACGCGCAGAGAAAAATGGGAAATCACACCGAGCTGCTGCTCGAACTTGAGGAAGAGACCATTGGTGAAGACGGCGGCGAGCCGGATTATATCCCGCCTTTTGCCAATTACGCAGCTCCCGTGCCTAGCGGCGGGCTTGATATGTCGGCATACGATGTTTTGGGCTTCAGGAACAGATTCAACGTGCCATCGGGCGTTGCCGCAGAGGTGTCCTCCGCTTATGAGGCGGCGGAATTTTTCATGTATCGTATTATGAGCGGCACAGGCTGGAGTATGTGGGTTGACGGTGTCAGCTCTGACAGAGACGCGGACTTATGGAGCGGTGAGAGTGTATATTATGCCACTTTTACGCCGGATGTTGACATCCCGTGGGGGAACAACGGTAATACTGCGGGAAAAATATTAGGTGAGATTACTTACTTTATATACGCCTATTTCCCGCACTATTTCTATGTGAACGGTACGGCTGCAGGGCGAATGGGTACTGACGGCGAATGGTACATTGACACAATAACCGCCCTAATAGCGCATACTGCGGCAAGTGATTACAGCGACTCCATGCACTGGAAAGAGGAATACGATGAAGTAGGGCTTCTCATAAACAGGACTGCCGGAGTGACAGAAGTATTTCAATCCGGCGCAATTCCGGGCGACAATAGTGAACGCTACATAATAAATTCGGGAACATCGGCGGACAAATTGAAAAATGCCTATGATTATGTGGCGGCTACGGTAAAATATAATTTGGACGCGCCTAACAGCGGTCAGCGAGCCTATAACGCCTTGGTGGATAAAGAAGCGGTTTGCAACGGCTATGCGTTGGCTTTGTCGATGATGTGCCTGCGTATGGGATTGGATGTGCCGTACATGATGGGCTTTGTGGGCGGTGTGCCGAGCGGTGCTCATGCGTGGAATCTCACATATAATAACGGTGATATGCGGCTTTACGATTCGACATGGGGTTCATCAGACATCAAAACCAATGGTTATTACAAGGTCAGTTACGGACATTATGACCGTCCTCTGGACGAATACCGTAAAGGGCAGACCGATTACCGTTCGTGGAGCGAATATTACGAGAGTTACATAGAATTTGTACATGGCAAAAAGGATAACCTCAACCCCGGCATGATTTTCAGTGAAATGATAAAATCAAGCGAAAGCGGCGGCGATGGCGGTAACAACGATGGCGGCGGCAACAACGGCACAATCAGCCTAACCGATTCCACCGCTCCGCATATCAACCTCGCAACGGAGACAATCTCTTTACCGTTCACCGTTGCGGCATACAGCATAGACGGCGGTAAGAAATGGAAAAAAGGCGAACTGCCCACAGACACCAAATGGAACAAACTGTTCGATAACAAAAAAGGCTTGGAACTGTGGGTAACAAACGCATGGAACGATAAAGACATCAAAGAAGATAAAAAGGTTGTGGAAAAGAAAGGTGTTCCGTCCGGCGCAACGATTATCAAGTTCCCGAAAATAGACGGTCGCCCTAAAGCAAATCAAGAGAAAGTCGCTCCTTGGTATGGTACGGGAACTGAAACATCATTTGTATTAAGTAAGAAAGGTAAAACCTTCTCTACTCCAACGAGTGTTTATGAGTACGCGGAGACTTCAGACGGTAAAACAGCAAGCGGCGCGTGGACAGTGTTCAAGGACGGCTTGTCCATACCCGATTCGGGTAAAGTCACATGGCTGTTCCGTTCACCGCCAACAGTAGACGGCAGTAAATACACTCCCGGGAGTAAAGCGTTTAAGTTAAACGCCGTGGCATATGTGAAAACACCTAACTATAAAGCTCCAACCGAAGCGAAAGCGGGTAAGCCAACGCTGCTCAAACTTAAAAAGGGTGACTTCTGCTTGGTGATGGTTGACGGGGAAGTTAAGATATTCGGGTCGGCTACCGCTAAAACGGACATAAAGATAGTAAGCGGAAGTCCGGGGACGAACGAGATACCCGGCGGTACTTCGGTAAGCATTTGGAAAGCGGCAACGGGTAAGAAACCGCGTTCATCGGCACAGGAACTGACTATGCCGACAATAACGCCGCCGACTACTGCCGAATCATAAGCGGTAACCATCCTAAACGCATAATCTCTATACGGTCGGGCTTCCATGCCCGACCGTTATGTATGTATATCGACAATCCGGCGGCGCGTCTGGGAAGCCGCGCCCTACCATATCGCATTTCCCGTAGGGTCGGGTTTCCATGCCCGACCGCAGGTCGTCCCTGATTTGAAACCTCTCGAATGTCGTATATATAAAAATATATGTCAAATATACTTGACATATATTCTTATATGTGCTACACTATTGTCGGGAGGTGAGAAGATGGCAAAAAATCTGCGAATAAAAGTTGCACGGGCAGCAATGGATATGTCGCAAAAAGACCTCGCCGAAGCTGTAGGTGTGGCTAGGCAAACGATGAACGCAATCGAAAAAGGCGACTACAACCCCTCGGTAAAACTATGTATCGCCATATGCAAGGCACTCAACAAAACGCTTGATCAATTATTTTGGGAGGAGAATGAAAATGAATAACAACAAAAACGGGTTAGACGAAATGCAGAAGCAAAGGCGCAACTCTATAGGAAATCAAATGTTTATGATAATGACGTATTTGATGTTTATAAACATAGGGCTTCATGGTTTTGGGATTGAATGGATTGGATACCCCGCCGGCACATTATTGATTGTTGTGGTTTGTCTGACGGTTTATCTTGTTCGATTGATTGCGTCAAACGCATATCTACCGGTAAAAGAACAAAGCGGCAAGAAAAAATTTATAGGCGCGCTTATCGGTTCTATAGTAATTGCGATAGCAATATCTTTTTTCATAGTTCCAAATCAAACGCAAGTCGATGTTTCCGAAACGTTAAATGTGGATGGCTCTGTTGTGCTGATGATAGTTTCTGGAGTTGGCTTGATTATTGCGTTGGTTGCGGAGTTAATTAAGAGAGCAAACAACAGAAACGATAGGGAGGATTAATGACGATTACCATCGTCCCTACACCTCAATCTGACCCAACAAATCTTTCATTTCCGAGTACAGCATAACCGCGTATGGCAGCCCGAAACCGGAAGCGAGCCGCAGTTTCTTTGATATGCTCTCCGCGTCGTCATAGATGATAAAGTGCGTAATATCGCCGTCATCCTTGAACGTAAAGTAACGCGCCAGCAATTCCGAAGAAAAAAATGTTGCGGGTTTGCGCGAGTTAAGCAGGGCATCGAGCCGCTCGCGCGACATGGTAATGCCGCGCCCCTGCGGCGCGGGGAGTGGGATGTCCTGAGAGAGCCGCACAATCTCCAGAACCGCGTTATTTCCGCGCCGCGCGATTTTTTGCTTGAGCGACCCCGACACGACCCCCGATGAAACCACGGTTAACGCCTCGCCCACTTGGTATTTTTTTTCGGTTACGACAATAATATTATGTTGTCCGCACAGTTCCGCGACCTGTGCGGCGTAATTAGACAAACTCTGCCTGTCGCCGCCCTCGAAATCCAGAATCAGCCCGTCAAAGTTACGGCGGCGGCACTCGTTTATTATTTCGTCCGGTTCTGTGACGGAAGCGAGGGGTGCGCCCAAAACCATCCAACCTCCTGATTGACTATGGCTCTCAAATGATTTATAATATGCCATATGGGCAATGGGATATCCGTAAACTGCCGCCGCCGCCGCCTCATCGGGCGTTGCCGCCAATATTATTTGCAAAAAATCACCACCTTGCAAAGACAGGTATTGTTCACCCACGATTATACTTAAAAATTATGCCTTTGGAGATTGTTCTATGAATTTTTATCCCGATTTTATCCTGCGTACTGTCAACGAAATAACGGCAGAATGGCTTGACCGCCTGTCCATCAAGGGTTTGCTGATTGACCTTGACAATACGCTCGCCGCCTATCACGCCAAAGAGCCGAACTCCGACATATCAGAGTGGATTAAACGCATAAAAAGCGCGGGATACCCGATAATCGTGCTGTCAAACGCGGGCAGCAGGCGCGTTTCGGCTTTCTGCGCCGCGCTTGATTTACCCTTTGTGGCAAGGGCGCGGAAGCCAAAGCCGTTCGCCGTCTTAGACGCTTGTAAGCGCATTGGTGTCAATCCCGAAAACGCCGTTATGATAGGGGATCAGATTTTTACGGATGTACTAAGCGCGAACAGAGCCGGAGTGCGCTCCGCCATCGTTGAACCGCTGACACGCAACATTTTGTTTGATTTTAGGCGCAATGTTATTGAAAAAAGATTTATAGTTGAAAGGGGAAGCAAATGAACAATTTACAAAAGACACAGAATTTGTGCCGCGAACTGGAGATGGACGCGATTTTATTGGAAGATGAGGTCAATCGGCATTATGTGACGGGGCTTCGCACCTCCTCCGGTCTGGCACTTATAACGCCGGACGCGGCGTTTTTCACGACAGACTCACGGTACATAGAGATTGCGGAAAAGACGCTGAAAGATTTTACGGTTGAAATGCGAACGCAGGAGCGCAAGGGCATGGCGATTGTAAAAGATTGGTTGGGGGAGTTAAAGCGCGTTGGATTTGAGGATACGCTGAGAACGGTCAAATCACACGAAAAGTGGCAAAAAGACTTACCGGATATAGAGTGGATTTCAGTATCGGAGGGCATTTCAAAGCTCAGAGCCGTCAAAGAGGATTGGGAGATTGAGCGTCTGACAGCGGCACAGCGCGTTACAGAGAAGGTTTTCTTAGAAATACAGGGTGTTATCAAGGTCGGCATGACCGAACGTCAGGTTGCGGCGGAGCTTATATACAGGCTTCTGAAACACGGCGCGGACAAAACGTCATTCGATCCCATCGTGGTAAGCGGTCCGAACTCGTCATTGCCGCACGGCGAACCGGGGGACAGGATAATCAAAGACGGCGACTTTGTCACCATGGATTTCGGCTGTTCTATTAACGGCTATTGCTCCGACATGACGCGGACTGTCGCCATGGGTCACGCAACGGACGAGATGAGGGCGGTTTACGCGGTTGTT
>WRJE01000085.1 GCA_009782385.1 Oscillospiraceae bacterium | reverse complement strand
GATGAACGTTTGGAAGCGATGACCACCGAAGACTATGTTTTATGAAGCACTTTATTCCACGAGATTGGTCATGTTGCGTTACACACATCACGTTTTGAACATCTTGTAGAATTAGGTGTTGTAAGGCATACAGAGCAAGGCATTGAACTCATAGGTAACGAAATGACGCTGCCAATCGGCGGTCAATCGGCGGAAAGCGCCGATAGAGCGCCGATAGAATCCAATGGGAAAACTGAGCAGATAATAGAGTTCATTGTTAAAAATGGAAATGCTACCTCGACACAACTTGCTAATTACACAGGTTTATCACAGCGGCGTGTGCGCGAAATATTAAACGAGCTTATTGATAACGATACGGTAATAAAAATAGGCAATTATCGGCATACAAATTATACTCTAAAAATACAGAAGCAAAATAAATAGCACGAAATTATGAAATTGTTGTTTTGCGTTTTTACCCACGGGGAAAAAGAAAATATTCCTTTCCCCGCAGGTGAAACACCCCACCACCCGTCAGACCGCAATAAATCAAGTATGCCCCGAATTATTGTGGCCTGACCATCGCCCCTACAGGGAAAGCTTGTGACTACAGGCTTTCCGGCTCCACGGCATTTATTGTGTCCTGAGTGTTTTATGTGTTCTGACCGGGCAGGCGCGAGAACCATTGCCGCCCGGACTGATAGCTCTCAACCCCAAGCTCTTTCTTCACGGCGGCAAGCGTATTGACATGACAACCCGTTGCGGCGCACACTACCGCTTCCAGTTCCGCAGACGGGATAGGTTCGCCGCTTTCAAGCAGTCGCAGGGTTTCGGACTTCACGCCGTCCTTTTTCTCCGCAGGCCTGCCTTTCGGTTTCTTCTTGTTGTACAAATCCTCCGCTGTCAAATCCGCGTCCACACCCATCCAGCGGAAACCGTCGCGGAGTTCAAACAACAGCGCGGGCGGGTCAAATTCGGCGTAGTTGTTTTTGGACTGGCACAACGCGCGGGTCGGCGATGGCTTGCCGTCATGCTCTTTCAGCCGTCCAAGCGTCCACAGCGTCCGATATATCCCGGCAATCGCGTAACTGCCGATAGCATAACTCGTACTGTCGCCGCTGTTCCCTGTCGCCGCGTGTTTTGAAACGTGCATTATTACAACAACGGCGGTATTGTACTTCCGTGCCAGCGTTTGAAGCGGCTGTAACGCCGTCGTAATCGCCGTCATATCGCTCGCACTCGCTTTGCCGCAAAAATGTTGAAGTGTGTCGATTACGCACAGCGTCGGTTGAATCTGCTCGAAAAGCTGTTCCAACTCCGGCGAACCTATTTGCGGCAGCGTACCGTCCGGCGCGAACGCGACTTTTGAGAGGTCGGCGCCGCGTGAAATAAGCCGCTCCTTGATACGTTCGGGCGCGTCATCGCCGGGTAAGTACAGCACATTCCCACAGGGCAGTTCCGCACAGTCATTTTCGTCAACCACGCCCTGCACGATACCGCCGACGCTCGTCTGAGCGGAGATTTCACACATGAGCCACGTCTTGCCGTCGCCCGGCATTCCCTGTATGCCGTTCAATTCCCCGCGAACAAAGACGTTGGGGTAAAACCAGTCAAGCGGTTTATCGGGAACGCTCACCGCCCAGACTGGCGCGATTATATTGTTTTCCATATTCTATATCTCCTGTCCATAAGATTTTTTCTTGGTCTTATGCGATTGTTGAGATTGTTGGATTTGCTCCTGCTCCCGCCGCTGCGCCGCTTCGCGTTCCGGGCGGAACAATTCGGAAACAAACTCTTTTAGCCGCGCCGGGAACTTGCGGATTGCGCCGATAAAATCTTTGACCTCGTTCCACAAATCTTTGTATTCCCTGTGCCAGTGATTGACTTCTGCTTGCGCGTCACGAAGTTTTAAGTTTAGGTCAGTAATCTGTTCATCAAGTGCCGCGATTTTCTTCTTTGAATCAGCGATATGCTCAGCGAGTTTTTTATCAGCGTTGACGGATTTTTTAGCGAGCGTTTTCAGCTTTTTCAACTCGTCAGCCGTGACGATAAAACCGCTGCCGATTGTCTGCGGCTTACCCATCCCGTCAACCTCTTTGATGGTCGCTTTCGCCTTTTCTTTGACGGCGATTTCCGCGTCCAATTTATCAAGCCGCGCTTCTTTCTTTTCCACCTGCGCGGAAACAACGGCGAGCTTCTTTTGCTCCTGTTGACGTTTATATTCATCAACTTCCAAATGTTCACGGGTAGAACCGCGCTCCCCACGCTCAACATCATACCCCGCCGCTCTCATGTGTTCGTTATAACGGTCTTGGAGCAAGGAGTAGGAATTGACATTTATTATCTTTCCGTCACGCTCAACAGGAACTCTTATCGGCCATTTTTTACTGTGGCTGACTTGCGGGATAACTTCTTTGACCTTGCCCACAAGCGATTTGTCTTTTGTGCGTTTCGACCAGAGGATTTCCTTTTGCACAACGGGTACATACACAACGTGCAGATGATAATGATACACGTCATATCCAAGCTGTTCGGATAATGCGGAGTGTCTTTCATCGGCATGAAGGACTGCCGATAAAATGTACTCCGTCCCGCCGATTTCTTTGATGGCGAGATTAAACGCTTCTTCATAAAATTTCACAGCGAAATCATACCCGCCGTTCTGCTCAAAATAATCGGTGTTCACATCGAATACCAACTCCGCGAATACTTTTGCATCGGGCTTTAACCCGCGCTCGACAATCGTTCCCTCCGCGAGCATTTTCTCGTAGCTCTGCTGATAGGTGAACGGCGTTCCGTCAACGTGAAGCCGTCGCAGAAGATTTATGTTCAGCTCCGACCGCTCCGTCACAATGTCGCCGTTGTGATACGATTCGTTTTTGCGTTCGTTATGACGCTCACGGATAGAGAACCCGCCCTTGTCGTAGCCCGCGTTTCGGACTACCGTGGAATTTACTTTTGTCTTTGCCATATTGACCTCCCAAATATTTATGGATTTTTTGTTTTCGCCGTGGTATAATCGGCGTAGAAACTGCGAAATGCTTATGCCGCAAACGACGGCGGTTTAACGCTTTTTCATACACCTCTGCGAGAGTGTATGACCCACTCATACACTTTCCGCTTCGCGGCAAAGTGTGTGTGGGCTCTCCGAGGGGGATTGCGCCGCCTGCGGGCGACGCCGTTGCCGTCCAAAATGTTCAGCGTACCGCGCTGTACATTTCCTCCGTCAACGCAAAAACGGAGCGCAACACCTCTCGGCATTACACTCCGTTTTTGTTTGCGACTGCTGTCGCGGGAATTACCTGCGGGGGAAGAAATTACGCGGCGGGTTTCGGCGACGCGGGTACGGCGTCGGGTTGCTTCTCCGTCTGCTTGGCGGCGACATATTGGCGGCGGCGTTCACGGTTCCGTGTGCGCTTCAATTCGCTCTTTTCCGCAGCGGCGCGTTCGGCTTCAATTTCCTCCGGCGTTCTGACTTCGGGAACATCAAAAACGCCGACATATTTCAGAAAAACCTCGACCTTTTGATGGCGCGTTCCTTTGCCGCGCCCCGTCGCCGGATTGATGCCCTCCGTCCATTTGCCCTCATGGATTATGACCTTATCCACCAGTTCATTTATCATGGCGGAAGTGAGAACCTCAAAGCGGGTATACTTCCGCACCAATTCGATAAATTTATCAGCACGGATGCTGTCGGCGTTATAGGCGTCCAGCTCCGATTGCAGAGCGGCGGTCTGTGATTTCAAATCCGCTTTTTCCCGCTCATACCCGGCGCTCATTTCGGCGAAGCGTTCCTCATCAATCCGGTCGAGAGCCTTATCTTCATACAGGCTGCGGAATATCTTTTCAAGCTCGGTAATCCGGCGCTCATTTTTTGCGATTTGCTTATGATATGTTTTCGCCGTTTCGCCCTGCCTGATTGCTGATTCCGCGCGGACAAGCTCCACAAATTTATCCTCATGCTCGCGCACATAACCGCCTGTTTTTTGCAGTACATCGAGGATGATTTCACGAACAGAAGATGTTAGTATGTGATGCAGTGAACACGCTTCACCGGATTTGTACTTGGTCAGCTTATGGGTCGAACATTGATAAACATCCTGCGGATTATTCTCCGTATATGTTTTGCCGTTTTTCTTATGAACTGTCGGAGCCGCTCTGCGGTGGTTATACATCTTGGCGCCGCAGTCGGCGCAGAACAGTTTTCCCGTAAGGGGATTGGCTTCTCCGAGGTGGTCGATTCGCCGTGGAGTGCCGCGCAGCTTTTGTACCGTATCCCATGTTCCCTGACTGACAATCGGCTCATGAGTATTCTCGAAAATCAGCCATTCCTCCGCCGGGTTCTGCGTTGTCTTTTTGCTCTTGAAATTCTCGCGGCGTGTTTTGAAATTAACCGTGTGTCCGCAGTATTCCGGTTTCGTGAGTATGGTCGCAACCGTCGTACTGTTCCAAGCATAGGGCAGTTCTTCATTATAACTGCTTTGATGATTGCCGTACCCCCGGCTGCCCATGTAATATGATGGGCGCTCAACCTTTTCCGCTGCCAGCGTCCGGGCAATTTCAAACGGGCCTTTTCCGTCCACCGTCATATTGAAAATACGCTTGACGACAACGGCGGATTCGGGGTCAATAAGCCAGCGGTTTTTATCGTCCGGGTCTTTGATAAAACCATACGGGGGATTTGCTGATAACGGTTTGCCGCCGCGCCCCTTTGCCTGTAAGACTGAACGCACCTTGCGGCTGCAATCTCTGGCGTACCATTCCGCTAAAATTTCCCTAAACGGCGTAAAATCGTCATCGTTGGCGAACGTATCTATGCCATCGTTCACGCATATTAGACGAACGCCCTTTTCCTGAAACATTTGACGGTATAGTCCGGCTTGCAGATAATTTCTTGCCATGCGGCTCGAATCCTTGCAAATAATCGTGGATACTTCGCCGCTTTCGACACGGGAAACCAATTCCTGCCATCCGGGTCTTTGGAAATTTGTTCCACTATAACCGTCATCCTGCACGGCGATATATGGAGTGAAGCCGTTGCGTTCAGCATAATCACGGAGCATATTAAGCTGATTGTTGATGCTGTTGCTGACCCCGTCCTCTCCGTCATCTTTCGATAATCGGGCATACAGCAGGGTAATCATTTGGTTGTTCATTTCCGCCTCTTTTCCGGCGGCAGCACCTTGTACTACAAGGCGCGGAGCGTTTGCAGCACTTTGAAAATCAGGCACTCTTTTCCACCTCCCGTTCCATAATCCGGCGGACTATATCCGCCATTTTGTCTGTGCTTGATTTGCTGAAATGGACTGTGACCTCGAAGGTCGTGGAGCCAATCCGTTTCAGCAACTTTACCGGCTCGCGCTCGTCGGTGACGGCGGTCGTAGCCGCGCTTGTTACAGCGGTTGTGTACATAAGACTGGTCTCCTTTTTATAAAAATAATAGTTTTATGGGGTATTTTTACTTTACACAGCATCAGGTCACGGCTTTCGCCGCGCTCGAAGTATCCCACGGTTCTCTTCCACACCGCACGAATCTCCCCGGTCTGCCCCTCTGGGCTATCCGGCTCCGGTTTTATCAGAGGGAGTATCATTATCACCGCCGCGCCTTTGGTCTTAGGCTTTCGCCCGCGCTCGCGCCCATTACAGGCGGTCGTGGCGCACGGCGCGGCAGATTTACTGTACCCGGTGCTGTGGTTATGACCGCCGAAGCGGTGTTTGTCAAGGAGCAGGTGAGAGGAGAAAAATACCCTCTCGTATCTAAGCCGATTTTCAGGGGGTGTTGTACACCTTGTTCACAAAAAATTTAGAAACTATTTCCCTTATCCGGCTCAGTTGGAAATTACCCTCTCGTATCTTAACCAGAATTAGAGGGTGCTTGATAACCTCCCATTCAAAAAAATCTAATTCTTACGTCCCCGGATGTTGTGAGAACCGGGAGGAGTAATTTACCCCCTCACTACTTATGTAGAGTCAAAAGGGTTTTGTAAACCTCGCTTTAAAAAAATTTTCAGAAACGCCGCGTTGATTACCCCTCTACTATTAAGCAGCGGGAAGGTGCAAAAACTAGTACAATTCCATTTCGAGCAAGGATAAACTCTCTGGTAGTTAAACCATCGCCAACAGTAGCCCAACCTTCTGTGCCGCAAACGCTGGTGCTGCCTATGTTTTACAACAGATCATGTAGTCTGTCCTTAACATAGTATTCCTTTGGGATCGGTGACAACATAGGAGCTATGCAGTTGCATGAGGTTAGGCTTCAACCAAAACCTGGTCTTACCGCT
>WRJE01000084.1:2448-6689 GCA_009782385.1 Oscillospiraceae bacterium | reverse complement strand
TCAACGGAAACCAATATAAACTTGTGCAGAACTATCCCCAAAAGCAACCCCAAAGCGATACCCATTCCTGTGACAGCCCCGTTTTCCCTGTATACATACAAAGCCAAATCACTGTCGTAAAAACCAAGCACTTTTATTGTCGCCAGTTCGCGTATGCGTTCGGATATGTTTATATTCGTCAAATTAAAGAGAACCACAAAGGCGAGCGAACACGCGAGGATAATCAGTACAAGAGTTACAATGCCCAGAGCATCGGTCGAATCTCTAAGACTGTCCCTGAACCCGGTTATCTGCATAACGCCTCTGACATCGCTGTTGTCCAGAAGTTTTTCCGCAAGACCGCTCCCATCGTCTGTAAAACACAAAACACTGTTTGGGTATAATTCAATGCCGAAAAGTTCCGCGTATACCCCGCCCGTCATATAAATATGGTGCATTACGTAGTTTTCCACAATATCCGTCACGAAAACCGTTACAGTTTTCCCGTCACCCATAACGATAGAAAATTCATCGCCAACGGACACGCCAATTACACGCGCCAGTTTGTCCGTCACCAAAACACTGTCAGACCTAAAAGGCACGGACGCACCCGTTTTAGACGAACGCAGATTAAAATAATCCGTCAATTTCTCATAAAACTCGGGAACGATAACAGACGCGGGCAGACCGTCTCCGCCATCTCCCTTTGCGTCAACGGATTCCTCGCGGACAAATAGATATTCGCCGTCAATTATCGTGACAATTTCCGAATATTCAGCATCAGTTCTTATATCTTTCAAAAATGCCCGCGTGTCATACTTCACAATTTCTCCGAACTGTAAAGCCGACACACCGCTTATGCTGTCCCTCAGCCCAAAAGCGGTTAGAAGCAACGCCGAACAGCCCGCGATACCGATTAGCGTCATCAAAAAACGCTTCTTATAACGGAAAATATTCCGCGCCGTAACCTTACCGATAAATCCGAGCCTGTTCCAGATAAACGGTAATTTTTCGAGAAAGACAAACTTGCCGATGACGGGTGCTTTGGGGCGCATTAGCATGGCGGGTTCACCCTTTATAGCACCCGCGCACGTTGTCAATGTCACGGAGACGACCGAAACCACGCTCACTATAATCGCTACCAACCCGATAAACAGCGGTACGGGCGTACTGACGGGCGGCATACTGTACAGATGATTATAAGCATCGGCAATGACAATCGGGAACAAGTTGCTGCCCAGCAAAACGCCCAATATACCGCCGATAAAGCTCGCGCCGAACGAATAGATAAAGTATTTCATCATGATTGCTGACGGGCGGTATCCGAGCGCGCTGTAAACGCCTATTTGCGTCCGGTGTTCCTCGACCATACGCGACATAGACGTTAGCGAAACAAGAATTGCTACAAGGAAAAACACCATCGGAAAGACATAGCCAACCTTTTGCAGCCGCAGAGTGTCCTGATAGTACGAATCGAACGCCACGCCGTCTTTGCGCGTGAAATAATACCATTCGGGTTCGGGCGCGTCGTCCAGTTTTTCCTGCGCGTCTGTCAGTTCACTTTCAGCATCGGCAAGCTCCGCAAGCGCATCAGCTTCTTCCCTCTCAAGTGTCACAATCCCATCGTTATATTTCTCCAACCCTTCGTAATACTCAGCCCAACCCTCATCAATTTCAGCCTGCGCTTTAACGCGCTCCTCCTCAAGAGTTGCCCGCGCGGCGTTCAGTCGCCTAACGCCGCTGTCCAGTTCGGACTGCCGCGCGTTTATAAGCTCCATACCGCCGTAAACTTGCGCGTATTGGATATCGAGTTCGGGCGATACGCCCTGCGGCGCGATTGCCTCGAGCTGCTCTAAGGCGGCAAGCAGTTCGGAGCGGGCGGCATTCAGCTCTGTTTGCCCGTTTCTCAGCGTTCTTTCATTTGCCGCAATCTCAGCCAAGCCGTCCGCAATCTCTTTATCAAGCGTATCCTGCCCGTCATTCAGTTTTACAACAGCATCGTCAAGCTCTGTTTTGGCATCCGCCAGTTCCTGCCGTCCCTCCGCAACCTTATCCTCCAGTTCACGCAAACCATCGTAATACATCTGCCATTCATCGTTAATTTCGACCTGCGCTTCGGCTAACTCATCGAGAAACTCCCGAACGCGGATATCTCCCGTCTGTTTAACCGTGTCTTTCCATTCATCGGCGGCAGTGTAATAGTCATCGGTCAGATTATCCATGTCAAGCGTGCCGTTCATTTGTATATAAACATCGGTATAAACATCAATCGCATACGCATCGGGGTGCAGATACAGATAAAAACCCAGCGAACCGTCGCCAAGAGTTGTATTGCCGCGCTCATGCCCCGAAATGTACAACGGCGATGAGACAACACCGACTATGGTAAACGTGTCGGCGGCAAATACATCCGAAAAACTCTCCTTATCGTCAAGTTCCAAAACAATATTGTCTCCAAGCTCATACGAACCCGAATACATTAGCCGCCGCTCAATCACACATTCATTGGCATTCTCCGGCAAACGCCCCCGCGTTATGTTAATCGTGTTGAGCGTGTCCGGCAGCGCGTATGTGCGTACCGCTCGAGTATCATCATCAAACGTTATATACGCATCAAAAATCTTTGTAGGCATGACATTAGCCGCGCCCTCCGTTTCGGAGAGCGCGGATATATCAACGTCACTAAAACCGACTGTTGACTTTATCTGCAAATCATACAGATTGCTCTCTTTATAAAGCCTGTCGGCTACATCGCGCATATCAATAGCGGCGGACTGTATGCCCACTACCGAAGCCGCACCTAGAATTGTTATAATAAGCAGGGACAGAAAACGCCCCTTTGTGTTATTTATCTCACGAAAAATATCTTTCCAAAAAGCGTTCATATTACCACTCGACTTCCGATACGGGCGTGGGATTCGGATTGTCGGTAACAGCGTCAACCCTGCCGTTTTTTATTTTCACAACCCTGTCCGCCATGGGCGTGATTGCCATATTATGCGTTATAACAACCACGGTAACGCCCTTTTCGCGGCAAGTATCCTGTAAAAGTCCGAGTATACTTTTACCCGTCTGATAATCAAGCGCGCCCGTTGGCTCGTCACACAGTAACAGCTTCGGATTTTTCGCCAACGCGCGCGCGATTGCCACGCGCTGCTGCTCGCCGCCGGAGAGCTGCGCGGGGAAATTGTTCAATCTGTGTCCCAACCCGACTTCTTCAAGGACAAACTGCGGGTCGAGCGCATTTTTTCGGATATGCGAAACAAGCTCGACATTCTCGAGCGCGGTCAGATTTTGAATCAAATTATAAAACTGGAACACAAAGCCCACATCGTTGCGCCTGTATGTACAGATGTCACGCTTAGGCAGGTTGGTAATATCGCGCCCATCGACAGTGACTTTGCCTGAGGTCACGAAGTCCATGCCGCCCAAAATATTCAGAACGGTTGTTTTCCCTGCCCCCGAGGGTCCGACTATAACGCTGAACTTCCCTTTGTCCAGAGAAAAGGTTATACCATCGGCGGCGCGGACGGTGACATGACCTGATTGGTATTCGCGAACGACATCGGTTAATGAGACATAGTTTTCAGACACATTTGACCTCCGCATGGTATTGATGCTGTTTATTATATATCCGCCGAGACAATATGGCAAGCAAAAGCGGAAGAAATAATACGAGACCTGCACAACCCACGGGCGGCATATATGCCGCGCCCTACGAAACGGAGGGGTGGCACGTAGTGCCGGGGTGGTTACTCAAATTTTTTATTGACAAATTGAAAATGTATGTTATAATAAAAATGCAAGAGCGTGTCGGAAACCGACACGCCACCGCAGAAACGACTTATATGTAGCCGCGACCTTTGGTAGGGGGGGCGGCTACATTGCGTTTGGAGCGTATACACAGGATAAAACAATAAGAATGATTAAACAAATGACGATACGTAATACCCGTTTTCCGCGTTTTCCCATTAGCAACCACCTCCTTCCTCCGCTAGTTGCGGGGAAGTGCGAACGGTGGACGTAGACGATTCCAACACCCTCTTGCAAGACACATTCTACCACAATTCGACACAAAACGTCAACCCCCATGTAGGGGACGAACTGCGTTCGTTTCTTCAAAAATTTTCATTGACAAATTTGATTTGTGTGTTATAATGTAAATATAAAAGGAAACTGCCGCTTTTAGTAGGGCGGCTCAGTCCGAAATTAGAAGACGAACGAGACGCCGTTTCTTAACGGCGTCTCGTGTTATTCATCCC
>WRJE01000084.1:0-2348 GCA_009782385.1 Oscillospiraceae bacterium | reverse complement strand
CCCTACGAACGCGGGGGTTTTCCGTAGGGACGAACTGAGTTCGTCCGTTTACTCCAAGACTTGACAATTTCACCTATTTATGCTACAATGTGCCAAGCGGCAAGGGAACTTGCTGTGGACGGTTACCCCGCCTTTCCTCACAGTCGGTGACGGAGAGGGGGGGATGTTTATATGGAAAAACGCGGGAAGAAGATATTGCGCTTCATCATTTGCTTGGTGATTACGCTGATTATATACTTACTTAACGCACATAAAGCATTGTAGCCGTCCCTACTCCCAAGGTTGACGGCTACGTGCTTTTCCAATCTTGCGGGGTAACCGTTTAACGGTCAAGTTCCCCTTGTTGCTATTATTCTACCACACACCAAAACCCTTTGTCAAGGGTTTTTTTCGCACCCCCCTGCCCCCCCATGTAGGGGACGCACTCCTGTGCGTCCCGTCCACGTTAAATGTAACCACCTGCCCATTTATCGCGCGGGACGCTGAGGACAGCGTCCCCTACGAACCAACCGAACGTGTGGTTTTTTATATATATACACGGGCGGCATATATGCCGCCCCTACGAACGCGGGGGTTTTCCGTAGGGACACCATACATGGTGTCCGTGTCCGCCGCCAAATGGCGCGCCGAGGGTGTCGCGCCCTACACCCCGCAACCCCCCTGCCCCTCCATGTAGGGGACGCACTCCTGTGCGTCCCGTCCGTTCCCTTTCGGGTGGCCTCTTCGTAGGGACGAACTGCGTTCGTTTCTTCAAAAATTTTCATTGACAAGTTTGATTTGTGTGTTATAATGTAAATATAAAAGGAAACTGCCGCTTTTAGTAGGGCGGCTCAGTCCGAAATTAGAAGACGAACGAGACGCCGTTTCTTAACGGCGTCTCGTGTTATTCATCCCGCTTTTTCAAGCAGAGAGTAATAACAGCAATGATTACCAACATAAGTTGAAACAACTCTGAATATGTAACCATGTACACCACTCCCTTCTCAGAGAGTGACCGAGCCGCCAAGCGGCAGTTTCACAATAGTGATTATATCATATTCAGCAGTTTTTGTCAAAACGCACCCCCCTGCACCCTCATCCCCTGTAGGGCGCGATGTCCACATCGCGCCGTTTGTTATAAAACGGTACGTTATAAATCCAACGGGACGACCAAGGGCGACCCCTACGAACCACGGGTGATGCAAACCGCCGTACCATGTAGGGGCGGCCGTTCGTCCGCCCGTGGTTTACGCACCGCCGTCCCTACACGGCGCGCCGAGGGCGTCGCGCCCTACAACCACGGGCGGCATATATGCCGCCCCTACACACCGTCCCCCCATTGTTAATTGTTATCTGTTAATTGTTAATTAACAAAGAAGCCACCCTTTCGGGTGGCCTCTTCGTGTGACGAACCGCGTTCGTCAGCTAGATTGTTTAAGCTAGTCTATTAGTGTGTAAACGAACGTAACTACTTCACCATTATTGAAAGTAACTTTGAAAGTTATTTCGTCGTCAGCTACTAAGTCATAGCCATAATCGGGAGTAGTAATTTCTGCCATACCGCCTAAAGTTATGTTAACAGTAGTTGAGGTAAAGGAGTAGTATGCACTTGATGTTAAAGGTTTGAACGGGGTGTCTCCGCCGGCATCGAAATCTACTTTCCATTCAATTTTAGTTATACCGGTAATAGTCTTGCCGACTCCTTTTGTATAAGTCGCAGCTATCGAAGTTATTGTTCCGCTAGGGGTGGCGTCATCAAATACAGTAGCTGTAGCTGTAGCTGCTCTGTCAATCTTATCGGATACCGTTATGGCAACGATTTCATCAGTAGCCGTATTAATTGCTACCGCGACTATATATCCGGTTCTGCCGGGAGCATTCAGTGTGTTTGCAAGCGGAGCACCGCCCCAAGTTGTACCATCGGTAGCAGGATTCACTGCTAATACTGTAGCATACGAAGCAGCATTGGTAATGTTTGCTCCTAGGACAACAGTTGGAGTACCAATCTTTGTGCCAACGATTCCGTTGGTGTTGGGATTAACATCACTCCATTTGTAGAGGATTACATAGGGAGCCCCATCTGTATACTTTCCATCCGCTACATAAGTATTTGCAGTGTTATTAAGAGAGATTTCGAAAGCGTAATGTTTATCGTTATCCAACCAATGTCTATTCAACCAATTAAGGCTCGCGCCGGGCTTAGTTTCGAAGCACTTCGAGTAGAAAGTTCCGGCAACTGCGTCTAACGAACGGTATTCGCCTTTCCAGCTGTCATAGTAGGTTAATAAGCTGCCGTAAACAGGAATGAACGAGTAGGTGTCGTGTTTTCCGCCGCCGCGCTCATATTCGCCGCAGACATCGGACCAGTC
>WRJE01000083.1 GCA_009782385.1 Oscillospiraceae bacterium | reverse complement strand
TCAACAATATTGGTTACTCCTCAAGTCTTGGCACAATAGCTGTTACCGATGATGTTATAGCTGCTGATAAAGCGAAGCTGAACACAAAGAGTATCGCTATCGGTAATTACGGCAACTATGACCCGACGATAACGTTTGGAAATATCAACAACAGCGCAAGTGTGACATCGATTGACGGAAGTACCAACGGCAATGCCACTGCGACCAGAGCGAACTTTAACATCATTGTATCATCATCCGGTTTTGACCTTGCTTTCTATACGGGAGCGTATAATGTGTCCGTAAGCATTACCGACAGTACAGGAAAAACCCGTTCAGGAACTACCGCTAGTGTAAATTACAGCAACTTCGGTTACGGTTACACAGGTCGTGTCGGAACTTTGAAAAGTGCTGTAGGAAGCTACCCTGTCGGTTCTGTCGTTTATCAGCGTTCAAACGGAACCTACTGGACAACTGCCAGCTCGGGAGGAGAATCAGTCTCTTCAAGCAATATTAACTGGGATTCCGGTTACGGGTACTACGGCAATGGTTATGTCGGAACTGTGAGAAACAGCACAGGTGGTGCTTATGCCGGTGACCCTGTTTACGAACGCTCACCCGGAAGCTATTGGACAACTCCGGTATCAGGAGGAGTATCAGTCGCTTCAGGCAACATTAACTGGGATTACGGTTACGGCGGCTACGGCGGTCACGGCGGTTGGGGCGGCTACGGCGGTTGGGGCGGCTACGGCGGCTACGGCTATATTGAAGTTACAGGCGCAGTGAGCGGCGATAGAATAACAGTAACTTCTTACGGCAGCAACTCATACGCCTCGGCATATAATTATACTATTACAGTTACAGTTACCCCCTAACTCCTATCCAAACATTGATTCCCCCTGCCGAAAGGCAGGGGGAAATTAATCGGAAACGAAACGGGCGGACAAATGGCCGCCCCTACGAACACCGTTGTTAATCCCCGTTGTAGGGTGCGCCGCCCTCGGCGCACCGTTGTAAATATTCCCGCCGATGACAAGGGAAACAGCGGGACGATTGCCATCGTCCCCTACGAATAAATCCAAACCTCGAGCATTTTAACACCAAATTCAAGGGCTTCTTCATGCGATGCTAAAAACAAATCTATCCTGTTACCCTTAATCGCGCTCCCGGTGTCCTGCGCGTACCTCGCGCCAAGCCCTTCCAGTTCCACAACGCTTCTCAGAGGTATGACATTAGGGTCAACTGAAATTGTGTAACCCGCAATGGGATAACGCGACCCACCCTGTGTAGGAGTATTGAGCTTATGTCCCGTCCATTTGCCGTTGCACTTCCTGCACTCACAGTAAGCCGTCACTCTGAATTCGCCGAGGCTCGTGGGTGTGCCGTTAGGCACTGATACGGTTTCAATATGCGGTTCATCTTCGGTCGGGGGTAATATATCCTCCGGTTCGGCAATGGTATCGGTTATTGTATCGGGAGCTATGTCGGGAGCATAAACCGCAATCTCACGTTTCGGCAGTTCCGCAAACACTGTGACGGATGACGGCGTAACTGCCGCGACAGGCAGACTGCCGGCTGCCGTACTATCAACTGATATATTGTATCTGTAGTACCTGTCGGGGGTTTTTTTCACGCCGCACGCCGTGACGATACCCGACAATAAGACAATTAAAATAATTGACAAAATACTTCGTCGCATATAATCCTCCATAATCCTCCGGTTGCCCGGATTATGTCTACCATAGACATTATAGACATGGAGTGACAATTATTTTGTCAAAACACGACGAAAAGTTTTTGGCTATTTTTGGAAATTATGCTTGATTTTTTCCATTTGGTGTGATATTCTGAAATTGCCAATAAATGGTAGAAAAGGAGACGTAATAATGGAAAAACTTGCCAAGATTGTTATTGCAGACAAAAACGCCGAATTTCGGGAAATTTTAGCGGCGAAATTCAGGGAATCGGGTGCGTTCCACATCGCGGGTGAGGCTGACGGCGGCAATCGGCTGTCGGAAATGATTAAAACCCTATCACCTGATATAGTGGTAACGGAGTATGTGCTTCCCGAAAAAGACGCGGGCGCGGTAATGCTCGAAAACTCAGATATCAGTAACAAGCCTGCGTTTTTCGTTTTCTCAAGTTTTGACAGCGAAGCGTTAAAAGCTCAGATGTCGGAGCTGGGTGCGAAATCGTTTATGCTCAAACCGTTTGACCCCGGATATCTGGTCGAGCATATCAGACAGTACATATCGGGGCAGTATCGCGGCGGCGAACATCAACGGGGAATGCTGTCGGTAGCCGACATAGAATCCCGCGTTACAAAAATTATCCATGAGGTCGGGATACCCGCGCACATTAAGGGTTATCGCTATACGCGCGAGGCTATTATGACGGTAATAAAAGAACCGGATATTATCAACTGCGTTACCAAGCAGTTGTATCCGGCGGTCGCGGTAAGGTATAACACCACAGCCTCGAGGGTAGAACGCGCCATACGCCACGCGATAGAAGTAGCGTGGGACAGGGGTGACGTTGACACTCTTAACAAGATATTCGGTTATACGGTGTCCAACGATAAGGGCAAGCCCACAAACTCCGAATTTATCGCAATGATTGCGGACAGACTGTCTTTACAACTAAGGGCAATAGGGTAAATAATTGTAGGGCGCGATGTAGACATCGCGCCCTACTGTTTATAAAACACACCCGAAAAATATGTGACGGTGTTCACCCCGTTTATGTATTTCATGCTTGTGGATTCACAGATTTTAGAGACGTTAATGCCGTATGCTTCCAATGATGAAATAGCGTTATCGCGGTCGCGGCACAGTTCGCCTGTCTGAGCGGCGCATTTTTCGCAGAGAGTACAGCCCCCGGCGGCGAGAACAAGCGCGTTTCCGTGTTCGGCGGTAACGCGCTTTGCGATGTCGATTGTCTGCGCGTTGTGCTTGGCTTGAGCGTCCATCATGCCCTCGAAGTCAAAAGAGTCTTCAAGCTCATAGATATTCTGCCAAATGACCGCCCAATCAAAGGATTTTATCTTGCTAATTAAATCATCAATCTCGCCGATAAATGGCGGGCAGGTGTAGTTGCGGGCATAACGCCCGCAAGCGTTTTGCTCGCAATAGGCGCGAAGCTCAGGCTGGAAGATTAATTTATCAATGGGTATCTCTTCGGCGTTTGACACACCTGCGTCAGTGATAATTTGAAGTATGTTCATGTTGTCCTCCTTAGGTTACATAATGCCGCCCGTTTTTATATTCGGCGCACCGGGGGCGTTGCGCCCTACGGTCGCGGGCGGACGAACGACCGCCCCTACGAAAATATCATAAATTCCATGAAATAATCGTTAAATTTCGGATGTGCGGCAAGATTTATCTCCTCATATGTATTGAGGAGTTTTTTTATTATTTCACCCGACAGCTCCGGCGCGCAGAGCATACGGCACGCCCCGCCCAGTGATGTATTGCCAACGGCGCGAACCTTGCTTTTCAGCTCCTGCGGCAAAATTCCAATGTCTGCCGCGCTGTTTACGTCTATTGCCTGTCCGATGCCTCCCGCCAGATATACGGTGTCAACACCCGAATAACCAATCCCCGCCGATTCGAGAAGTATTTCAATCCCGGAGCGGACGGCTGATTTCGCAAGCTGAAGCTCCCGTACCTCTTGCTGTGTAAATAATACATCGTTATTGGAAAGATATCCTGTTTCGTCAATATGTCCCTCGCGTACCAGACGCGCAAGCTCCGCAACGACCGCAGACGCGCCGCCCTGATGCCGCCCGCCCTCGAATGCCGGTCCTGCCGCCGTGGATGTAATGGTGAGCTTGCCGTCATGGTATAACGCCATCTCGCCGTTAGTGCCGAGGTCAATCAGCATAAATCGTTCAGTGCCTCCGTTAAAAACACTGAGCAATCCCGCCGTAATATCTCCGCCGACAAAAGCCGACATCCACGGCATAATACGCACGAGGCAGTTAAAATCTCCGCCGCCGAATATACTCTGATAATCATATGAGGATTTCAAGCTGTGCGCGGGTTTGAAAGGGGATACTCCAAGGCTATCACATGATAGCCCTAACAGCAGATAGGTCATTGTTGTGTTGGCGGAGACAACCATCTCGACTGCGCTTTCGGGCGCGATATGATTCGATATAAGCTGAACCCCGGCGGATACCGCGTCCGTAATTGCTCGCCTCATGGGTTCAAGTTCGCCGTTGTTCGCCGCGTTAATGCGCGATATAACGTCAGTTCCGAAAGCTCTCTGCGGGTTCATAAAACTGTGGCGTTCTGTTATTTTACCGGACGACAGATTGACGAGCGACAGCACCGCGCTTGTTGTCCCTATGTCGGCGGCAACGCCAAAGCCGCTTCGCGGCTCATGCCCGATACCGCCGACATTAAAGGTATCAAGAACGGAAAACTGCCTCCCGGCACATTTCCCGCATCTAAGGCAATCGTTTATGCAGCCTTTTTGCATATTACGCCCTCCACCGAAACTCCCACACCGGATGAAGTTGAAAAAATTCATAAATATCAAAAGCGTTATCCATAAGCTGATAATATCATATGCCGCAGCGGGTTGCAAGTAAAAAAGGAAGCTCCGGCATCCGCAACGATTGCCGGAGTTTGACTTTGAATGTCAGTGGTGACCCACAGGGGGAATCTAGCGAATCATATGTTAGCGAGCCTTTAATCCTTGGTATCACATAATTTGTTGACACCTTCTATAATGTTTTTATTTCTGACAAGGGGCAGATTGGCTCTCTAAAAAATCCCAGTTATTTAAGATTGGTTTCCCTGTAATTTGTCAGCGGTCAGGCGGAGGTCGAGGGGTGAAGGCTTCCCTCAATGTTGAACGGATAGCACAACACATCTATTGCATCGGGTGTTAGTTGTCAAAATACTTCCTCAAGGCAGCGTATTCATCATGAGCAAGCAAGTCAAGGTTATTATGTGTTCCCATTTTGATTATCTCACGACACTTTTGGAGCCTACCTAGCATAGGTAAAACTACTGTGGCTCCATGATTTATAAAGTCATATAGCTCGGATTCACGCGATGGAATTTTATATCCATTCTTTGAACTGGCAATAATAATCCCTTCATCACGAAGTTTTGCAATAATACCTGAACGGAAGCGGTGAGTCGATATCCTACCAATCTCCATGTTTTCCAAGAGGTTTCTTAATTCCCAAGTTGGGATATATTTTCGCGTATCGTTGTTCATGAATCTGAAAAGCAGATATTTCAATGTTGCAACTCGCGCCTGAACTTCGACATCTTCATTATCCTCATGTGTGTTGATATATGTTCTCGCCTGCTCAAAACAAATTTTCGCTATTCTTTCATCATACTCGCTTGCGATTGCGCTGTTTTCAAGTATATAGCTGTTGAAATGCTTGGGATAGTGCTCTATGCGGAAGATTTTCTTTTCTAACATTTTGTAATAGTTAGGGGTATCTTCTGCGTGTTTGCTTGGGTCATACTGATGCCCCAATGTACCACTAATTAAATCTGCAAGCTGGATAATTATGTCACTTTTGCTATCTTCAAATAAGAAGTCAGCCTCTCCAAATAAATCACGGACATCCTGACATCCTGCAACGTAGCGTGCAAAACTTTCCATATAGGTATCAGTCCCAGACTGGTCAGCGACAATAGTTAACTGCTTATATGCCCGTCTTAATTCCTTGTGGACAATGTTGTTTATGAATTTATAAAATGAAGATATATGACGTAATCCGGGATAGTCAACCACCGGAAGCTCTCTTTTATCAACACATATTGAAAAAATATTGAATGGCAGTGGTAATATATCAGCGACAATGCGCCTACGGCGGTTATGATTTGCACCAACACCAGACGATTTCATTTCACCTGTTTGAAAGTGCTTTATGCGTACTTCTTCGACACTTTTCCGAAGCTCTTCGAGATCACTCTCCTTAACGACAATAGCGGTTACAATAAACAGGGTAGTAACGGTTGGATTATCAATATCCCAACCAAAAGCACCATATTCGTCTGTGAATGCGTATACTCTTTCCATGTCGATAACCATTACATTATAGTCGCTAATAATTTATAATAAAAACCCTCGCTCCAACCCATAAGCGATGCCACCTTCTCAATCGGCAGAGAGGTGCGCACGGACTGTTGAGAACAAGTGCTCAACTACATCAAGATGGATAGGATTTTTCTCATACGTTGGAAGAAAGCGGAACTCACGGTCGGTGTTTTTCTGCTTACGCAAGATATATATCTGATCAATCTGGTATTTCCTTAGATTTACATTTTCTGTTAATTTCAACCATTCAGCAACAACAATATACAAAGCATTCGGATTGCGCGTCTTTAACTGTGACCCCGCAGTAGAAGAACCTTCAAGCATTGTTTTATCTAAGTAGGTCTTACATTCTATTGCTATGGCCGGGACTTGAATAATCACATTTTCTGTCTGCTCGCTACCTGCACACTGCATCCTTGTTTCTATGTTGACACCAATCACAAAGTCATGGTCTTTCTTTTCAATCTTCACGCAAGGTTTTGAAATCATCTCCTGATAATTTTTTGGTTGAAAGAAAATATCTTTGAAAGCATGACTTTTGCCAATCAAAACCTCATCAGAATAACTCTCTGCTAAATCTTTGAATAAATAGTACAATAACTCTTCCAAGACAGATGATTGCAGATTAGAACGGGAGTCGAACTTCTCAGCATATTTCTGTTGTTCAATAAAA
>WRJE01000082.1 GCA_009782385.1 Oscillospiraceae bacterium | reverse complement strand
TATTACTCTTTTAGGTACGGATGTACCGCTGTCTTTTACGCGCGATGACAACGCCTTGCGTGTAAAAACACAACTCAGCTCAAAACTGCCCGTGGCACTAAAAATATTGATTGAATAGAGGGGGCTTTTTATGGTTTACCTTGACCCTTCACGCCCGCTTGACGGGCGTGTCTCCGACCTTATATCACGCATGACGACAGAAGAAAAAATCGGACTTCTGCCAACGCGCCAACGCGCCGTACCACGCTTAGGCGTTCCCGCTTATGATGTCGGCGGGGAAGGGGCGCACGGCATTCTCGTCCGCAGAGGGTGGGAGCAAGTGCCGAGCGGCATTTCCACCGTATTCCCGCAGCCAATCGGTCTGTCATGCACTTGGGATACGGACTTGATGGAGCGCGTTGGAGCGGTCATCGGCGATGAAGCGCGTGTCTACTATAATATGAGCGGTCGGAATCACTGGCTGACGCTGTGGTTTCCCACCATTGACATGGAGCGCGACCCGCGTTGGGGACGCACGGAGGAAGCCTATGGCGAAGACCCGCTTTTGGCGGGCAAGCTCGCGTCCGCGCTTATTCGCGGCGCGCAGGGCGATGACCCGTTCTATGTCAAGATGGTCTGCGCGCCCAAGCATTTTTACGGCAATAACACAGAGGCGGGACGTTTATCGGTCTCCGTTGACATAAGCGAGCACGTCAAACGCGAATATTACCTCCGCGTGTTCCAATACGCCTTTACCGAGGGTAAGGCGTTGTCGCTGATGACGGCGTATAACGAGATAAACGGCGTGCCGTGCATAGTAAACCCGGAGGTCTTGAATATTGTCAAGGGCGAGTGGGGCTGCGAGGGCTTTTTCGTCTGTGACGGCGATGATTTTAGGCAGAATGTCACCCACCACAAATACTGCGAGACATACGCGCAGTCCATTGCTCTGTCGATGAAAGCGGGCATTGACTGCTTTACTGACCGTGACGCTCAACTGGTCGTTGATTCGGCAACCGAGGCGTTGGAAAAAGGACTGATTAGCGAGGCCGATATCGACCTCGCCCTGACTAACATACTGAAAATACGGTTTCGTTTGGGGCAGTTCGACCCGGACGAACTCTGCCCATACGCCGCTATCCCGGCGGAAAGGCTCTGCTGTGAAGAACATTCCGATGTCGCGTTGGAGGCGGCGCGTAAGAGTGTCGTCCTGCTGAAAAATGACGGGATACTGCCGCTTAATCCCCAAACGTGCGGAAAAGTGCTTGTGTTGGGCGACCTTGCGGAAACCAACATGGCGGACTGGTATTCCGGCAAGCCGCCGCAAGCCGTTGCGCCGCTTGAGGCGATACGGGATACAGCGGATTCCGTGCAGTATATCACCACGCACGACTTGTGCGCCATTTACAACGAGGACAAGGGCGGATGGCTCTGCGCGGACGAAGATGGGAATGTCTCTTTTGACGGCAGCGAATCCGCGAGAGCGGTTTTTGAAGAGATTGACTGGGGCTATACTTGTGTATCATACCGAAATGTTAAAACAGGCAAATACCTCAGCGTAAAAGGGGATTGCACACTGGGCTGCGCGTCCGACAAGGTCTGGGGTTGGTTTACCTTGGAGCTGTTCCGCCGTGACGAGGAAACAGGGCGTTTCATACCGCACGGAAAAAGTCTTCAGGACAAGTTCAGCGATGACGAAAAAGCGACTATCGACAGTCTTATGAGCTGTCTGCGGCGCGAGCGGCTGACCGATGGAATCTCGGCGGCCGCCGTGGCGGCGGCTAAATCTGACACTGTGATTATAACGCTTGGCAACCACCCGCTGATTAACGGCCGCGAGTGCTTCGACCGCCCCGGTATAGCGTTCCCGAAGCGGTGGACACAGCTGATAGAGCGTACACGCGCCGTCAACCCGAACATCGTGCTGACACTGATTGCGGGGTATCCCTACGCTTTTCCGGCGGAAGCGGACATTGTACGCGCGGCTCTGTATACGTCTCACGGTGAGCAATATGTTGGAAAAGCCGTTGCTGACGCGCTGTTCGGGCGGTATAATCCCGCCGGGCGGCTGTCAATGACGTGGTATCGCTCAGAGGGCGATTTGCCCGACATCAATGACTATGATATAATCAACAGTCCGCGCACATATATGTACTTCGACAAACCCGTGCAGTACCCATTCGGGCATGGATTGAGCTACACCGAATTTTGTTATACCGGACTGACAGCGGAAGCTGACGGCGACGGTTACACCGTGTCCTGCGCGGTACGCAACACAGGTGCGTGTGCCGGAGACGAGGTTGTACAGCTCTACGCGACACTGCGCGATGTCCCCGTCAAAAGCCCGATACGGAAGCTCTGCGGGTTCAAGCGCGTCACTCTGCTGCCGGGCGAGATGAAGACAGTCTCGTTTACCGTACCGCCGGAAGAGCTTGCGCTGTTCGATGAAGCGGCAAACGCGTTTTCAATCCGACCGGGCGCGGTAACATTTTCTGTAGGCGCGTCAAGCGCGGATATACGGCTAAACATATCAAAAGAAAGGAAAGATTAACATATGAAATTTACAGACGGATTCTGGATGCCAAAACCCGGCGTAACGGTACACGGCTGCGCCGAAATACGCGACACGTCACACACCGCCAACGTCTTCACGGCGCATATAAGCCCCTTCGCGGTACATCATCGGGGACAGACGCTTGCCGGTCCTCTGCTCACATTGGAGATTACATCGCCGCGCCCCGATATTCTGGGTGTGAAACTGTACCACTACAAAAATACCGTGCCTGAATCTCCGGCGTTCGAGTTGAACAGCAATCCGCAGCAGATTACCGCCGAGGAGACCGCCGATACCATCATCATCCGTTCGGGTAAAATGTCGGCGACCTTGAACAAGGATCGTTTTTCGCTGTCCTTTGCCTATGACGGCAAATATCTCACCCGTTCCGACTTCAAGCAGGCGGCGTATCTGACGACCTCAAACGGCCCGTACTTCCGCGAACGCCTTGATTTGAGCGTCGGCGAATATGTATACGGTCTTGGCGAACGGTTTACGCCCTTTGTCAAAAACGGGCAGAACGTGGACATCTGGAACGGTGACGGCGGAACGGCCTCCGACCTCGCGTATAAGAATATCCCGTTCTATGTATCGTCCAACGGTTACGGCGTTTTCGCCAACCATTCGGAGCTTGTCAGCTACGAAATAGCTACCGAGACGGCTTCCCGCGTGCAATTCGCGGTTCAGGGCGAGGAACTGCAATACTTTATCATCGGCGGCGGAAGCGTCAAGGCGGCAGTCTCGAATTACTGCGAACTGACCGGAAAGCCGCCGCTGCCCCCGGCGTGGTCATACGGGCTTTGGCTCTCCACATCGTTCACCACCGATTATGATGAACAGACGGTCAACAGCTTTATAGACGGCATGACGGAGCGCGGTATCCCGCTGTCTGTCTTCCATTACGACTGCTTCTGGATGAAAGAATATGAATGGTGTAATTTCGACTGGGATGCCGCCATGTTCCCCGAACCGGCGGCTATGCTGAAACGCTTGCGCGATAAGGGATTGCGCGTTTGCGTCTGGATTAACCCGTATATCGGTCAAAAATCCCCGCTGTTTGACGAAGCGGCGAAGAGTGGCTATCTGCTCCGCAGGAGCTGCGGTGCGGTATGGCAGTGGGATATGTGGCAGCCGGGCATGGGTATCGTTGACTTCACCAACCCGGACGCTTGCAAGTGGTATGCCTCCAAGCTCGAAGCCCTTGTCGATATGGGAGTGGACAGCTTCAAGACCGATTTCGGCGAGAGAATCCCGGATAAAGATGTGGTTTGGTTTGACGGCAGCGACCCGAAAAAGATGCACAACTATTACACCCAACTATACAATCAGGTAGTCTTTCAGCTTCTGGAGCGCAAACACGGCAAAGGCGGCGCGCTCGTGTTCGCGCGGAGCGCGACAACAGGCGGGCAGCAGTTCCCCGTACACTGGGGCGGCGACTGCGAGGCCACATACTCCGCTATGGCGGAGACTTTACGCGGCGGCCTGTCGCTTGCCTTGGGCGGCTTTGCGTTCTGGAGCCATGACATCAGCGGCTTTGAGGCAACGGCAACGCCCGACCTCTATAAACGCTGGGTGGCGTTCGGACTGTTTTCCACGCATTCGCGTCTGCACGGCAACTCCTCCTACAGAGTTCCGTGGAACTTTGACGATGAGGCGTGCGAGGTTCTGCGTCATTTTGTAAAAATTAAACATTCGCTGATGCCGTATATCTTCGCGCAGTCGGTCAAGGCGACACAAACAGGTATCCCCGTTATGCGCCCGATGGTGATGGAGTACCCGAACGACCCGCTCTGCCACGCTCTCGACAGGCAGTATATGCTTGGCGACAGCCTGTTGGTCGCGCCTGTCTTCTACGATGACGGACACTGCGATGTGTATCTGCCCAACGGAACTTTCACCAATTTCTTCACGGGTGAAACGGTTCAAGGCGGGAGGTTAATCAGCGGCGTGTATGACTACATGACGCTTCCGGTATTCGTTCCGGAAAACACACTGCTGGCAATGGGACGCGATGACCGCGCCGAGTACGATTACCACGAAAATGTCACCGTCCGCGCATACAATGTTACTCAGCAGACGGTTGAACTGTACGACAAACACGGCAAACTCCGCGCCACGGTTACGGGTAGTTTAGAAAACGGCGAGGTCAAGTTTAAGGTAGATGGAGACGCGCCCGGAATCAAATTTGAGGTCATTGGGTAAACACGAAATATAAAAACCGTCAGGATTTTTCAATCCTGACGGTTTTTGATTGTCGGCAAATATCAATGCGTTCGGGTTATTTAACCGTCATTTTAACAACACTACACGCCGGAAGATTCAATGTCATCTGCGTACCTGTCTTGTTGTGTTCATCAATGCGAAAACCTGTAAAATCAACGGGGCGGACAGTCTGCGGACTGCCGAACGTGTTATGCGAGCTTGTGCCGCCGCTTAGAATTTCGGCGTTTCTGACCGACATATGACCTCCAAGCAGAGAGAGCGAAACTTCGGCTTCTTTATCGGCGGAAAAATTGCAAACTGTCAGCGTTACCGCTCCGTCTTCCTTCTGTGTTGCCGAGTGTGAGAGCAGCGGCACGACTTCTCCCGCAGTTCCGCAAAGCTGATGGCTCTCGAGCAGTTCCGCGTCCTGATGGTCTTTGAACATATTGAAAACGTGGTATGTCGGCGTGAGCAGCATTTTTGCCCCATCGGTGAGAATGACGGCTTGCAGCACGTTCACAAGCTGCGCGATGTTTGCCATATGCACCACATCGGCGTGACTGTTAAAGATGTGCAGTGACGCGGCGGCGACAAGTGCGTCGCGCATTGTGTTCTGCTGATAGAGGAATCCGGGGTTTGTCCCGGGTTCAACATCGTACCACGTACCCCACTCGTCAAAGATAATCTTTATACGTTTTTCGGGGTCAAAACGCTCGATAATAGCCGAGTGCTGTTTGATTACCTCGTCCAGCCAGAGCGCGTTTCTCAATGTTTTATAGTAGTCGGCTTCTGTAAAATCCGTTGCCGAACCTTTTTCCTGCCAAGTGCCGATGCAGGTATAGTAGTGGAGCGCGAGACCGTCAAACATATGCCGCGCGTTTTCCATCATAGTCCGCGTCCAGCAGTGGTTGAGTTTTTCATGCCCGTATTCCGTACCCGGACCGCTCGCTATGCGGTATATCTTATTATCGTCAAAGTTTCTCACATATGTGGCATAGCGGCGGTAGACATCCGCGTAGTATTCGGCACGCATATTGCCGCCGCAGCCCCAGTTCTCGTTGCCGATACCGAAATACTTGACAGCCCACGGTTCGTCCCGCCCGTTCTGACGGCGCAAGTTCGCCATCGGCGACTCGCCCTTGAAAGTCATATACTCGACCCACTCCTGCATTTCGGCGACTTCGCCGCTGCCAACGTTGCCGTTGATGTACGGCTCACAATCCAGTTGGGCGCACAGGTCAAGAAACTCGTGCGTGCCGAACGAGTTGTCTTCCACAACGCCGCCCCAGTGAGTGTTTACCATGCGTTTGCGGTTCGCGGGATTGCCAATGCCGTCTTTCCAATGGTATTCATCGGCAAAACAGCCGCCGGGCCAGCGGATCACCGGGATATTTATTTTCCGCAGAGCATTAACCACATCACTGCGAATCCCCCTGGTATTCGGGATAGCCGATCCCTCGCCGACCCATACTCCTTCATATATACATCTTCCCAGATGCTCCGCGAAATGCCCGTAAATATTACGGTCGATCTTGACCCTCTCCTGCTTCGTGTTAATCGCGAGTATGTTTGCCATGTATAGTTTATAACCTCCGGCTTTTTACAGTGCCTGAGTCATAGTCATAAGCTTCCATGCTTATTCTTCAAGAAGGACTGTCAATTGCACATTGTTTCTTCCGTGATCATTTTTCTTCATAGGGAGCAGGGCGTACTTAAAGCCATTATTGATTACGGTGAAAACATTCTCGCTCTGGTCGATTCTGCCCAGGGATTCCAGGTAATCCCAAATCTCCCACTCTATTTTCTCCACATCGCCGATCCATAAATAGCTTGATTCGGTAACTACCCCGTTATACACAATGAAATTCTGTTGAATAGTTAATGTATTGGTCCTGCTGACTATTCTGGCATACTGATTCATACTGACTCTCTCAGTGCCCTGAGGTACCGGTTTTCCTATAGAATACATTAAGTCGTTTACAGGGGGCAGCGCGCTGATCATCACGCTTAAAAACACCAGAAAAAATAAAGTAAAAAAACTTGCTTTCATGTTTT
>WRJE01000081.1 GCA_009782385.1 Oscillospiraceae bacterium | reverse complement strand
TGGTAAGCCGTATACCACGGCAAATCGTTGGTTTTGACGTTGCGCTCGATAAGTCACCTAGCCGTATCCAAGCTATTGTAGATAATGCTCCCGAAGCAAAAAGCTATTGCACTGATGGTTATTTAGGATATGTAGATATTGTTTATCCGGGTGAGCATATACGCAATGTTAGCAACAAGAATGATACTTTTACTGTAGAAAGTGTCAATGCAGATTTGAGGCATTACATCCCGATACTTGCGCGTCGAAGCCGATGTTTCCCGCGCAGTCTTGAAACACTAAAAGCAGTCCTTGATGTTTTTGTTGATGCTTACAACAAGTTCGGTATAGCAAAGATGAAGTTTAGACAAAACCGCAACCCCAACTCCCGTGAATTACCTTTCTCTGTCTTGGATTTCCTTTAGTCAACGCTTTTGTCCACTCCCTGTTTTACAATATATGAGCTACCTTTTTTTCGATATGATATAATGGATTTTTTGTATATAGGCTTCCCTGCGATTATGTGTGTCCTACTCATTCTTTTTTCAGTCAATAAGTTGCGAACAAAAACTGTAAAGTGGGTTCCAATAGGCGTTTTATTTTTGAGCTATATATTACCTCGGGTTTATTATAAAGACTTTTTTGATGTTCTATTTCTTGACTTCGTATCGTTTGCTTTATGCGCGGGTATTGTACTTATGCTGTATAGCGAAGAAGAACTAAAAATAAAAAAGAAAGCCGCTATGCAACACATAGAAAACCCCGAATTGTTAGTGTGTCAGCATTGCGGTTGGCAAAATGCAGATGTTAAATACTGTGTTGAATGCGGCGTTTCTATGAGACAACAAACAACAGATGAAAATGTTTGAGGGCATATATAAAAGCGGCACTCCGAAAAGTGCCGTCCTTACAAAGATTATTTTACGCCTTGACGCATAGCAGGGAGCGGGGTAAACTGTAGAGGACGAGAGGGAAAGAGGATTCCTTTTTACATAAAAAGAACGGTCACTAAAAACCGTTCTTCTTGTTTGGGTTCAGTTATCGAAGTACACCGTTACGGCAAACCCGCCGTTGTAAAACACGGTGTTCTTACAATAACCGACTGGCGGAGGATGAGGGATTCGAACCCCCGTGGGGTTGCCCCCAAACGGTTTTCAAGACCGCCCCGTTATGACCGCTTCGGTAATCCTCCAAAACATATTCAGTTTACCCAAAATAAACTCAATCAGTCTCAATAATTAAACAAAACGCCATGGGCGTGTGTTAACACGCCCTCGCGTCTTATTCAATTATCTTACGTTGATGCGTCTACAGACGCACCCAGTCCCGTGAAAACCGGTATGCTGACTTCAACGCCCGGTTCGAGATAAATCTCGATTTGCGGCGGCGGCGCGAGTGTTATATGTATTTCGCCGGGCGTATACTCACCCGCAAAATGCTCAACACTCTCCCATTTCACATCCATTGTCGCCGGTGTCCACTCAAGCGCGAAATCTGACCCTGTAAAGTCAATTTGAGGTCCAACTGACGGCATGGATCTTACGGTTAGCCGGATATCAACATCGGCTTCCATTGACTGCGTTGCGATGTCCGCGGCGGCATTCCTGCCATTCTCAATCCTGAGAAACTGTGCGCCTTCCGATGCAATGCGGGCGATTTTTCCGACACCTTCTTGAAGGCTGTCGCGATAAAAATCACCTGTAAACCGCAATGCAGTCTTGTTTCCGGCACTGGCAAACGCTTCTGTCTGGTCGATTTGAACCTTTGGCAATCCTTGATTAGCCTGAAAATTCGCCCTTTGTTTGTCCACGTTCATTTGCATACGCATCTGACGCGGAACTAACTGAGCCATCTTCGATTCAATCGCCAGCTGCCCGAAGGTCTGGTTAATAACTAAGCGCGGTAACACAACGTATCACCTCCTTGATAACTGTCCGGTATCCCTACCTGCGCTATTTATCTCAAAAAGTCTACCAGCGTGGGTTGTATAATCTTCGCGCCGACCGACAACGCCGCGCGGTAAACTGCTTCTGACATACTAAACTCCATGATAGCCTTTGCTTGATCCAAGTCCTCGACATCCGATTTCATCTGAGTATAGTTTATATCATCCTGACTGTAACGGTCAAGCATTAAATCAAGCCTGTTCTGTCGTCCGCCTAAATCGGCGAGAATTGCCAAATTCTTGCGCTGCGCGACTTGAAGCTGTTCTATATACGGCTGAATCTGCCTGTTCCCGGCTTCGGAGTCGTACAGTTCATCTTCTTCGGGGTCAAAGTTATCGAGCCACTTGGCAAGGTCGTCAAACATCTTATAAAGATTTCTCTCAAGAAATAGCTCGTCATTGGCGGGGTCTCTTATCTCTCTTCCCATAAAGTCTACGCCGCCGACACCTACATCCATATAAATGCCGAAACCGATTTCATAGTTGAGAACAGCGTTTGCTTTATCTAACTCAACGGGGTCTTCGTTTACCATATCATACGGTACATTATCCGCGGTAATCGTCTCCCACATACCGAGTTCACTGTTGTATACTCTCTCGCCGCTTGAACCGTTGTACCACAAAGTCCAATTACCGAACTTATCGCTGGGTTCATCTCTTTCCACAGTATATGGCTGCATCGAGGAGTTATAACCGCCGAAGATGTATTTATCCCCAAGGGTCGTGTTGCCGACCTGTACGAGGTGTTCGCGTAATTGACGAATTTCATCAGCAAGAGCCGAACGTTCATCCTTACCTAATACATCGTTAGCACCTTGAACCGTAAGCTCGTAAGCGCGTATAATGATTCCGTTGATTTCGGAAACGGCGGACTCGGTGGATGTCATCCACGCCTTCGCGTCATCGACATTCCGCCTGAACTGCTCAACATCGTTGAGTTTTGAGCGAGCCTTTGTACTCTTAATAACCCCGACCGGGTCATCAGATATTCTGACGATTTTGCGGTTTGTCGCGAGCTGAGACTCATGTCGGTTCATGCGCTGCATATTCATGTTAAGGTCACGATTAAAGTTCGATATCATCATGCTGTTTGTTATGCGATTACCCATGGGAGATTCCCCCTATTAAAATATATCATAACGCAATTTGTGTGTCAAGTGATTTTTGTGTGAGAATTATGTGATTATAATCCACAGCGTCCTGTGCGGTGAATGAGTGTTTCAAGCAGGTCGTCCATAGATGTTATAGTACGCGCGGAAGCGTTGTATGCGTGCTGAAAGCGGATAAGATTCGTCATTTCTTCGTCTATCGAGACACCCATTATAGATAAACGCTGATTATCAAGGCTGTCAACCAGTATCTGCTCGGCAAGTTTCATCTGGTTGGAGTGGCTGACTTCGGCGGCCATTTCGCTTATGAAGCTCATATAAAAACCTTCAAAGCTGCCGATAACCTCAATTTCATTGCTCTCCTTGACCTCTTTTATAAGTTTCAAAGCAATTTCATTGTTGCCTGTGTTATAGTGCCATCTGCCGTTCACGTCCGCTTCGCGTAAAACTTCTTGGCTGGACGCGGAGACATTAAACGCCGATGCGATAATATCTTCCGATAAAGCTATGGTTCTTGCCAAAATCCCCGCTTCATCGAAGTAAGGAATCCCGGAAACCGAATCGAATTCTTCTCCTTCGCTGTTTGTATACGGCATTGACCAACCCTGCATATGCACGGAGTTGAAGGTTTCTACAAGTGCCTTTGTAAACTGGTTGAGACGATCAACGAAATAAGGGATGCCTTGATTGTCCGCCGCTCCGCCGTCACGAATGTCTACATAACCGCTAAGTCTGCCTGTTGCCCCGTATTCGATACCCAAGTTCAGAACAGAATCTATAACGTTCTCATCGCCTTCAATCACTTTAGTTACAACGTCATATACCGCTTCCGACAACCCGACACGATGTAAATAACCTTCATCGTCCAAGTCACCTGTTTCCTCGAGCGATGCAATCATGCTGTTTTCAATGTCATCGGTTTGTTCCGATAAGAGTTTGCGATACCTTGTGTGAGCTACAAGCCAGTAATCCTCAAAGAGTTCCGCTCTGTCCATTCCCAGTGCCGGACCGATAGCGACATTCATGGTCGTCAGCTCTACGCCGTAAATGTTGTACTTGCCTGTACCGACTTCTTCATATGTAACGTCAACTAAAGATGAAAGCTGGTCAACCAAAAGATTCCGATGGTCGCGCAAATCATTGGCAGGCTGTCCGCCCAATTCGTATTTAAGGATATTGTCGTTAAGAGCGGCTATTTTCGCGGCTATTTCACTGACCGTGCCGGCCTCTGTCTTCAAGGCGTAATCCTGCTCGTACATTAAATCCTCAAGCTGTTGGTAATAGAGGTGCATTACGTCCATCATCTTCTTGGATTCTTGAATCATGTTTGTGCGTATGGCCTCATCGGTCGGATTCTTTGTAAGCTCCTGAACGGAGTTGAAGAATTTGCCGAAAATACCCGCGAGATTCGCGTCATAGTCGCCGTTGAAAACATCCTCAATGTAATAGAGCGCGTTAGCTTTCTGCTCCCAGTAGTTAGACTTCGACTGTTCTTGTCTGAACTGGCGGTCAAGATATATGTCGCGTATTTGGTCGAGGGTCATGGTGTCCGTACCCGCACCTACACGTCCGGTCGATGTCGAAGCGAACTGCGCGGCATAACCCGGAGGCGGTATCGCTTCTGTTATAAATCTCTGGCGGCTGTAACCGACAGTGTTGGTGTTTGATATATTGTGACCCGTCACGTCAACCTGACGCTGTGACACGAAAAGACCCTTGTTGCCTATTTCAAGTCCGTAAAACGTTGAACGCATCATAGTTGATTTCCTCCTATGCCCCGAAATCGATTGTGCTTGAATTTCGCATGATTCTCTTGCGTTCGGCACCGGCGTTATTGTATGCGTTCGTGCCGTCTTCTCTAGCCGTGTCCAGCATAAAGCTAATATACTCCAAACGCGATTCAATCAGTTTGCTGTTAATGTTGTTTATACTTATCTGTTCCTGCACAATGTTGGTCAATTCTACCTGTGTCCGTTTAAGTGCCGCGACAAATGACTGGGGACATATGCCCACAATATCTTGTATGGTGACTTCATCGGCAGGTATGTTCAGCTTTTCTGAAAAAACCGCCATCATACTTTTTCGCTCGCGCTCGTTTTCTGTCAGCATGAACATAAGAGGCTGTTCATCTTTAGTAACTCTTTCAAGCGTTTTAATATCTTGTTTTTCAATGGCTTCGCGCTTTTCAACAGAGAGTTCGTGCAATTTTGTATAAATATCGCGCTGAAGTCCAAGTACCGTTATAAGATTAGAAAAATGTTTTTCCACAAAGGATACCTCCGTTGCTATGCCTAAAATATCTTCCCGTGTCTTATATATCGTATGGGTGATGATAAACTTTAGCCGAATAACCTTACCAACGAGGTAAAAATTAAGCATATTATGACCCCCGCCGCCGTTGGCACAAATACTGATACGGCAGTCCATTTCCAACTCTGTGTTTCTTTTTTTATTGTCAGGCATGATGTTGAACAGGGCCAGTGAAATAATGAAAACAACATAACGTTTACAGCGGTTACCCAAGTCCAGCCGTTGTCCGTTAACAGTTCCCTCAACATAGTCAAGTCGGGCAGTTCCAGAAGACTTCCCTTTGCCATATACGCCATTATGATGATGGGGATAACTATCTCATTTGCGGGAAACCCCAGAATAAACGCGAGAAGGATTACGCCGTCAAGACCCAGAACTTGAGCAAACGGGTCAAGAAAACCGGAGCAGTGAGCTAAAAGAGTTGTTTCGCCAATGGTGACGTTTGCCATAATCCATATTACCAACCCTGCCGGAGCGGCGACAGCAACGGCTCTTCCCAACACGAAAAGTGTCCTGTCGAACACTGAGCGGACGATGACTTTGCCAATCTGTGGACGGCGGTACGGGGGCAGCTCCAGTGTAAAAGATGACGGCACACCTTTTAGCACGGTTTTTGACAACAGCTTAGATATAATGAATGTCATTACGATACCGGATAGAATAACGAGCGTCAAGATTAAGGCGGAGAGAATAGACTTGCCGAAGCCCGCCGCCGAACCGATAAAAAACATCGAAATTATAGCGATAAGTGTTGGAAATCTACCATTGCAAGGCACAAAATTGTTAGTAATTATAGCGATAAGGCGTTCGCGGGGCGAGTCGATTATACGGCATCCGATAACCCCGGCGGCATTGCATCCGAATCCCATGCACATTGTCAGTGCTTGCTTGCCGCACGCGCTGCAACGCTTAAACCATTTGTCGAGATTAAACGCCATGCGCGGTAAAACTCCGGCATCCTCAAGCAGCGTGAACAGGGGAAAGAAAATCGCCATGGGCGGCAGCATGACAGACACAACCCACGCTAAAACCCTGTAAACACCCAGTATCAGCACTTCCTTTACAATAACGGGGGCAAACGAAAATAAATCTAGCAGCTTCCCTTCAGTCCAAAACAAAAATGTACTTATTAGCTGTGACGGATAGTTAGAGCCGGTTATTGTAAGCCAAAATATGCCGAGCAGAGCGAGCAGCATGACAGGAAAAGCCGTCAGCTTTCCTGTCAGTAATCTGTCAATTCTTCGGTCGTTGTTTATATAATCCTTATTTTCGCGGATAACAGCCCCGGCACAAATCTCCTCGGCGGTGCGAACGAGTATATCTATGTCGTTGACTTGTTCTTTTTTATTGCGTGGATTTTCTAAAACTTGCGTAACGGCAAGCATTAGCTCGCCAAGGCCTTTTTTATCACGCGCGGTTGTTCCAACGACCGGAACGCCCAACCTTTGTGATAAAATATCAAGATTCGGAACAATCTGTTTCTTTTTCGCTTCATCCAAGAGATTTACACATACAACGACGTTAGAGGTAATATTCATCGTCTGCAAAACAAGTATGAGATTCCGCTCAAGACACGCGGCATCACATACAATGATGACCGCGTCCGCCTGCTCTGAGCGAATAAAGCCGCACGCGACCTCCTCTTCCGCCGAGTGAGCGTCAAGAGACTAACAACCGGGCAA
>WRJE01000080.1 GCA_009782385.1 Oscillospiraceae bacterium | reverse complement strand
AAAGCCCTCTGTGCCGCCCTAGGATATTGCCGTCAACATCAACGATATCACCTTCGGGCATACTATGCCCTCGTGAGCGGATGAAAGCGGCGTAGTCACCATCGGGAACAAAGCATATCTCCATGCTGTCGGGCGCGTTGGCAACGGACAGCTTGAGTTCCGCCGCTTTTGCCCTAACGGTGTCTTTGGGCATATCGCCAACGGGAAACAGGCAACGCGATATAATTTCCTCCGGCAAGCGGTAGAGCATATACGACTGGTCGCGCCCGGGACAGCCTTTTCTGATGTAGTGAACGCCGCCGCGTTCGGCAACACCCGCGTAATGCCCCGTGGCGATATGAAAAGCTCCCAGCTTATCGGCAGTTTCAACTAACATGGAATATTTTACCAAAGGATTGCATATAACGCAAGGGTTAGGCGTAAGACAATTTTTGTAACCGTCAATAAACGGCTCGATGACAAGGTTTTCCAGTTTCGCCTTTGCGTCCGCGATAATCAGCGGTATGCCCAGAGCGGCGCAGACCTCTTCGGCGCGGCTTGAATCGCCGCCCGTATCGAGAAAAACCCCGGTGACATCATAACCCTGTTCCAAGAGCAACGCGGCGCAGACCGCCGAATCAACGCCGCCGGAAATTCCAACCACAGCGGATTTTGACATATAACCCATATCCGTTTATTTGAAAACCGCTTTTGTGAATTGCCCTATTTGTTCAATGGCATCGTCCGCTTCGTGGACTTCCACCGGCCACCCTTGAAAGACGTGCCACATCTCCTCCCACAAGGACATTTTAACATCTACATTGCTTGCTTCCGCTTTCTCAGCGAAACGGGTGGAATCTGAGAGCAATATATCCTCAACCCCCGCTTGAATCAACAGCGGCGGGAAACCGCTTATATCCCCGTAAACGGGAGAAATGAGGGGATTTTGCGGGGATTCTTTCCCGGCGTAATCCTTTGCGTTAACCCGCAGACCCTCCTCCGTGCATATAGGGTCTTTATCAGCGTAGATTTTAACCGAATCGCCCGATAAAGTTAGGTCAAGCCACGGAGACAGAAGAAAAACACCTGCGGGAAGTGAGATTTTTTTATCTTTCAGAAGAAGCGTCAGAGCCGCCGCTAATCCCCCGCCCGCCGAGTCGCCGCCAAGAATAATATTATCGGCGTTAAAGCCGTTGTTAAGTAAATATGAGTACACTCCCTCAACTCCATGCAGAGCGGCGGGATAAGGATTTTCGGGCGCGAGAGGATAATCGGGGACGATAATCGGCGTTTCAACCGCCTTAGCTATGTGCGAGACTAGCTTTCTGTGGGTGATGACAGAGCCTTGGCAATACCCGCCGCCATGAAAGTATAAAATAACATTTTTCTTGTTCGCGTTATTTGTGCTTATACGTTCCGCCGTGATATTATTTATAACCGTTTTCTCTATAATGACATCTTCGGGGATAGGGTCGGCGGATGCAAAGCCCTCCCATCTTTTCCGTCTTTCCTCAAGGGATATGTCAAGGCCTTCATCAGCATTTCTGCTTTGCAGTAACGCTTCTTTCATGTTCTTAGCCTGTGTGCTTATCATAAAACCACTCTCATTTCATTATATATAAATCTAAAAAGCCGTTAATAACCGCCGCGTTGACGGGATTGTTGTAATCAAACGAATGACCGCCGCCGAAAACCGTGTGCATAGCAACGCTGTTACCGTATGATTCCAACTCATTGCGGAGCATATAGCTCTGTTCAATAAGCACCGTATCGTCCTTATCGCCGTGCATAATTAAAAAAGGAGGTTCTGTGCCGTCCGCATATGTAATCGGGTTGGCGGCGGCGGCAAGCATCATGCCTTTAGGTGAATTGATGGGCGCGCCCAATAAATCATTGATAATAGAGTTGTCCTGTTCGGGAGTTTGCTGATAATCACGTTTGAGCGACGACGAACCGCAAATATCAATAACCGCTTGCACCGAGCAATCCGCGCCTTTCGGCTCCCAGTCTTCATGTCCGGCTGAAACACCCATCAGCGCGGCGAGATGCCCGCCCGCCGAATCTCCCGCGGCGCAGACGCGAGAGGTGTCTATCGCGTATTTATCCGCGTTTTGACGCAGAAACGCGAGCGCGTATTTGCAGTCTTCAATACAAGCCGGGAACGGAGCTGTTGTGCTGAGGCGATAGTCAACACTTGCCACGGCATAACCCCGTTCGGCTTGATTCTTCAAAGCGCACCACTTTCTGTCGCCGAACCTCCACGCGCCGCCGTGTATCCAAAATATCAAAGGCGGAGATTTCGCTTCGTCCGGCAGAAATAAATCAAGATATAAAGTAGTTTCTCCTACTGTTCTATAGGCAATATCTAATAGTTCTCTCATTGGTTACCTCCGTCATAACAGAACAACAAATTTGACAACCTGTCTTTACAGAGTGTATAATATCATCGCGGTGTTGTCAACCGCGAAACGCCGTATAACTTGCAATGAATTGTAAAGTTTTAGTTAATAAAAAAGGAGTTGTTATATATGCAGTACCGTCATGACGGCAAATCCAACAGGGAACTGTCCGCGCTTGGTTTCGGATGTATGCGCTTTCCGCGCAAAGGGAGCGGTATAGATTTCTCCCGCTCGTCTAAAATGCTGTATTCCGCGATTGAAAAAGGTGTTAACTACCTCGACACCGCGTATATTTACGGCGGCAGCGAAGCGTTCCTCGGTCAGGCTTTAACGCCCGAATGGCGCGAAAAAGTCAGTATAGCGACAAAACTGCCGCTTTTTATGGTAAAAAGCGGCGCGGACTTCGACAAGTATTTCAACCGCTCGCTTGAGCGGCTGAAAACAGACCATGTCGAGTATTATCTGGCGCATATGCTCACAAGCCTTGACCTCTGGGAGAAGCTGTGTTCATGGGGTATTGAGGAATGGATTGAAAAGCAGAAGCAGAGCGGCCGCATCGGGGCGATTGGGTTCTCGTACCACGGCGGGCGGCTGGAGTTCCCGAAAATACTTAAAGCGTACCCTTGGGACTTCTGCCAAATACAGTATAACTACCTCGATGAGAATAATCAGGCGGGTCGCTCGGGACTTGAACTCGCCGAATCTATGGGTATTCCCGTCATCGTGATGGAACCCCTGCGCGGCGGCAATCTGGCGCGTAACCTGCCGAAACCCGTTGTTGATGAGTTCAACAAAGCAGTTCCCGGCAGAACACCCGCCGACTGGGCGTTTAAGTGGGTTTGGAATCATCCGGGCGTTACTTGCGTGCTGTCGGGCATGAGCGGTGAAGATGAAATTGAGGAGAACATACGGCTTGCCGCCGAGAGCGGTCAGAATGTCCTGACAGACGCAGAGATTGCCGTTTATGAAAACGTTGTTAAACTTTTCGGCGGAATGGTTAAAGTACCGTGTACCGCTTGCGGCTACTGTCTGCCCTGTCCGAAAGGCGTGGACATTCCCACCTCATTCTCGTCATACAACACGGCGTTTTCGCTTGGCAAAAGCAAAGCCCACAGGGAATATATGCAGAACATTGACGCGCTGCACACCGATGAGCATTACGCGAGCAAGTGCGTCAACTGCGGCAAGTGCGAATCGCACTGTCCGCAGAACATACAGATAAGAAAGGAACTGTCAAACGCGGCGAAACTGCTTGAGCCGTGGTGGTTCGGAGCGGGTATGAAAATGGCGCGTACCGTTCTGGGCTTCGGAAAAAAGAATGTTAAAAATAAATCGCGGCTCTGAGTTCTACAGGCCGCTTATAACTCTCGCTATACCGTTGGTATTGCAGCAGATAATAAATAACTCGCTCGGACTTATCGATACCTTAATGGTCGGCGCACTAGGCGAGAACGAACTCGCCGCCGTAACACTTGGGAACAACGTGCTTTTCGCGCCCATGCTTATGATTTTCGGCATACAGAGCGGCATGAGCATACTTATAAGTCAATATTGGGGTCGCAGGGATAAAAAGGCGATAAACCGCATTCTGGGTCTGGGACTAATGACATCGGGGCTGCTTGCAACTATAGTTGTTATCGCCGTTATGACCGAACCGCGTTTCTTCATGTCGCTGATGACACCCGATGAGGCGATTATCAACCACGGCGCACAATACATTGCCGTTGTCGCGCCCGGTTTCTTGCTCAACGCGCTCTCCATGATTTACATAAGCGCGCAGAGAAGCATGGAAAACGCGCGTATCGGGCTGACTGTCCTGATTATTGCGACACTGACAAACACGTTTCTGAACTGGGTTTTTATCTACGGAAACCTGGGTTTTCAGAGTATGGGCGTTCGCGGCGCGGCGTTTGCTATGCTGTTTGCGCGTTTAGTTGAATTTACTATCGTACTTGTTTACGCTCTTAGAAGCACACAGTTCCCGTTAAAACTAAAACTTTTATTCAGACCGGGTAAAGTCATGTTCGGCGACTTTGTACGCTATGCCGCGCCGGTCATTGTAAATGAAATGTTCTGGGGTTTCGGGTTCATGCTCTATCCGATAATTGTGGGCAACATGAGTACCGCCGCTTCTTCTGTTTCGGCGTACAGTATCGCAATGTCGATTGACCGTATCCTAAGCGCGGCGTTTTTCGGCACGGGAACAGCTATAGCCGTGCTTATCGGCAAGCGGCTCGGCGAGGGTGCCGAAGGAGACGACGCTTACAATTACGCAAAAGATTTACTGAAAATCGTAACGGCAATCGGCATTTGTTTCGGCGTGCTTATGGCACTGCTGTCCACATTCTTATTTAAGCCGTTTTTATTCCCGCTCTTCAGCAATATATCGGGCGAGACAATCAATACGGCGTGGCTGCTTCTGCTTATCGGCTCGTTATGTATGCCGTTCAGAGCGTTTAACTTCACTGTTATTATCGGGGTTCTGCGCGGCGGCGGCGATGTTAACGCCGGAACGGTAATTGACGTATGCTTTTTGTACATTATCGGGCTTCCGATAGCGTTCATATGCGGGTTAGTGCTGGACATGGGTGTTTATATGGTGTTCGGCGCGATGCTCGCGGACGAAACCGCAAAAAGTATCGCGTGTATGTGGCGTTACAGGAAACGGAAATGGATTAGAAACGTTACAAGGGTCACAACTGACAATCTATGATGGACGCTACTTTTTTCAACTCGCCGTGCAGCAGCTTCAAGGATATGTCGTCTAACAGCCCGGTAGTATCGTTCGGCCATGTTTTTTCTCTCAGTTCCATCAGTGCCGATTTTGCCGCCTTTTTGTCAAAGGCTTCACACGCCTCTTTAATCGAGCGTAGTTTTTCCCGCAAGTAAGCATAGTCACAATCGGTAGCTGCTGTCTCCGTATTCTTAGGCTTGAACTCGTCAATGAGCTTTTTCAGTCCTTCAATCAGATGCGGAGTTCCGCTTATAACCGCTTCAAAATTACGCGCCTTTCCTTCATTCTCCAATACTCGCGCTTCCTCGGACAGCAGTCCTTCGCCGATGTTTGTCAGCGCGGATTTAATGCCGTGTACCGTGATTGTATAAGACTCCCAGTCAGCATCGTTTAACGTATGCGTACTCCCGAGAACCCCGTTTAGCACATCAATAGCACCTTCGGCATCGAGAACAAAATATTCCTTTAACTCAGAGAGCAATTCGTCAGACGGCTCGGAAACCGGCGACTTAATTACTCTCCCGAACGCTACCGCGCCGCTCGCTCGCCGCTCTCGCACTGCCGCCTCCACGATTTCGGGCGGTTTTCTGTCTCTGACAAAATTAGTTAGCGACAAATCCAGTTCGCGCAGGTCAATGGGTTTTGAGATAAAGCCGTCAAAACCGCTCGACAAGAACATTTCCGCCTGTCCGCTGACAGCGTTCGCCGTAAGAGCGACAATGGGGAGCGTATACCCCATGCCGCGCAGTATAGCCGTTGCTTGAATACCGTCCATTTTAGGCATCATGTGATCCATAAATATGACATCGTATTCCCCGTTGAGCCTTACTTTTTCTATGGCTTCCTCTCCGGATTTTGCCGTGTCAATACGCAGACCGTAAGGGGTCATTAAACCTTTAGCCACGTATAAGTTAGATTCGATATCATCCACAATCAAGACGCTTCCGTAAGGCATATACTCGTGGATGAGCCTGATTTTTCTGGAAATTGAAGCGTTGTGATAATTGAAATTCATCAAACTTTCCGCAATTTCAGAACCGCATACGGCGGGACTGAATTTTTTTTGCGGCAGGATAACGGTAAACACCGAGCCTTTTCCAATCTCGCTTTCAACGGATATTTTGCCGTTCATTTTATCTACGAGACGCTTAGTGATGTTCATCCCCAAGCCCGTTCCGGATATACTGCGGTTTTCTTCTAAGTTAAACCGTGTGTATTCATCGAAAAGCGTTGCTATTTGCTCTTCTCCCATGCCTTGCCCCGTGTCGCTTACCTTAAAGATAAGATTTACGGTTTCATCGCTGTATCCCGGCTCGACCGAGAGCGAAAGTACAATCTCTCCCGATTCCGTATACTTAAAGGCGTTGGACAGTATGTTGCTGACAATCTGCTTTATACGCAGTTCATCGCCGAGCAGCTCATACGGTATATTTTCGTCTACTTTCAAGAAGAAATCCAGAGGTTTGTTTTCGTTGTGCAGGCGGTTGAGCTGCACGGCATCATTAAGCATACTTGGAAATTCATATCTATGCGGGGTTATCTCCATTTTTTCCGCGTCGATTTTGGAGAAATCAAGAATATCGTTTATGATATTCAAAAGCAGGTTGCCGGATTCATATACCCTGACAAATCCGTCTCTCTGTTCCGTGGGCAAATCTTTGTTAAACAACTGCATTTCAGAAACGCCTAATATCGCGTTCATCGGGGTGCGTATCTCGTGGCTCATATGAGCAAGGAAGACATCCTTTGAGCGGTTGCTGTGTTCGGCGTATTCTTTCGCGTCAATCAGCTCCGTTATATCAACGGAATGCCGCACGTAAACCGTTTGACCGCTGGGCCATGTGATATAACGCGCCACATTGCGGAAAGCGCGGTCTGTAGACGGATCTTTTTCCTCCCAGACAACAACCGTGTCGGGATTCTCATCAAGCTGAGGATGCGGGCAGAACGCGCATTTGTCGTCCTCACCTTTTTGAATGACACTGCAGCACGTTTGCCCCACAACATCCTCTGTGACATCGTAGTGCTGTTTCATGTAATCGTTTATAAACAGAATTTCCCGAGTTTTAGCATCGGTGACGCAAATCATCGCGTCCAAGCCGTTTAGTATTATACCTAAATTACTCAGCGCGGTCTTTTCCTCAACCGCTTTTTCCATATCCGCGATAGCGGCTTTCAGCTTCCGTATGTCGCGGGTATATCCGGCGACAATATAATCGTCTTTTTCTTTAATGCGGATAAGCGTAATTTCACACGGTATCTGCTCTTTGTCAAGGTTTTGGTGCATCCACTCAAATTGGAGGTAGCCCACGTCAAAGGCTTCCCGCACCAATTCGGCGGCTCTCTCCGATGAAGGTGAACCATCGGGCTGAAACTCCGGCGAGAGCAGGAAGAAAGTATCGAGATACTCCTGTTTGCTCGACAGTCCGAAGAGCCGCGCCG
>WRJE01000079.1 GCA_009782385.1 Oscillospiraceae bacterium | reverse complement strand
TCATCAATCGCATAATCTGAAATAACCCCTCGCCTTTTGAAAATATCAAGAATTGCGGTGATTATTTCGGTATTCTCAAGTACGTTTTGTCAAGGTGTTTTGTCTAAAAAAATATTGTCTTTATAAAATAAAAAAAGCTGGCAGGATTTGCTTTATCCTGCCAGCTTCTCAGTTAAATTGCGGGTATGCTTTTGCTACGCGGCTTCAGCCATTTTTACAATTCGGCAATCGTTGACTTGATCGTTGCCCTTAGTGGCGACATATACCGTGTAGGCGCCGACTGAGTAATTACCTGCCGCATTGTTGCTTATGCTGAAAGTCGCTGTGACAGTGTTTACCGAGCCATCCGAATACTTTTCGGTAACTGTAATCGTGAGATCGTTTTTATTGCCGTTGAGTTTCGTGACATAAGCCGTCGCAGTGGCGCTTACCAATGTGACCGTAATAGGTGGAGCGTACCGGTCATTTACAAGTTCAACGTCAACAATTTGATCGTTCGCTTCGAGTGTGAGCGTTATCCCCTTCCAGTCGTTGGTCTTGAACACATCGACATAAGAGTATTCGCCGGTATAGCCAATTCCGGGTTCATAAGTTTTCGCACCTTCCAATATCACGCCGTCAAATAATACTTCATTACCGTCCTGATCGATTGCCGTGATATTTTCGATTGCTACCGGATAAGAGAACCATACCCGAATAAAGTCTCCCAGATCGTATGCGTTGTAAGAGAGTACCGGAACTTCTTCTGTTTCCCACTTGGCAGTCAATACGAGGTCGGCTGTTATTACGGTATTAAAGTCAAACTCCGTTTCGCCGTCGAACCAGCCGAGGAACGTATAACCGTCATTTTTCGGATCTTCCGGTTTTGTGACTGCACCGCCGTCCGCCACAATGATTGTGGTGTTTTCAGTATCATTGTCCGCAACGAATGTCACTGTGTATACCTTAACCAATTTATCCATCGCGTTCATAAGATTTTCGGTCGCAATATCAACTTGTTCCTGTGTGGCGTCCGCGTCGGCATAAACCTGCTGCGCCTCTGTGAGCGAAGCCGCGAATCCTGCCCAGCTTGCTGCTGTGTAGTCGGTTTCAACTTTCGCGACCGCTATTTCGATAACCGCGGCGAGTTCTTCTTTGTTGACCGCAACGACAGAAGTTTTCTTTATTGCGAAGGTGTCGAAAGCGACCGTGCTGTTAGCGGTGTAAGCGTTGATGGTCAGCGTATCGGCTGTTACGTCGATCACCGCGTACATCGGCTCGCCGTTTCTGTATGTGGCGACCCAGCTTGAGTTTCTGCCGTTTCCGCTGTCGCTGGCGTTGGCCGCGGTGTACTGCTTATCTCCCGCGCCGCCGATGTCAAGGATGATCGTTCCGTCGGGATTGACGCAGTATCCGTCAACCATAGTGGCCTCTGTCGCAACGCCGTTTTTCATAATGTTTGTGCGCATCCACGAGTGGTCATGTCCCTGAAGCACGAGATCGATTTTCAATTCCGCGCATATGGCGTTGATCGCGTCGCGGTTTGTGGGCCCTCTGCCGTATACGCCGTAAATGGTTTCGTGGAAGCAGAGGATGATCCACTTGCTCGGATTAGCGGCTACGACCTGACGCATCCAGTTTGCCTGCGTCGTAATATTTGAGTTCTGATCGATCACAAGGAACAGCGCGTCGCCGTACATATACCAGTAGTTTGCATTGGAGCGGCTCTGTATGCTCGATCCGTTCTGCGGCACATTGAAATGCCAGCCGAAATTGTTCGCCCTGTCATGGTTACCGGTGAGCGGCATGAGCGGCATATTCAACAGGGATGACTGCGGAGTGAAGAAGTAATCGAACTGGGTTTCATTGGTTTGAGTGTCAACCTGATCGCCCGCGTGTACCATAAACGCGGCGTTGGGGTTGTTGGTAAGCGCTTTGTCCAACGTATTCTTCCATGTGTTGCCTTCCGCCGTGCTTGTGGTCTGCGCATCCGAAGCGTAGAGGAAGGAGAACGCGCTGCCCTCTCCGCCGCCTGTGCGGAAGGAACCGACGTCGCTCCAGTTGTTGGATGTTCCGTTACCGACGCGATAAACATACTCTGTGCTAAAATCAAGCCCTGTTACGCTGACCTGATTGGAATATTTGCCGGAAGCCGCAGCGGTCGGGACGGATGTATATGTTGTTGCTTTTGCAACCGGGAACTCGTTTCCGGCCATGTCGGATTTTTTCGCTATCTGTACCACGCTCTCAAGCGGGGTGACGTTGGCATTGGCCGCGCTGTTCGAGTACCACGAGAAGCCCATTGCCGTGTCGTTCTCGCCGCGAGCCGATGTGATATGGGTCGGCGCGTTCGCCGGGCCTTCGGTTTCTGCCACTGCTTTTGTGATCGTGTAGGTGTCATATAAGGTGGCGACGCCCTGCGCGTTTACGGTGTAGGCGTTGAGGGTAAGCGTGCCCTTGTCAAAATCAAAGGTGGAGAACATCGGGCCGGGTGTGGCGTTCATCGCCATGTCCTTGCGGTTGCTGGCCGTGTCGTTCTGCTTGTTGCCGGCCGACTGCGGCAGGCTCCATACGATACCGCCTTCATCGACAAGATTGCCCCTGCCGTCGATCATGTAGCTGCGATAGTAGAAATGGTTATGTCCGATGAGCGCGAGGTCAACGCCGTATTTATAGAGCATATCGGTTATGGCGTTGGGTGACGCGCTGCGACCGAAGAAACCCTGGTGCATCATGATGACCTTCCAAGTCGCATCGCTGTTTTTCAGAGTGTTTTCGAGCCAAGTCATAAACGCTGCGTTGTTGGCAAGACCGCTGACGTTGGAGTCGATGTTGATAAACAGCGCGTTGCCATACTCAAAGCTGTATATTTCACTGCGCGGGCCGTTGTCCGGTGTGTAGAAATAACGGTTGTACCACGCGCCTGTGTCATTATTGCCCATCGAGTACACAAAGGCGTTGCTTGCGATTATATCCTGCGCGTAATCGAAGTAAAAGGGGATAGTAGCTTCGGTTGAGTTATTCACTACGTCGCCGGTGTTTACAACAAACGCGGGATTGGGCTGTTTGGCGATAGCCGCTTCCATGACGCGCTTCCATGTGGCTGCATCCTGTGCGTTGCCCGAACCCGCGCCCATTTGCGGGTCTGTGACATGGATAATGCTGAACGGAACGGAATTTGCCTTTTCGGTGGTGAAGCTGTAAGACTTGCTGTAAGCACCCTCGGTTCCGCATACATAGGTGTATGTCGCGCCGGGGGTGAGGCCGGTGAGGTCAACGCGATGGTGGTTTTTCGACCCTATCGTCGTTGTGACTGCCGGATATGTAACGCCGTTCATTACCACTTCGCCGGAAACGCCCGTACCGGTCTGCCATGTGATCGTGCGGGTGGTTTTGGGGTCTGCCGTGAAAGTATTGGAGATGTTATTCGGTATGGCATTGACAAAGGTTCCCCACTGGGATTGCGATTTGCCTTCGCCCCCGGGCAGGCTCTGAGCTTTCAGCGCGTCCATCGCGGTTTGCAGCGTCGCTTTGGCGGCGTCCACCGCCGCTTGGGTCGCGCTGCTGTTTGCGGCCACGATCTGCGCCGCTTCATAGGCCTGCTCGAAAACTAACCAACTGTCGGCTGTGTAATCGGATTGTACCTTTTCCGACGCCGTCGTGATAAGCGCTCTGAGCGCGGTCTTGTTGACGGTGGGGGTGGAAGTCCCGCCGATTTCATCGCCAACGATCACGATGTCGTTGATCGAAGTATTGCCGTTGCTCCTGTCGGAAAGCGAGCTGTCAACCATGTATACCCTAAGGTACACTTCGGACTGGTTTGCCATTTCCTCGGGGAGTACAAAATCAATGTAAGAGGGTTGAAGCGCAGCGTATGTATCGTTGCTTAATCTGACGTTATCATGCCTTGAACCCGGAATCGTGGTGTACGGCCCGGTCGGGCTGCCTACGCTGTAAGCGAGCATGAAGGATTCGGGGCCGCTGCCGGTGGATTTTTGCGCGCATGAAAATCTGATGTTTTCATAGCCGGTCGTTTCAAATTTGATCTGGAAGGCCGACGCGGTATCAACGGTTATACCCGCGTCAGCAGCAGCCGGACCTACCGAACGCCACGCGGGAGCCGCCGCATTATTGAAAACGATGGGCGTTCTGTTTGAGCCTGCGTAACCGATGGCTCTCTGTGTGTTGTTATTCCAAGCGGTCAGGTTTGACACACTTGCGAAAACGCCGGAATCCGCGTTGAATTGATTACCTGCATCGGCTGCCGCATTGGCCGCCGTGCGGGTCAATTTCATAAGCTCGACGTCGGTCAGCTTAGGAAGAACTGTCTCTGCTTTTGTGCCAATGATTTCTATGTTGTTGATCGAGGTGTTACCGTTGCTCCTGTTGGAAAGTGCGCTGTCAACCATATATACTCTGAGGTACACTTCGGACTGATTCGCTATTTCCGCGGGTAGTTCAAAATCGACATATGACGGCGCGAGAGCGGCGTATGTGTCGTTACTGGCTGTAACATTTTTGTGTTTGGAATCCGAAATAATGGTGTACGGACCTGTCGGGCTGCCTATGCTATAAGCGAGTGCGAAAGATTCGGGGCCGCTGCCGGTGGATTTTTGGGTGCATGAAAATCTTATATTTTCATAACCGGTCGTCTCGAATTTGATTTGGAACGCGCTGGCTGTGTCAACGGTAACGCCCGCATCCACAGAAGCGGAGCCTACCGAGCGCCAAGCGACCGCGGCGGCGTTATTGAAAACAACAGGGGTTCGGTTTGTGCCTTGGTATCCGATGACTTTTTGCTCATTGTTATTCCAAGCGGTCAAGTTCGACACGTCTGCGAAAATGCCGGAATCCGCATTAAACTGGTTACCGGGATCAGCCGTCGCATTAGCCGCGGTACGGGTAAGCGCCATAAGTACATCATCGGTCTGACCGGGATCGACCGGAACAAACACAACAAGCGCGTTCATCGCGGTTTGCAACATTAATTTGACAGAGTCTACCGCCGCCTGTGTTGCGCTGCTGTTTGCGGCTACAGTTGTCGCGGCATCAAAAGCATTTATGAACGCCGCCCAACTATCAGGGGTATAATTTGACTGTATCTTTTCAGATGCGGTCGCGATAAGCGCAACAAGCGCGGTTTTGTCAACAGTGGGAACCGAAACCGCTTCAGGGTTAGCCCCGTCGGCGAGAGAACGGGGTATAATTCTCCAATCGGTTATATCGGAAGACCTAAAATCCACTTGTTGAAAATCAAGCAGGTTATTATCAGTATCTTCATATTTAACGTTAGAATCCTTATTGATTCTGACAAAACCCTTTTGTTTGGATTGAGCTTCGCCCGCGTTCGCGAGAATCCGGTCGGTTTCATATCCATCAACCGAAGGAGCGGTGTTGTCGTTGCCGGAAACGCCGTACATATCGACATAGCCGTCAATCTGTCCCTCGCCGTCGCCTGTGAATGGATTTTTCAAAGCGGACGGGAGCTGATCCTGATTTGAGGTTATGACAACCTTAAAGCCTTTGTTGAAACCTTTTATGCCGACCGGCCATTCGACCGTCTGATCAAACTGCTTATCTCTGAGATCGAGACGACCGTTTGTACCGTTCGGGCTGGTCACTCCTGTGGGCCCGAGGTTTACAAGGAATGAATGATACGCAGGTATTTCCCCCACGAGATTCCATTTGATCCAGTTCGGCGTTACATAGTTCGCGCCGCTGGGAGCCATACTCTTGTAGTGAAGCGAATATGTATCGGTCAGTGTAACGGTGAAAGAGTTAGGGTTGTATATTTCGACGAAACTATGCGTGCCGGAAGACGCATTATCGATGCCGATATAGACAAAGCCAACTACCAGTTTGGCGGGAGCGTCGTCTGTTCCGCCGCCTTCGGTTTCATCGCCTATGATTACGATATCATTGATCGAGGTGTTGCCATTCGCCCCTAAGTTAGTCAATCCGTTGAAAACGACTCTAAGATAAACCTCAGCCTCATTTTCCATTTCGGCGGGAAGAACGAAATTAGCATAAGATGGTTGCAGAGCTGCATAAGTATCGTTGCTCATCCTGCTTATAGCCGGTATTCCGTTTGTGCCTGTTTCAGAACCGGATATTACAGTGTACGGGCCTTCCGGGTTTCCTACGCTGTATGCGAGCAGGAAAGCGTCCGGGCCGCTGCCGGTAGATTTCTGTGTGCAAGTAAACCGGATGTTTTCGTAACCGACCGTCGATAATTTGATCTGAAACGCATCGGCGTTGTCGAGACCCGCTACGCTGACCGGTTTCCATCCTCCAGTCGTTTGAGCGTTGTTAAAAACGATGGGTGTTCTTCCTGTGCCGCCGACAGCTTTTTGCGTGTTATTGCTCCATGCGGTCAGGTTTGATACATTCGCGAAAACGCCGGAATCTGCTGTGAATTGGTTGCCGGTTTCGGCTGCTGTAGCCGCAGTTCGGGTCAGCGACATAAGAACAACGTCTGATTGCACGTCGGTTGCCGCCGCGCTGACGCTGAACGCGGGGATCATCATACTGAGGATCATCGAGAGCATTAATACAAATGAAAATGCCCGCTTTGGTGTGGACGACATCTTCGCCCTGTTAAACAAGTGCATTAGGGTTTCCTCCTCAAAAAATTTATGATATTATCAATAATATTATAAAGAAATAATGTAAAGTCAAATACCGGTATTTGGAAAAAACTGTGTAAAATTTATGTTAGATTTTACGGGGCGTTAAAAAACTATTGGCTTAAACATTTCATAATATGTTATTTAATGCGTTTTACAAACAACAACTGAATGACGTATTAAAACATGATTAGTGAATACACTTTCACATCTTCATAGTCATTAACTCTTTTTGTGAAAAAGAATAAAATCCATCAAGACACCGATCCACAAATTGGATCGTAGCCTTGATGGACTTGCACTTCGCCTGATATTTGATATATACAGCATTCGGGGTGTTACAATAAAAACTTCGCTTTTTTAAGCATCCCTATGAACTTAAATAAGCAGAAATAGAATTACTATTTTGACAGTGTTTCAAGCGCCAATACTGACGCATCACTGAATCCGATTTGCCTTGTTTCCTCAGATATCCGTTCAGCCTTGGCGGTGTTTTCTGAAACCGTAAGAATAACCGCCGCAGATACATTAAGCGAATTTGCCGCAGTATGCACTGCGCTTGCCGCAAAATCAGCTATGTCCCATCCTCTTTCGTCCTGTACGTTTACACCATCGCACCAAAAGCGATCATTCGTGACTGTTTTAATTATTTTTACCGGAACCGACGTCTTTTCTGCGATTGTCACGATTCGTTTCAGAAGCTCCGGGCTTCCGCCTTCCGCGATGATAACACTCATTAAGTCTATTTTTCTCGTAAGAGATATGCCATCCCCAAGATATATAAACTCTCGCGCTCCAAGACGTACAGCTTCTTCTAAATACAGTTTGACCGCCGACTCGCCAAAGCCGCAGGAAATCACAGCCATGCCTGCACCATGGTATTCGCCGGAACATCCAATCATACCCCTATGCTCGTATAATGACTCGGCACGGTCAAGATAATGGGAAACAATCATTCTGACGCGCGCCGGGTCATCAGTTAGAACAACTCTATCCGGCAAACTGTCCGCCATGACAAATCTGTTCATATTACCACCTCTCTGTTCCTATAATTATATTTTACCATATATTGTATGGGAGCGCCACCCTTTCTATTTGGGGTGGCGCTCCCTTCCTGATATTGCGGTTGCCATTTGAC
>WRJE01000078.1 GCA_009782385.1 Oscillospiraceae bacterium | reverse complement strand
TGAGTGTCGCCGACCAGATGGCGGGACTTGCCAATTCTATAAGGCAGTAACCCTAAAACAAACGGAGGTTTGAGGTATGGATATTAAAAGTTGCCGCGGCTGCGGAAAACTTTTTCAGTACCGGGGCGGAAGCGGAGGCAAATGCCCCGATTGTGTGCGTGAAATGGACGAATTGTTCACAAGCGTAAGAGATTATATGTATCACAATCCGCGTGCCAATATAGACTCCATATGCGTGGAAACTGGCGCAACGGTAGATATGATACAGGAGTGGCTGCGAGAGGGCAGGCTGATTGCTTCCGAGGGTTCTGCGGTTGTGATTTCTTGCTCGAGCTGCGGAGCTCCCATATTAACGGGACAATACTGCGCCAAGTGTTCCAACAACTTTGTGTCGCAAATGAGCGGTGCTTCAAACGCGATGAGAGACGAGTTAAGGCGTAAGGAAGAAGCTGCGGCGCGGCGGGGACTTAGTTTTGATGTTGGCAAGACTAAATAAAAAATATTGATATACGCGCTAAAGTTATTACGGTTTTCTTCGATATATTAAGCAGATACAAATTCCCTTTAGGAGGACATTGATATGGATATTAAATTCAACTCGATTCAACCCGTCGGCACGGTAAAGCAATATCAAAACACTCAACGTGCCGCGAAGGTGGCTTCGTATGCGGGTGTGCAGCAAGCCTCCGACAAGGTGGACTTCTCAGACAGCGGCAAATTATTTGCCCAAGCCATGAAGAGGGCAATGAACACACCTGAAGTCAGAGAGAGCAAGGTTGCCGCGCTGCGCGACAGCATTCAAGACGGATCTTACTCGCCGAGCAGTAAGGATATCGCAAGGAAAATGCTGAGCAGCTTAGGAATCTAACGGGTAAAAATGAATCGGCGGGCGGTTATTAACCGTCCGCTTTGTCTGTTTATTAACAAATTATTCAAACAATATTCAAACTAAAAACACACACTTTAATACATCTTATGATTTAATATGCTCAGGATGTTGAAAAGGATGGTTCACATGAAAAGACTTGCCGCGTTAACGCTGACACTTGCGATTGTCATATCATTATATGCCTGCGCTCAAAACGAGACCGATTCAAGCTCCGGCAAAACCTCGACCGCGCGAGTAATAAGAGACAATCTTCAAATCGGGCTGAATGCCGATGGACGCGCCGCCCTGCCCGTGACGAATCTTGACTTCGGTGTTGACGGCACGGTGAAGAAGTTCTATGCTTCAGCGGGCGATATGGTAAAGGAGGGCGACTTACTGGCGGAGCTTGACGACACGGATTATCAACTGGAAATTACCAACGCCCAAAACAACCTTGACAGAATGCAGGTGGCGTATGAGGATGCCGTCAACCAGTACAACTACTCCTTAAAGCAGAACGAGTACAATGTCGAATCGACAAGGCGTGACCTCGACAAAGGGTTTGATACATATAACTATGAAATGAGCATAGAGGAAGCTAAAAAAACACTGGAGAGACGCAAAACGGAGCTTGATGACGCGCTGAAAGCCGCCGCCGAGCCGTTCGATGACTACACTTATCGCAACAAGATTGCCGATGCCGAAAAAACATATAACAGCAAATTGTCCGACTACGGCAATCCGTTTGACGATTACAGTTATCAAAAGCAGATTGACGATGCCGAAAAGACGCTTGCGTCCCGCAAGACCGAGCTTGCCGATGCTAAGAACAGCGTTTATGACGACTACAACGATATGATAAAAGTCAACGAAGCGCAGACAAGGCTTGAAAGAGCGCGAATTTCGCTCGACGGTTCTCTGACAGCACAGCAGAGTTATGACGATGCGAGATGGAATCTTGACAAGGCGTGGAACGATTACTACCGCAACATGGAAACGGCGAACGAAAACGCGCAGACGAAGATTAAGAGTGCTGAAGAAGCTGTCGAAAAAGCCGAAAACGACCTGCGCCGCCTGTATAACGATATGGATCGCGACAGGGGCAAATCAACGGACAGCACAAAGCAATCCCTTGACGATGCGGAGACACAGTTAGGGCGCGCCAAAACTGACTTGGAACGCGCCGAGAAGCAGTATTATGAAGACGCGGAAACCAAGGTGAAAAACGCGCAGTCCGCGCTCAATGACGCGGAAAACGCGCTTGCAAAAGCGCAGAACGACCTGAGCCGCGCCCGCTCAGATTACTATAACCAGAGGTCAAACACGCAGAACACATACAATCTACAGACGATGAATCTCGAGAACCACAAAAATTCCACATCGGCGATATCCAACGCGCAGTTGAACATAGACGATGCCGAGAACAAGCTAAAGGAAGCCCTTAGCAAACTGGAAAAAACCAAGATCTATGCCCCGAAAGACGGAAAAATAATAAGCGTCACCCTTAGCGAGGGCGAACAGGCGAGGGCAAGCTCCGACAGTATGCCGATATTCAACCTCGGCACGGGCAGCAGTTCAAACAGCGTTATGACACTGTGGGATGTTACGGAGATTTATCTAACCGCGAATATTACAGAGGGGGACATAGTGGGGCTTTACGAGGGTATGCCGATAAAAGTAACGATTGATTCAATCGGAGACGCGAGCTTTTCGGGATATATACATAACATAGACAGTCTGCCCACAACGGATATGTCAAGCGGAATAACCACATATACGGTAACGTGTATGCTCGATGAACAGAACAGCGACATTCGTGACGGCATGAACGCGCTTATTGTATTCATAAAGAAAGAACGCGACAATGTGCTGCTCGTTCCGAATAAAGCGGTGTTTATAGAGGATAACACGCAGTATGTAAACGTTTTGAAAGATGACGGGAGCTATGAGAAGCGCGAAGTCGTGTGCGCTCTTTCAAACGGTTCGCTGACCGAGGTCGCGCTTGGGCTTGACGAGGGTGAGACAGTCGCCGTTGGTGCAATCAAATGAGAGTGAGCGAACAGTTCCGCAGTGTGATTTACAGTATAATGGCGAATAAGTTCCGCGTGTTTCTAACATCGCTGGGTATAGTCATCGGAACATTCACCATTATAATGGTGGTCGGGATAGGTAAAGCCAGTTCCGATGCCGTATCCGAGCAATACAAACGCCTTTCGGTCGAGACAATCACCATATCGCGGGCGAATATGAGGATGAACTTTGGCGGCGGGGGCATAGGAATATCCCTCTCGCAGTTGACAAAGGATCAGGCGTTGGCAATGGAGGACGAACTGGAACACGTAAAAAGCGTTGGGGTCAGCGTCAACACCTCATCGCCCGTGGCATACGGGCTAATAAGCGAAAATGTGACGGTTCAGGGTATTAACGAGGCTTACGCGGAGATAACGCGGCTCAACATATTGCACGGGGAGTTCTTTACCGATGAAGACGGCGCGCGCCGCGATAAGTTGGTCGTATTGGGCTACAATGTGGCAACTTTGCTTTTCGGCGAGGACATCGAAGACGCGATTGGTGAAAAAGTTCTGATAAAGGGTTTGTCGTTTACTGTTGTTGGAGTTTTGGAGCGTATCGGCGGCACGGGCGGCATAGCCGCAACATCTATGGCGAGCTCGAGCCAATCTGACGACATGGTTTTTATCCCCTATGATGTCGCGGTAAGATATACCTCCGGCAGCGGAGCTGTGTCGAGCGGAGGCGCGGTAAGGATAGCATCCGCCATTGGCGGGGGCGGAGCGGGTATTGTCGCGCTGGCAAATGATATTTCAAGCGTCAAGGCGGCAATCACGGAAATCGAAGATTACATAGCCGATATAATCGGAGACTACACGACATACAATGTGACCGATGCGGGCAGTACGCTGTCCTCCGCGCTTGAGACATCGAATACAATGTCAACACTGCTTATTTCAGTAGCGGCAATCGTGCTTATCGTCAGCGGTATCGGTATAATGAACGTGCTGATGGTAGCGGTCAAGGAGAGAACGCGCGAAATCGGCATACTTAAAAGTATCGGCGCGGCAAAGTATGTGATATTATTGGAGTTTTTGCTTGAAGCGGTGTTTATAAGCGTATTCGGCGGCGCGTTGGGTGTCGCGCTGAGTGTGTATGTGCCGAATGTGTTGGATTATATGGGAATAGATTATTCGCCGTCGGTCAACGGGCTGCTGCTCGGATTCGGGTTCTCGGTAATAACGGGCATATTTTTCGGATACTACCCGGCGTATAAGGCATCGAAACTCAGACCCATTGAAGCGTTAAGCGCGGAATAATATTTGAAAATTGTTTAAGGAGTGTTATCTAATGAAAAAGCTGACTTTAGTCCTAGCCCTGCTGCTGTTATTGACCGCCTGTGCTACAGGTGGCAACGGAGAGACAAGCGGCACAACTCAACCCACTGCCGCGCCCGCACCCCGAGACACATCCGAATCGTCCGCGATTTCGGACGACACCTCACCGGAGGATGATGTCCCTGCCGCTGTGGTTAATACGACCGTTATCGGCGAGGTCTATGAAGCCATAGGCAATTTGATAACGCTCAAGGTCATCAATATGGGAGATTTTAATTTCGGTGACGGCGGCGGCATGACGGTCGGGGGCAATTTTGACAGTGAGGAAATGCAGGATAGATTTAAGGAAATGTTGGGCGAGGATTATCAAGAGGGTATGACACAGGAAGATATGATGAAAGTCATGCAGGACAGAGTTACCGCAATGATAGAGAGCGGTGAACTGCCGGAAATTTCCTTTGGCGATGGCGGCGGCGGTTTCCGCATAGATGGCGGCAATTTTTCGGGGGAACTGCCCGAAGGCTTTCAAATACCTGAGGGCGGCATGACTTTTCGTGTCGGCGATGAGGGCGGTCCCGGCGGGGCGCGAAGGATAGAACTCGACTACACAGGCGAGGAGCGCGAGATAATTATTCCCATAGGCGTACCGATTGTTACGATGTCGTTCGGAGAGAACGGCATGGAGGAAAAGGAATTTAAGCTCGAGGCGATAAAAGCCGGGGACATCATGTCTGTTACATATGACGAGAGCGGCGTTAAAGTTACAAAGGTCGTTATACAACAGGGCGGTCTGGGAGGTATGTTCCAGAGCCGCAGGGTCACCACTCAGGGTTAAGATATGGATAAATATGTAATAGATATGCGCGGAGTAAGCAAGTCCTACGGTAAGGGTGAGAGTGCCGTCAGGGCACTCACCGATGTGACGTTTACCGTTGAACACGGCGAGTTTGCGGCGATTCTCGGCCCGTCCGGTTCGGGCAAGACAACGCTTATGAATCTTATCGGTCTGATGGATACCTCAGACTGCGGCGAGTATTATCTCGATGGGCTGGACATAAGCAGAGCGAAAGAGCGGACTTTCGCGCGGCTTAGAAACGAGAAAATCGGGTTTGTGTTTCAAAAATTTAATTTGATTACCAAGTATAACGCGCTGTACAATGTCGCGCTGCCGCTTCTGCTCAACGGGTACACATACAGGAACGCGAAACGCAAGGCAACGGAAACACTTGAGCGCGTGGGGCTTGGCGACAGGCTAAAGCACAAACCCACCGAGCTGTCCGGCGGACAGCTCCAAAGGGTCGCCATAGCCCGCGCGTTGGTAAATGACTGCTCGCTTATTTTGGCGGACGAGCCGACAGGCGCGCTTGACCAGAAAACGGGCGTTGACGTGCTGAACTTTATGAGAGAGCTTAACGCAACGGGAAAGACAATCGTGATGATTACACACGATACGAAAATCGCGTCAATGGCGCGGCGCATTATAAAAGTCGAGGACGGCAGGCTGTTAGACACCGTACCCGTATGAAAAACCCGCTGAATCTATGTTGATTCAGCGGGGTTTCTTTTTTGCTTCAAATCCCATACACGCAGAGCCTGTCGAGCTATACACAACGGTCGAAGGCATCTGCGCCGACTTGAACCCGAACAGTTTGCAGGCCTTTGGCTGCTTGGGTTCCCATGTAACGGCGTAATATTTACATTTAAGGCAATCAACAGGCTTATCCATCAGAGAAACCTCAATCTGAAATATTACTCAGCACTTTTCTGATAATCTCCTTGTATATTTCATCACGCTCTTTTGGTGGCAATTCACCTGCCAGTTTAACGGTAAGCAGTATGTCCTGATTTCTCCTCAGCTTATCAAAATAGCGGTTTAGCTGCTCCAGAGACTGTTTTCTAATTACAAACGCCGTTGCGCCGATTATATCAGTTACTGTACCGCCTACTGAAGCAACCACTGCCGGCGCGATATTATTTGAAACAATACCCCATACAACGGCAAAAACAATCATCGAAAAACCAAGTCCGGTGAACGCGATTGAAACATTAAGCGATTTTTTTGATTCATTCTTACTGATTGTAAAATATTCTGTCGTTTCTTCAGTATCCCTTAACATACGCGAAATTATGTCTCCGGTCGGAGTATTTCTGTCAACAGCTTCGGTCAGCTTGTCTTTGTATTCATCATATGCTTTTTCCGGCTTAACTACTAATTCAACGGGCGGCGTATCGGCAACAAAATCATCTTCAAAATCATCTTCGATATATTCACCAAAACCGCCGACACTGCTCGGCTTGATATTTCTATAAAGAACTCTGCTCTTCTCTATTTTCAGTTCATTTTCTTTATATATTTTCTTTAACTTAATAAGTTTGCGAAGCTGAACAATTAAAAAAACTGCTCCTATAACAACTAAAATACCGGATACAATTAAACCGTATGTAACACTAAGCGAAAAGGCTATTCCCGCAAGTGTCAAAGATACAGCCGCCAAAACCAGATAATTTGCCCTGCGGTTTACTTTTTCAATGATGTTTTTCATAGTGACAGCTCCTTATGTATATGATACTGCGCGTCCACGCATTGCTAATCATCGTAATGTCCTCTGCAAGAATAAATCTCAAGCCGATTATCTATGATTTGAAAAACAATTCGATTTACTTCATCTATGCGAACGCTCCACCATCCTGAAAGGTTGCCCTTCAATGGTTCGGGCTTGCCAATACATTTATATCCGTTACGCTCAATATCTTTTATTAACAAATTAATCTTCCGTAAACACTTTTTGTCTTGTGCCTGCCAATATTCATAATCTTTCCAAGCTGTATCGTGCCAAGATTTAATCATCTTCGTCAACCTCTATAAGTTCATGTACAAACATATTGCGTCCGGACTCCACATCAGCTCTAACTCTTCGCAAATAATCCATATTGCTTTTGCTATAAAACGGGTCTATATCTAAAGCTACGTCAAAAGGTAATCTGCGTTCACGAAGGGTTGCCCGCGCAAACATATTAAAGGCGGTAGTTGTATTCATCCCAACAGCTGTGCAAAAAGCGTCAAATTGCTTTTTAATATCACTTTCCATACGAATGCTAAATGTTGTATATTCCATTTCATCACCTCGAATAACCTAATATAACTTATTATAACATAACGAGTTAAAGAATACAACACTTTCATGAAAGAGAAATTAAAACAGAAATTAAAACAAACAATTTTTCCCTTGACAAATACCCATAATCTGCTATAATAATACACAGATACCGAAAAAACAAACAATATATCCGTGGCAGGAACGGAGAGTTAAGGGCTCCCCGTCCCCTGATCGAAAGATGAAGACACCATCCCGCGAGCAACCGGATTCCCGGCGCCACTTCCTCACATTATACACCATTCCGCCCATTTTCACAACCCCATTTTCAATCTTCGGATTGTATGGCGTGTACAAGTGTCAATGATAGGTGACAAAACTCCGAAAAAAATATATGAGGTAAAAAAGCGGCTTTGTTACATCACGCCCAGATACTTCTCCAAAAGCTGATTGGGACTTTGAAAACCCAAGCA
>WRJE01000077.1 GCA_009782385.1 Oscillospiraceae bacterium | reverse complement strand
GTTACAAACGCGATAAAAGAAACTGAAAAGAAGCTGGCATCGGCGGCAATCAATGAGAGATTGAAGCGGGAGAAACTGGACGTTACCATGCCGGGTCGGACAGTAAAAATCGGACATAAACATCCTCTGACTATTGTTTTGGATGAGGTAATCGAACTGTTCATCGGCATGGGTTTCTCTGTCGCGGAAGGTCCGGAGGTCGAGACAACTCATTATGTTTTTGACGCGCTGAATACAAGCGAACACCACCCCGCACGCGACAGGCAGGACACGTTCTATATAACGGACGATGTAATCCTCAGAACACAGACTTCCAGTGTTCAGATACGCACGATGGAGGTTCAAAAACCGCCGATTCGTATCATTTCACCCGGCAGAACGTACCGCAAGGACGAGGTTGACGCGACACATTCCCCGATGTTCCACCAGATAGAGGGGCTTGTCGTTGATAAGGGTATCACGTTCGCCGACCTGAAAGGCACGCTTGAGGTGATGATTAAGGGTATTTACGGCGAGAACGCCGTTGTACGCTTCCGTCCACATTTCTTCCCCTACACCGAGCCGTCCGCAGAGGTTGATATGCAGTGTTACAAATGCAAAGGTTCGGGCTGCCCAACGTGTAAAGGCGAGGGTTGGATCGAGCTGCTCGGTTCGGGTATGGTTCACAGGAAGGTACTGGCGGGCTGCGGCATAGACCCGGATATTTATACCGGTTTCGCGTTCGGCGTAGGGATTGATAGGCTCTGTCTTGGGCGGTTTGCCATAGATGATTTGCGGCTTCTGTTTGAGAACGATATGCGCTTTCTGCGTCAGTTCGGAGGTGTTTAGAATGAAATTGTCAACAAAATGGCTGAATGATTTTGTGAATATAGACGTTGACCCTCAGGAATTTTCGCGAGCTATGTCGTTGTCCGGTTCAAAAGTCGAGGGAATTGAAAAACAGCGCGACAACATCAAAAATGTTGTTGTCGGGCGTGTCTTATCCAATGAACAACACCCGAACGCCGACAAATTGCGGCTCTGCAAAGTCGATATCGGCGGTAAGGAACTGACTATTCTCACAGGAGCGTCAAACGCGGATGTGGGTGCGCTGATACCCGTTGCCGTTGACGGCGCGGTATTGCCCGGAGGCAAGGAGATACACGCGGGAATGATGCGCGGCATTGTCTCGGAGGGCATGATGTGTTCGCTGAAGGAACTGGGGTTGACAACTAACGATGTGCCATATGAAGACGGCGGCGACTTGCTGATTCTGCGGGAAGAATGTGAGCCGGGTCAGGATATCAATGATTTGTTTTTGCTCAACGACACTGTCTATGAGTTTGAAATAACGCCCAATCGCCCGGACTGTTTAAGCGTTCGCGGACTTGCGCGTGAAGTTTCGGCGACTTTTGAAAAACCTTTGACTTTGCCCTCCCCTAAAATAAAGGGCGGCGGCGGTGAACTGCCGCTGAAACTGCGTATAGACAACCCGGAACTGTGTCCGCGCTATTCCGCGCGGATGGTTAGAGATATAAAAATTGAACCCTCTCCCGCTTGGATGCGTGCGCGGCTTAGAGCCGCCGGGGTTAGACCGATAAACAATATCGTTGACATCACAAACTATGTCATGCTTGAATACGGGCAGCCCATGCACGCCTTTGACTATGCCTGTCTTGAGGACGGGCAGATTGTCGTGCGAGCCGCGCGTGAAGGAGAAACGCTTTACACGCTAGACGGACAGGAACGCAAACTCGATGCTAATATGCTTGTAATTGCAGACGCGGTAAAGGCTATCGGCGTGGCGGGCGTTATGGGCGGCGCGAACTCGGAAATTACGGATAAAACAACGGCTATCGTTTTCGAGTCGGCAACTTTCAACGGTCCATCGGTGCGAAAGACCGCGCTGAGACTTGCTATGCGGACGGACGCGAGCAGCCGCTTTGAAAAGGGATTAGACTATAACAACACCATACCCGCCGTTGACCGTGCGTGTGAGCTTGTGGAGTTGTTAGGCGCGGGTATCGTATATGACGGCTTGGCGGACGTTAATCGCGCCGAACCGTTCAAGAGAGAAATACCCTTAAATTCCGCTTGGATTAACGCTTTTCTTGCCACCGACATATCCAAATCCGATATGGAGAGATACCTTAGGCTGCTGAGTTTTGATGTCAGTGACGGCATTGTATCAGTACCCAGTTTTCGCCCCGATGTCGAGGGTATAGCCGATTTAGCTGAAGAAATCGCGCGGCTTTACGGCTATAACAATATAAAGTCATCACTGCCCGATTCATCCGTAACAGGTCGCTTGACCGAACGGCAGATAATGAAAAGCAGAGCGGCGGCTCTGCTTAGAAGCTACGGGTACAGTGAAATGCTGACATATACTTTTATTTCACCCGCGGATTACGAGAAGTGTAATATTGTAAAGCAAAAATACGTTACAATCGAAAATCCTCTCGGTGAAGATAAGAGCGTTATGCGTACAACAATGATTCCGTCACTGATGGCGACACTGGCAAGCAACAGCGCGGTACGCAATCAGGAGGCGCGGCTGTATGAAATAAGCCCGGTTTTCCATCCCGTCAATGAGAAGCTGCCGGATGAGGAACAGACAATTATTTTCGGCGGCTACGGCGGAGGCATAGACTTTTTTGAGTTAAAAGGCGCGGTTATGGCTTTAGCCAAGTTGTTCAACATCAGCCATATACGTTTCGCGGAAAAAATGAATAATTATACATTCCATCCGGGCAGATGCGCCAAAATTTATTGCGGAGAAAACCTTTTAGGCATAATCGGTGAAATTCATCCGGCGGTCGGTGAGCGTTACGGTTTGGAAGAGCGTGTTTATGCCGCCGAACTCTCGTTTAGATTGTTGTTTGACAGCCGGGGCAGTGAGCCGAAATTCGCCGCACTGCCTAAATATCCCGCCATACGCCGCGACATCGCGCTAGTCTGCGGGGTTGACGTGAGCAATGAGAGCATAATTAATGTCATCAATGACGATTTGTTGGAATCCGTTGAATTATTCGATGTATACACTGGCAAGCAGGTATCCGAGGGACAACGCAGTCTGGCATATAAGCTCATGTTCAGGTCACCTGAGAGAACCTTGACCGACAGTGAGATAGACGAGCGGGTTGATAAGATTATCGGCGATTTGAACAAAAAAACAGGGGCGGTATTGCGCTGAACGGGCATATATGGTATAATGAGGTCAGATAGTAAAAGGAGGTATGCGGCAAATGGATGAAACCCGTAAATTTCAAGCTGTGGACAGCCGTACTGTTGAGATGAAGGCTGCGCTGTTGCGCGTCTATGACGCGCTGCGCGAGAAAGATTATCAGCCGATTGACCAAATGGTGGGCTTTTTGTTGTCGCAAGACCCGACTTATATCACGAGCCACAAAGGAGCGCGCGCGACCATGTGCAAAATCGACCGCGATGAACTGATGACATCGCTGTTATCGGAATATTTGAATAATATTTAACGTTATGTATGGGACGCGCCCCCGCGCGTCCCGTTTATAAATCCCTAATTCCGTCACGAAAGTGGCGGTCTTTTTTTTGTTCTTTTTTTGGACAACCCCGAATATCAATTAACAGTTAACAATTAACAGTTGCGGTTATTCATGTAGGGGCGACCTTTGGTCGCCCGCGGGCGAACGCAGTTCGCCCCTACAAGGCGCAATATTTAATCGGCAGAAGGAGAAGGTGTTACCAATGAAAACGGTTCTTGACCTGTTACCGTCAAAGTTGAGGAGTATATTAGAAAGCATGGCGGCAGATACGGAGGAGATACGTCTTCGCGCGGGCAGAAATCTTGGAGTTGTTGCCTGTGGGAGGGAGACATTGCTCCCCTATACCGTAACGAACGCCGATGTCGCGGGAGTTGTTGAGATAGGTACGCAGGGTTCATTGCATACCGCGCTCGACAGCATTAAGCAGGGTTATATTACCGTGCGCGGCGGGCATAGGCTCGGTCTGTGCGGGACGGCGGCTGTCCGCGAGGGGCAGGTGGAGTTTTTGCGTGATATATCATCGGTCAACATACGCATAGCGCGTGAAAAACGCGGTATTTGTGAGAGTTTCGCGGACAAGCTCTATGATGGCGGCAGACTGCGCGATACGCTTATCGTCTCCCCTCCCGGCATGGGCAAGACGACCGTACTCCGCGATTTGATACGTTTTGTTTCGGATAAGGGATTGCGGGTTTCCGTCGCGGATGAACGCGGTGAGTTGGCGGCCTGCCACGAGGGACGACCGAGCCTTGACGTGGGCAAGCGCACGGATGTCATGGATTCATGCCCGAAGTATACCGCCGTGTTCATGCTGCTTCGCGCCATGGGACCGCAGGTCATAGCCGTTGATGAAATTACCGATGATGTATCCCCTATCGCGGCGGCTCGAAGCTGCGGCGTGAGCCTTCTCGCAACGGCGCACGGCGAAAGAGCTGTGCATAGAGAGCTGTTCGAGAGATTTATATACATAGACATTCAAGGCGGTCAACGCCGCTATACGGTAGCATGAGCGCGGTTATAGGAGCGGCGTTGGTGATGACGGGCTGTACCGCCGTTGGTATTCTGGCAATTAAAGGTCTTAATGACCGTGCCAAGGCGTTGTGGCACATGGTTTCCGCGTTGGAATACATGGAAGCGGAGATTGAACACGGGCTTACTCCCCTGCCTGAGATTCTCAGAAAGCAGTTCGGAGGCGAAAACGCGGTTACATCGGAAATCAGTCTTAACGACCGTTGGCGCAAAGCAATTCAAAAACTGCCGCTCAAAAGAGACGAGATGGAATCTCTCGAGGAACTGGGACTGTATCTCGGGCGTTTCGGGCAGGAAGCGGCTATTTCACGGACGTGTGAACGGATGCGAGCCGCGTATGACAACGCGGTGAAGGAACGCGGCGCGAAAGGTAAGCTCTACGGTTTTATGGGCGTTGGTTTGGGCGTTATGATTGTTTTAATGCTAGTTTAAGTGCGGAGTACGGAGGATAATATGAACGTTGATTTAATTTTCAAAATTGCGGCGGTTGGGATTCTGGTAGCGGTGCTGAACTTGCTGCTCACACGCTCGGGGCGCGAGGAACAGGCACTTTTGACCACGCTTGCGGGGTTGGTTGTCGTGTTAATGATGGTTTTGCAAGAAATCAGCAACCTGTTTGAGCTGGTAAAGCGGTTGTTCGGGTTATGATAATACGTCTTGTCGGGACGGCTTTAATCGGCGTTATATTGATTGCCGTCATTAAAAAACGCAACCCGGAACAGGGGCTTATGCTCTCGATAGCGGCTGTTTGCGCCATGTCATTGCTCTCTGCGGCTGTGCTGACAGAAATTATCAACTGGCTCAGAGAGATGGCGGAAAGTTTCGGGCTTGAAGGCACGGTGTTTGAAACACTGATTAAAGTTCTGGGAATATCACTCATAATCAGAATTACGGCTGATTTATGCCGCGATGCGGAAGAGAAAGGTATTGCTACCGCCGTTGAAGTCGGAGGTACGGCTCTGGCAATTTTTATCGCAATGCCGCTTTTCAACTCCGTGCTGACGCTGATTAAATCGATATTACCCGTATGAGTTACGATATGTATAACATGGATTTTAACGAGGGATTATCGGGCGTTTGGAAGCTAGTCGGCGGCGCGTTCGGTGATAACATCAAACAGGGTTTGGGCGTTTTTGTCGCAATCGCGGTAATCTCCGTGCTGATTGGGGTCGCAAACGCGGCGTTTAGCGGCGCGGAGGGCGTGACGCAGTCACGAGTGCCGATTATAGTGGGAATACTGGCAATAGCGGGCGTATGTATCGGTAATGTCAACTCACTGTTTGGAGTGCTTACAAAAACCCTCTCAGAGATAGATGTTCTGTCAAAGACACTGCTGCCGACATTGACGGCGGCAATGACCGCCGCAGGGACACCTACAAGCGCGGTTGTTAAAAGCTCCGCCATCATGCTGTTCAGCGATGTGCTTATAACGATAATCAACCGCCTGCTGCTCCCCTGCACATATACCTATCTCGCGCTGATAACGGCTAACGCCGCGCTTGGCAACGACTCACTGGCGGAGCTGTCACGGCTCTTGAAGTCAGGCGTTACGGGGGTTTTGAAACTGCTTCTCACGCTGTTTATAGCGTACATAACCGTCAGCGGGGCTATTTCAGGCACAAGCGATATTATGCTTGAGAAGAGCGCGAAACTGGCTATGACCGGAGCTGTCCCGGTCGTGGGAAGTATAATCTCCGAGGCTTCGCAAACGGTTATCGCGGGCGCGGGAATCCTGCGTAATTCCATAGGGGTTTTCGGAATAATTGCGGTTTTGGGATTTACAATAGGCCCGACGGTACGCATTGTGTTGAATATGCTGGCTTTACGATTCGCCGCGGCTGTCTCCGCGCCCGTTGCGCCGGAAGCTATTGTTAAGTATATCGAAAAACTGTCGGAGGTGTTCTCGTTAATGCTTGGTATGACTGTCGCCTCCGTTTTGGTTCTATTCATCGGCATTGTGTCCTGCATGGGAGCGTTCTAGCAATTAACAATTAACAGATAACAATTAACAATGCTAATTAACAATTAACAATGTAGGGCGCGACGCCCCCGGCGCGCCATGTGTTTGAACGGGACGCGCCGTGTATTTGAACAATAGGAGTGAATATTTTGTTAAGCGCGTTGAATGAGTATGTTAGGGTGTTGGCGGCTGCCGCCGTCATAGTATCGGTAGTCATGGCGGTCGCGCCCAAGGGGGCTATGCGTACTGTCATAGGCGCGGTGTCCGGATTGGTAATAATCGCTTGCCTGCTTAATCCTCTTTTGAGGCTTACAAAGAACTCGAATTTTGGAAACTTCTTTGAAATCAATCAGCGGGAGGTGCAATACGATGAAATTATTATATCTGAATATAGTAATATGTTAAAAACACTCATAGCGGATAAGACAAGCGCATATATTTTGGCAAAGGCACAAGCCCTTGATGTTGACTGCGAGGTGATAGTCACGCTTGACGATTCTTCCCCGCCCGCGCCGCTAACCGTCATCATATACGCGAACGGCCCGCGCGATATACCATTCCAAAGCGAAATGAGCGCGTTTTTGGCGTTTGAATGCGGTGTTGCGAAAGAAAATCAAACATTTTACTGGGATGATTAAGGAGATACATATGAAAGATTATATAAACAAGGCAATGAAGACGCTAGGCGCGTATAAATATGTTTTACTGGTTATCGCCGTGGGGTTAATTCTCCTGTTATGGCCGAACGCGCCGCCATCCGCGCAATCCGGCGGCAATCCGCCCGTTGAAATGAGCGGAACAGGCGGAAGTCTTGAGCAAACCCTTGAAAATATGCTCCGCGCGATAGAGGGTGTCGGACGGGCGGAATTGCTGCTTACCGACAAGGGCGCGTTGGTCGTATGCGATGGGGCGTTGGACGCGGTGACGCGCGGAAAAGTGCTGGAGGCGGTATCCAGCGTTACAAATCTTAGTTATGACAGGATTTCGGTCATAAAAATGAAAAACCAAAAAAATTCAGGAGGTAAGGAAAATGAACATTTGGAGACGTAATGCCGTAGTCGCGGTGGTCGTGCTTTTCGTATGCGTCGCGCTGTATCTGAGCTGGTCGTATAACCGTGAGGCGGTTGACGAGATGATTGACGATGGGGTATTTTCGGAAATCGACAATAATTTCAAAGCCCCCAATCTCGATTATGTGCCGATACTTGAGCCATACTCGTATGTCGAGGAGATGCCCGTACAGCAGCTTCAGAGCAACGGTTATTTCGTTGAGGAACGCCTTAACCGTCAGGTTGCGCGTGATTCCGCTCTGACTATCCTCA
>WRJE01000076.1 GCA_009782385.1 Oscillospiraceae bacterium | reverse complement strand
TCAAGCGCGCTAATACTTTTTTTGGAGGAACACAATATGTTATTCATAGCAGAAAATTTAAGAACCTTACGCAAAGGAAAAGACCTTACGCAGGAAGAAGTCGCAGAAATGTTAAGCGTTTCCCCGCAGAGTGTGAGCAAGTGGGAACGCGGCGACACGCTGCCCGACATCACGCTTCTGCCCGCTCTCGCCAATCTCTACAAAGTCACCGTGGACGCGCTCATCGGCATGGATAAAATCAATGACCGACAGACGAGAGACAACGTTTTCACCACAGCGCATAAGCATTTGCGAAACGGCGATATTAACGCCGCTGTTGAGGTCTACTCCGAAGCACTTAAAACCTTTCCAAACGATGAGGATATCATGTCGGATTTAGCCATGTCGCTCGCCCTTACCAACAACGCGGAAAAATTATCCCAAGCCGTTTCGTTGTGCGAGCGCGTACTTTCGGATAATCAAGGCGACAAAGTACATCACACGACCCGCGCCGCCCTTTGTTTTATCTATATGAAAGCGGGTGAAAAGGAAAAAGCAATCGCGGCGGCGAGTAAGCTGCCCCATGTGCGTGAGAGCCGCGAGATTATACTTGAACAGCTCGAAAAAGAACCGTCCGGCGATAGTATTAACTCATATTTGAAATTTATCGCCATCGGAGAATCAGACGAGCAGGATTTTGTCGAGATAGACTTCGGAATCAATATGGTTGCCGTTTACACAGAGCATAATCTTCATGGAAAGATAGAAGCGTTGCGTGATGAACTCAACGCGCCAAATACTGACGAATACTTTCGCAAGCTGCCTCTGGTTCGGATTCGTGATAAAACTAAACTTGCGCCGAATAGGTTGCGGGTACGTTACTACGCCGACTATTTGCTTGATAAAGAGTTCGGCAATCACGCCGATGCTGCGGATGAAATAATTGAGACATTGCGTAAAATAGCACAAACGAATATTGCGCGTTCTTTGTAGGGTGTGACGACCCCGTTGCGCCGTTACAAATCCACTATCTGTAGGGGCGGTCATTGACCGCCCGTTATTTTTTCGCCGTCCCGCGTTTTCCACGGCGCGTCAGGGATGCCGCGCCCTACAAAATTTACTAGAACGATTTCCCTTTATGTGCTATAATGGCAGCATGGAGGAATCGTTAGATGGAAAAACATACACTTAAAATACAGGGTATGGCTTGCGCGGCCTGTTCCGTGCGGGTCGAAAAGGCAATCGGCACACTTGACGGCGTTGAAAACTGCTCCGTGAATCTTGCGACCGAGCGCATGACGGTTATTTATGACCCGTCTAAAATTAAAATATCCGCCATTAAGGAAAACGTAGAAAAAATCGGATACGGTTGGTCTGAGACAGAGAAGCCTCAAGATGAGCGCAAAGAGCGGGAAATTAAAACTTTACGCCTAAAACTTATCATATCGGCGGTATTTGCCGCACCTCTTTTGTATGTCGCGATGGGGCATATGCTGCCGTTCGGTTGGAGTTTGCCGCTGCCGGATATTATTCACCATCACAGTAACCCTCTGAATTTCGCCCTAACGCAACTGGCTCTGACGCTTCCTATACTCATTGCCGGATACCGCTTTTACATTGTCGGTTTCCGCGCCTTGTGGCTTCGCGCCCCCAACATGGACTCACTAATTGCCATCGGAACATCGGCGGCGGTCATTTACAGCGGATATAATACTTTTCAGATAGCTAGTAATCACTCGCCTGACGCTCTGTACTACGAGACTGCCGGAGTAATAATCACGCTCATTCTGCTTGGGAAGACACTGGAAGCCATATCGAAAGGCCGCACGGGAGATGCTATTAAAAAGCTGATGGAGCTTGCGCCCAAGACGGCGATTATTATGCAAAACGGCACGGAAAAAGAAATACTTATAGAAGACGTTAAAATCGGAGATATAATCTTAGTAAAGCCCGGCGCGAAAATACCCGTTGACGGCACGGTTACAGAGGGCAGCACCGCTATAGACGAATCTATGCTGACAGGCGAGAGTATGCCGACTGACAAAAAAGCGGGCGATGCCGTTTACGCCGCAACAATTAACACGACCGGTACTGTTCTGTTCCGGGCGGACAAAATCGGCGCGGATACCGCGCTTGCACAGATTATTAAGCTGGTGGAAGACGCTCAAGGCTCAAAAGCACCCATAGCGGCAATGGCGGACAAAGTCTCAGGCGTTTTTGTGCCGATAGTCTGCCTTATTGCCCTTCTTGCGGGTATCGCGTGGTTTTTCGGCACGGGCGGCGACTTGAGTTTTGCTCTCACTATTTTTATCTCTGTCTTGGTGATTGCCTGCCCTTGCGCGTTGGGTTTGGCAACGCCTACGGCAATTATGGTTGCCACGGGCAAGGGCGCGGAGAGCGGCATATTGATTAAAGGCGGAGAAGCGTTAGAAACAGCGCATAAAATCGACACCGTAATATTTGACAAGACCGGAACGATTACCGAAGGCAAGCCGGAGGTAACCGCCGTTGAGGGTGATATTCTGCAAATCGCGGCATCCTTGGAGCGTTATTCCGAACACCCGATAGCAAAGGCCGTCTGCGATTCTTATAATGGAGAATATCTTGAAGTCAGCGGCTTTAAGGCGATTGTAGGACAGGGTGTCGAAGGTATTATTGACGGTATGAAGGTAGAAATCGGACGCGGTATCCGCGTCTCTGTCAACGGCGAATATAAGGGGCGGATTGTTGTTTCGGACAAGCCCAAGCAGAGCAGCAGAGCCGCCATTGAAGAAATCAAGGCAATGGGTATCGAAGCCGTGATGATAACAGGCGACAGCTTGCAAACGGCGGAGGATATAGCAAAACAAGTCGGTATAGACCGTGTGCTTGCCGAAGTGCTTCCGCAAGATAAAGCCATTGAGGTAAAAAAACTGCAAGCCGAAGGCCGCAGGGTTGCGATGGTCGGCGATGGTATCAACGACGCTCCCGCTCTGGCACAGGCCGACATCGGCATTGCCATCGGCTCAGGCACTGATGTCGCGATGGAGAGCGCGGGGATTGTACTCATGCGCTCCGATCTAATGGATGTTCCTGCAGCTGTCAACCTGAGCAAGCGGACAATCCGTAACATCAAGCAAAATCTGTTTTGGGCGTTCGGTTACAACGTTGTCGGTATTCCCATTGCGGCGGGCTTGCTGTATCTATTCGGCGGACCGCTGCTGAATCCCATGTTTGCGGCGGCGGCAATGAGCCTCAGCTCGGTATCTGTTCTAACAAATGCTTTAAGATTGAAAAAATCCTAAATTTGTGCTACAATGAATTTATTACTTCTGAAAGGATAATTGTCATGATAAAAACCGCAATCATCGGCTTCGGTAATGTAGGCAAATGCGCCTATGAAGCAATCCAAAACGCCCCAGATATGACGCTCAGTTGTATCGTCAAGCGTCAATCCGCCGCCGATATACCGCCGCACCTAAACGATATCCGCGTGACGGATATAAAAGACATCCGCGCCAACGGCGATGTTGACGCTGCCGTCATCTGTCTGCCGTCTCGTATGTGTCCCGATACCGCCGAATCACTGATGAATATGGGGATTTTCACTGTGGATTCCTATGATATACACAAGAGTATCTTGTCTGAGAAACTGCGTCTGGATACCGTTGCCCAAAAAAATAACGTGTCAGGCGTTATCGCGGCGGGCTGGGATCCCGGCACAGATTCTGTCCTTCGCGCACTGATGGAGGCCATGACTCCTCGCGGCATTACCTATACAAATTTCGGTCCGGGTATGAGCATGGGACACTCTGTCGCCGCCAAAGCCGCCGAAGGCGTGGAAAACGCGCTATCAATGACTATGCCCGCAGGAGCGGGCGTACACCGCCGTATTGTATACATACAGTTAAAGCCGGGCGCGGATTTTGCAGCGGCGGCGGCGGCAATTAAGAACGACCCGTACTTTATAAATGATGATACTAATGTAATACAGGTTGAAGACATCGACACGCTGATTGACGTGGGCAGCGGCTCGCATATTATACGAAAAGGCGTATCCGGCAGCACTCATAATCAAATAATGGAGTTTTCAATGAAGATAAACAACCCTGCTCTCACCGCTCAGGTGCTTGTAAGCGCAGCGAGAGCCGCCGTCAAACAGCCTCCCGGCTGTTATACGCTTATAGAAATCCCGGTTATTGATATGCTCCCGGGTGATAGAAACGATTTGATAAGCAGGTTGGTCTAGCGGTGCAAAAGATAAAACTTTTGGCGAAAATGCTTGACTTGCGGACAAACTATTGATATAATGCGGTTTGGTTCTTAGCTAAGGAGGAATACAGATGAAAAAAAGCGTTCTGCTCTTCATGGCGGTACTTGTTGGTATTGCTTTGATTGCACTTATCTCGGTGTATGGCGTAGATTTGGTGGCATTTGAAATACCCAGTTATAAAGACGGCATTATATTGGGTCTTGATCTTGTCGGCGGCTCGTCAATAACCTATGAAGCCGATGTCCCCGCGGGTATGCCGCAGTCGGAAATCGACGCGGGTATGCTCTCGGCCGAAGCAATGCTCCGGTCGCGCCTGACCGCTTTCGGTTACACCGAAGCGATACTGACACGCGCCGGAAGCAACCGTATAATGGTTTCAATTCCTAAGATTACAAACCCGGAGGAAGCCGTTAAGATGCTCGGCTCAACGGCTCGTTTAGAGTTCCGTGATGCCGATGAAAACCTTATTATGTACGGCAGCGATGTGAAAAGCGCGAAAGTAAGTATCGGCTCGGTAGGGGATAACGCTATATCCCAACCCTATGTCAGCATGGAAATCAACCCGGATTCATACGAAAAATTTCGTTTAGCCACAAAGGAAGCGGCGCAGAAAGCGAGCGAGGGAAAAAACTATATAGCGATTTATCTCGATAATGAGCTTCAGTCCAGTCCTACGGTCGAAGCGGGATTTGCGGCAAATGGGCTTGACCCGACGCAAGGAGTTTCAATAACAGTGGGCGGCAGCAGTGAACAGGCTAAGAATTTGGCGGCACTAATCAGCATAGGTCAAATGCCTTTCGACCTTAAACAAGTCGAGCTTCGCGCTGTGGGTTCGATTCTGGGCGAGAAAGCTCTCGAAACGAGTATTATGGCGGGAGCTATAGGGCTTGCGTTGGTATTGGTATTCATGCTTGTTGTGTACCGTCTGCCCGGTTTGATGGCAGACCTCGCGCTACTGGCATACGCGGCGATTATGGTAATGCTTCTAAGTGCTTTCCGTGTCAATCTGACGCTTCCGGGTATAGCGGGTATTATCTTAACCATAGGTATGGCGGTTGACGCGAATATCATTATATTCGCTCGCTTTAAGGAAGAAATGAGACTGGGCAAGACTATCCGCGCGGCTGTTGACGCGGGTTACCGCCGCGCCCTCTCCGCAATAATAGACTCGAATATTACAACGATAATCGCGGCGGTCATACTGCTGATGTTCGGTACCGGTCCTATTCAAGGGTTCGCTATAACGCTTATCATCGGTATCGCGCTTTCCATGTTCACGGTTTTGGTAATTTCGCGTTTCCTGCTCAACCGCATGGTTGACATGAATGTGACGAACCCCAAACTGTACGGCGTTTAGGGGAGGGGACGGAAATGATAAATATTAAATATGTAAAGAATTTCAAGTTCAGCATTATCCTGTCGGTGTTTCTAATGGCGGCCGGTGTGGTCGGGTTGGTGCTTCTGCCTTTCGGCGTGAGCCTGTTTAATCTCAGCATCGACTTCCTTGGCGGAACGCTTATGCAGTATGACCTGCACACCACCATGGACACCGAAAAACTCGGCGAAATAAGCAGAATGGTCGAAGATATAACAGGTGAATCACCGACGGTTCAGAGGTCGGGTGATACGGGCGTTATGATTAAGACAGTGGACATTGACACCGACACACGCGAAGCCGTTCAGCGCGCGCTTGAAGCGAAATACACCGTAACACTTCTAACTTCTGAGAATGTGTCGGCAAGTGTAGGCGCGGATTTGCGGGATTCGGCGATAATGTCGGTAATTATAGCGTCTGTATTGATGCTGGTATATATCGCCATTCGCTTTGAGTTCAAATCGGGACTGGCGGCGGTTTTGGGTCTGATTCACGATGTTTTGATTATGTTAAGCGTCTATGTTATATTCCAGATACCCGTTGATATAAACATTATCGCCACCATGCTGTGTATATTGGCGTACTCGATTAACGCGAGCATAGTGCTGTTCGACCGCATACGCGAAAACCGCAGATATATGCCTAAGACGGAATTTGCGGAAATTGTTGACACAAGCACAAACCAAACGATAACACGTAATATTAACACCACTATAACAACTCTGTTGGTTTTGGGGATGATAATTATTCTCGGCGTTCAGAGCATACGTGACTTTGCGATTCCGCTAGCGGTCGGTCTTGCGGCGGGCAGCTTCTCGTCACTGTTCATTGTCGGTCCGATATGGTCGTCTTTCCGTGGAAAGACGAAAGAAAAGGCATAGAAATATGCCCCGCCCTATGGCGGGGCATATTAAATTAGGAATGTGTGATTTTATGAAAAGAGATTTTACGGGTGTAATCATTGAAGAAAGTTTTGATGATAACCGAATAATAAATGACTTGGTAATTAACAAGGTTAAAATAACAGGGCAATTAAACCCAAATGACAGATGGCATATGTACGAAGTAGCCGTTTCAATGGACGAGATTAAGAAATTAGCGGAACACATGATAGATACTTGGTATATGCACTTTTGGAAGGGTTCGGATGTTGTTGCTGTTTTTAGCGGAAACAATGTATTTGAATTTAATTATGATGATAAAAATACATGGAGTAAAGTTTTAGAATATGGACGGAAAGCGGGATTGCCCGAAGCACAATTAGACTTTCCCATTAAAGGTTTGTGATACCGCTTTGTAGGGGCGGCTATTAGCCGCCCCTACATGAATAATTCGCGCTAGGGGTGATATTATGTATGACATAGCAATAATAGGGGGCGGCATAAGCGGACTTATGGCCGCTTATCGCCTTACAGAAGAAAACGCGAAGCTCAAGGTCGCCGTTTTTGAAAAAGGGCATAATATTGGCAAACGCCGCTGCCCGATAATTGAGAACAGAAATTCGGGGTGTCTCCACTGCAAGCCGTGCAATATCATGGAGGGCGCGGGCGGAGCCGGCGCGTTTTCAGACGGGAAGTATGTCATCTCGACCGAATACGGCGGATGGCTAACCGATGTACTAAGCCCTGATACGGTCATGGGTTATATCGAACAGGCAGATGCTATATTATGCTCATACGGCGCGACAAAAGAGCGTTACGCGCCGGACGATGAGCTGAAAAAGCTGTGCATTATAAACGATTTGCATATGCAGCAGGGGTATCTGAAGCACCTCGGCACTGACGACAACCTTATTACCATGCAAAAACTGATAGACGACTTGTCGAACCGCTGTGAAATTATCTGCGACACGGCAGTGACAGATGTAAAGGACATGACGGTGACATATACTAGGGGCGGGAAGGAACACCGTGCGGAAGCGAAGTATATAATATTCGCCGTGGGGCGTTCGGGCAGTGAGTTTTTTCAGCAGTGGTGCAGGGATAACGGGGTTTCCATGCGGAGCAATCAAGTCGATATAGGCGTTAGGGTGGAGCTTCCGGCGGTGATTTGGGAGTATTTCTCGAAGAGGATATATGAGCCTAAGATATGGTATCGCAGTAAACTCTACGGCGATATTACCCGTATGTTCTGTTTTAACGAGGGCGGATTTGTTGTTACGGAGAATACGGGCGGCATATTGACCGTTAACGGACACGCATTTAAGAATAAGGCTAAGAAAAGCGGCAACTCAAATTTCGCGCTTCTTTCTACACTGCGTTTTACTCAGCCGTTCAATGAACCGATACGTTACGCAAAGACGGTAGCGGCATTGGCGAATCAACTGAGCGGAAACAGTGTTCTGGTTCAGCGTCTGGGCGATCTTATGGCGGGCAGACGCCCTAACAGTCACAGGCCGTCGGCATCTCCAACTTATCCCACACTCAAAGCCCC
>WRJE01000075.1 GCA_009782385.1 Oscillospiraceae bacterium | reverse complement strand
CGTAATCAAATTTACATTGGCAGAGTGATTAATGGTAAGCAGAGCAAAAAAAACATTTACACAGACGAGCGAATCCAAAACCCCGAAGAAATGTGGCACATCACAGAGCGTCCTGATTTTAGAATCATATCGGATGAAACATTTAACAAGGCGCAGGAGTTAATCAAGTCAAATGCGGCTCAATATCTCACCACGGCGTTCGGCGGCGCGGACAAGGCGGTCAGAAGAAGCGAAAAACATTTATTTTCTAATATTATCAAATGCAATACCTGTGGCTTTTCTTATCGGCGCACAAGAAGAAAAAATGCTGACGGTTCACATAACGCTTGGTGGATATGTTCAAAACGCGCCGCATATGGTACGGCGCGCTGTACGGATGAATATGTGCGGATTGACGAAAATTGGTTGAAACAAATACTGGACAAGCTGCTCCATAATTTGGTGGATGACAAGGATGCTTTTTTCAAGATGGTAGAGGCGAGTTGCAGTGCCGTTGTACAGGAGTACATTAAGAAAACGGCGGGATTTGACATTTACGACTTAGAATCGGAACTTCAAGAACTTAAAGAACAGCGTGAACGCTTAAAAACAATGACGGTCAAGGGCATACTCTCTATGGAAGAAGCCGAAAGGGACATTATTCCTCTGAACGGAGAAATAGAGCGGCTGACGTTCGCGTTGAACCAGACCGACAGCACGAGGGAGCTGACCAATGAGGTCAAGTCAAATATTAAGCAGTTCTTCAAAGCATTTGAACAGTATACCTTTAACGATGAGTTGGATAACACCAAGCTGAAAATGCTGCTCCGGGAGATTCGTGTTGTCAGCTCGCAGGAGCTTCAAGTTTATTTTAACATCGGCGATAACATTGACAACGTGAGCTTTCCGATTTCAATTACCCATCAAACAAACATTGACACCAATACTTCTGACCGTACATAAGGATTTATCTGAAAGGCTCAAGCAATACAATCATTCGCTGTACCTTGCCGTTAAGGAAGTGCTTGACGAGAACAAAGCCGAACGCCATGTAAGAGGAGGCATGGCGACAAAACGTAAGTACAAAGGTGAAAATGCCTGTTAGTTATCAGTTTTTAACGTCCTTTTAACAACGTGGAAATAGACTAACAATCCTACAGCGATGGCGAATGAACTAAAAGCCAAAACTTGAGATACCCTGAGGCCTGTATTGAACAAATACAGGCTATCTGTACGCAATCCCTCGATAAAGCCGCGTCCCAGCCCATACCACGCCACATAAATCAGCAACAGCTGACCTTCAAATCTCCGTTTTGGAAGCAGAAAATGCAGGAGCAAAAAACCGACGGCATTCCACAGAGATTCATAAAGGAACGCGGGATGCACCGCCGCCCGCTCTCCGAGTTCGGGCACATAAATTTCCATGCGCCACGGCAAATCCGTCACCGTTCCGAAAACCTCGCGGTTCATAAAGTTGCCCCAGCGTCCGATAGACTGCCCGATTAAGAAGCCGATCGCGCCAATATCCAATAGGGACAAGGCGGATATTTTCTTAACACGCGCGAAGATGTAGGCTGTCAGCAGCGCGAAGATGACAGAGCCGTAAATCGCCAATCCGCCTTCTCGTATGTAGAATATTCTTATCAAATCATATCTGAAATGACTGAAATTGAAGACGACATAGTATAGCCGCGCGCCGACAATAGCCATAGGCACGGCAAAAAACAGGGCATCAATGACATCATCCTGCTTTATGCCGACTTCATGGGTTCTCCTCGAGCAGTACAATATTGCCATGAAAAGCCCGAACGCAATCATTATCGCGTACCACTGAATGGAAATGCCGAAAACGCTGAAAGCTGTAGGGTTTGGGTCGAACGGACCAATCCCGAGACCGGGAAATTCAATAGGATTACTATACATTATTATCCTCCTTATTACTTTTACATACAACTAATGATGTATGTCTCATATTTGAGAATAGCGAACATAATGAGCCGGAATTTGCTTCATCAAAGACATTTGGCAGATTAAAATAATCATTGCCGGAAAGATAGTTCAAGCCGACCGACCGCGCCAGAGCGGACGGGTCATCGGATTCGCGCAAGCAGTCACCCCAAGCGGTTCGTAGAACTCTCTCGAAGAGCTGATTGTCTGCAAACCCGCCGGATAAAACATCTATTTCTTCAACAACGGCATCGCGCACGGCTTGCGGGTCGTCACTGCGCCCAAAGAGGTAAAGCAAACCGCCCGCGTCAAACATCAGCGGCGCACATGAAAATCCGGAGTCTATCAAACCGTTATCATAAAGCTCCCCGTACAGCCGCGAAAGTGGCTTTATCAATGCCGTCAAAGCCAGATTGCAGTTGTTTTCCCATAACTGCCTGTCCGATTGGGGGACGAGCTTTATGCCCAGCGAAAACATAGTTTGCGGAACATTCATCGAAATAATTTTCTCATATTCTGCAACTTCAAGCGGCTCATCGCAGACAATGTTCCGCACACGAGAGGTGTTTTCAGGGGACATTCTCAGGGCGATTTCCTCAATCTCATCGGGTTCGAGGTCGCCAACAACGACCAGCACCATATTTGACGGGCGGTAAAACGCGCTGTAACACTCATGAAGCGTCTTATCCGTAATTGTCTTTATGCTGTCGTGAGTGCCGATTACGGGATGCCGCACGGGATGATTTTTGTAGAGCGCGGCGAAAAGTTCATCGAATACCCTTGCCTCCGGCATATCAAGACGCATTGATATTTCCTGTGCAATAATGCCTTGTTCTTTTTCAACGCTTTCGGCGGTAAAGTATGGAGTAAAAACGAACTCCATCAGCAGTTCCAGAGCCGATTTGAAGTTGTCGATACAGGTGAAATAGTACGCCGTCGCGCTTCTTGAGGTAAAAGCGTTGGGAGACGCGCCCATTTGCGAGAGCATTTGCAATGTATTGCGCCCGTCAGGCAAGTCGAACAGTTTGTGTTCGAGGAAGTGCGCTGTTCCAAGCGGTATATCGCGTTTATTGCCGTCAATTTCATATTCAATATTTGCCGAACCGTAATTAACGCCCAGAAAAGCGGCTTTCTCACTGTAGCCGGACTTTTTTATGAGGTAAACCATAAGTCCGTTAGGTAGCTTCGTGTAATATGCGTCCTCTTTTAATCTTCCGGTATCAATCTTTCTCATCAGTCAGCCCTCAAATAATAGGTGGAATCCAATTTGAAATCTTTCGTCACACGAATAATATCAGCTAAGGTAACATTTTCAACAGCTTTTATCCAGTCATTAGGTGCACTACTCATGCGGTAAACAGTCTGCCCGTGCCAGAACTGCTCAAGCGCGGAAGGAGAATCCTCCAAAGACTTCAATTCACTAATAATTAACTTCTTGGCAGAGCTAATTTCCTCATTTGTGAAGTCTCCGCATACCACATTATTCCATTGGGCAAGCATTTCATCCCTTGCGCGGTCGAGCATTGAGGGTTCGACACCTGCACTTGCCCTCATAACGCCCTTGTAACGGTCAAATACAGAGTGGGTTGTATAGCAAAGCGATAAACGTTCGCGTACATGAGTGAAAAGTTTACTGTTAGACGAACCTCCATAGATTGCGCTGGCGACACAAGCGGGGAAATAATCGGGATTTTCGGGTAAAATTCCGGTTCGCCAAAAAATTGAGAGCTGTGCCTGTTCCATGTCGTTATTCTCGAAAAAGTGACGACTATTCTCACAAATGGGAACTGCGTCAGACTTTTCCAAAGCAATCCCTCGTACTCTTGACAGGTGATTGCTTATCAGCTCGCCGACACTCTCAGGCTCGGCAGAACCGCAATAAAAGAAACTGACTGCCGATGCGGAAAGCGCGTCATCGTAATACCTTCGCAACAAGTTCGGAGTAATGGCGGCGACCTGCTCTTCATCTCCAAGGCGCGGCACGGCGTAAGGCTCGCCCTCAAAGGCGAGAGCGGTGTGCCGCGCTGAGGCGTACACAGATTTATTGTTTTTAACGGCGCGTATTTGACTGATAAGATTATCACGCTCCGAGAGTACGTAGGCATCACTAAATATCGGATTAAGCAGCGTTTCAAAAAGCAGATTGGAAACATCACGTAAATTCTCATTATTGATAAAATCCGAAATCAGACCGAAACTGTGGCGTTCACCGCGTTTTCGCACATCGGGATATAAACCCGCGCCATAAAGATCCGCAAGCCGCTTTGACATATCCGTTAAAGTCGGATAATTAGAGTTTCCGCGGCGCAGAACACTTGGAATCAGAGCGTTTTTAGGCGCGTCAAGGGGATTAAGCGGGCGCGTTAAAAACACCGATAAAACATTTGTCTTAAAGCGTTCCGTTGTCACGCAAGCAAGAGAAATCCCGTCACCTAATGATATGCGCGTCATTTCATCACCCCGTGCATTATATAATGCCATCAGTTAACTGTCAACTGTTCGTTGTCCGCTGTAAGAGCCTCTAGGGCAATACGGTAGTACCACGCCGCCGCGCCTGTGTAATGCGGCCAGCCGCCGCGCCCGTAATGCTCGGGATTGCTGTATACATCGGCGGCGATGACATAGGGTTCAACGATATACTCATCGCCGTGATTCTCGGGCAGAAGTTTTTCCAAAAGTTCCATGCCGCGCTCGTGTTGACCGTTCAAAAAGTGAGCCATTGCAAGCCATACGGCCGCGTGAGTATATTGCCCTCCGTTTTCGCGCACACCCGGCAGATAACCTTTGATATAACCGGGATTTAGATTTGATGTGTCAAAAGCCGGGGTAAAAAGCTGAATAACGTTACCTTTCACAAGCCGCTCATACGCGCTTTCAAGAGCTTCGCGAGTATGCGAGGCGTACCGCGATAAGGCGGAAAAACTTTGGGCGATAGAATCAATTTGACATTCATCGCTTTGGGAACTTCCAAGCGGCGTACCATCGTCAAACGTGCCGCGCTTGTACCACGCGCCGTCCCACATATTGTCGGCGGCTCGTGAGAGCTGTTCAGACAAATCCAGTAACTTTTGAGCGTAATCAGCGTTACACAGGGGAGCGAAACGCTCGAACACATGACTTGCAAACCATGAGAGCCACGTGCTTTCGCCGCGTCCCTCCGCGCCCACACGGTCGAAGCCGTCATTCCAATCGCCGCCGAGCATTAGCAGCAGACCGTTTGCGCCCGTACCGCGCGTTATTACACGCTCCAAAGCGCGAACACAGTGCTGAAACACCGACTCGCGATATTCGGTTACACGCGGAATCTCAAAGCGGTCGTGCGTGTCATCGTCAAGCGGGTCGGACGATAGGTAGGGGAGGGCATATTCTAAAATATGAGAATCTCCTGTTTTGTCAATATATTCACAGACAGTATAGGGCAGCCACAGCAAATCATCACTGATACGGGTGCGAACACCTCGGTCAGAGCGCGTTCTGTCGGTTATACGCGCCGGATGCCACCAATGCTGAACATCGCCCTCCTCAAACTGGTGGGCGCAAGCGCGAAGTATTTGATTTTTTGCCATTTCCGGCGCGGAATGCAAGACCGCGCAGACATCTTGCAGCTGATCGCGGAAACCATACGCGCCGCCGCATTGATACAGAGAAGTTCGGGCAAACAGTCGGTTCGCGATTATCTGATACATAGCCCAACCGTTCAGATAATGCGACATAGCGGCGGTCGGCGCGGCAATGACAGAGGGTCGAACACGCTTTAGCCACCATGCTTTTGTACGCTCCAACTCATATCCGAAGCGTTCAAAATCCGCGAGATTCTCCACTAACGCAACACCTCTTTCGTTAAGAGCCGCGCCGAATACGATTATAGCGGAGAGAAACTCGCTCTGGGGCATAAGGTCAACGGTTGTGCCGAAGCATGGGTCAAGTCCCGCGCCGCACTGTTCCGATACATTTCCATCCAACCAAGCGTTCGTGTCGCAAGTGAAGCCCGATGGAGAGGGGAGGGATGATAACACCGCCTTTTGAGGGCTATACAGAATATTTCGCGTGTTTCGCGCGGTCAGCGACAAGCGGGTCTTCTCCGTTACGATATATCGGCGGTCGTCGCGTTTTGAACCCATGATAAGTCGGGTGAAATGCTTCAATGACGCGCTTTCCGCGCCGTAGACATCAATTTTTATCAGACGTGCCATCGTATCCGGCGGAACGAACACGGTCGTTACAAGCCTAACACCGCCGGAAAGCTCTTTCTCATACACCGCGTAGCCGAATCCGTAGGTTACGGTACATCGGAAACCGTCCAAGTCCGCGAACGGCGACACATCGTACTCTCCCGCGATAACGCGGATTGTCTCGTCCCCGTGAATGGTGAGGGGGTCGTTATCCCAAGGCGTATACTTGTTCTCACGCGCGTTGTGCCGCCAGATATGCCCCAAGCCCGTGTCGCGTATCAACGCGCCGAAAGCGTTATTCGCTAAGGTATGCCCCCAAGAGGCACGCGGCAAAAGCCCGTTCACCTCGAACTGAAAACTGCCGTCATCGAGATAGCGCGTAACAAGAGGTTTCGCGCCAGACTGCGTAGCAGATAGGCGGGTATGACGGCAGGACACCGCGTCGCGCCTTGGCTCGGGTCGCTGTCCGTCAAGCACGAGTGACGCGCATGACATGAGCAAATATGCGTCTTCCGAACTCATGGAGGCGGTGTCTACCATGTGAACGCCCGCCCTCGCGCCTAAGAATCCCTCACATCCTATGTCTTTCAATGTCTCGGAGATATGCGCCCGCTGAGGGCGGCGGTAGTCCGACCCGTCCTGCGTCAGAACAACGAAGTCGAACTGCGTTCCGCAGAGGCTAAGGTATCGGTATTGCCGCAAAAGTTTGGATAGCCGCTCAGGCTGCGCGTCCGCGCCCATGGCGACAACAATGGGAAGGTCGCCTGAAATGCCCCATTGCCACAATCCGCTCTGCCCCTGCGTGTTGTGAGTTATGTCGTAAGCCTGACGCTGTCTGGGTTCGCCGATAAACACCAAATCGGACAGCCAGTCTAGCGCGGCGTGGCTCTCCGTTGGCGTTAAGCCGAGCATATTCATCGTCTCGGCGGAGGATGCCATGCCGTCTTCCAGTGACAGAGTTCGGATTGCGGCGGCGGTGACATCCGATTCCGTTCCGGCGGCGGCCATGGAGAAAGTGACAACATACGAAGCACCCGGTTCAAGCACTACAGGCACACGTATTAGAGCGCACGGGTCAAGCACCGAACCCTGTGTGCCGTGTTCGGCGCGGGCGTAACGGAGCATTGACGCGCCTCCCCGCGCGAGTGTCAATTCGCGTGACGCATCAAACCTCGCGTCCGGAGAATCACACGCGACCGCCATATACGCGCCGCCTTGCTTGCCTCTGGCACGGCGGTTGAAGATAACGCAGCCGTCCTTGAACTTGCTCTGAAGAAACAGCTTGGAAAAGGCGGGATGACTGTCGTAATGCGCCGCTTGCGACAGTACGGGTTCTAAATATGAAAACAACTCAAATCGCAGAGTTGTCCCGCCGCTGTTGTGAAGCAGAACCGAGCGTTGTTCCGCGCCCTCCACATCGGGTACGCGGGCTGTGACGGTCGTGTGCAGTCCCTCCAAATCACCCGAGCCGTGGGCTTTCCATGAGACATTGTCAAGGTCGAACTGAGCGGAATATTTAATGTCCGCGTGCGGCGCGGGCAGGGGGGTCAGCGAAGCCCAGAAGTCATCGCCTCCGAGATAGAAATACCAGCCTAGGCCGTCCTTGGCGGCATCAGGCTCAAAGCGTGTCAGCGATATATCACCTGAGGTCGAAGCGGTCAGACCCCCGTCCGTGCAGAATAGAGTGTATGAACCGTTTGAGAGTAAAGTACAGCGCGGCGCGGATGAGTTCGCGCCGTTAAACTCGCGCTGCCACCCCGTGACTACATTCCTTGCGGGCTTTTCCGGGATTTCGCGTCCCCGAGGTTTCATTGTAACGCCGTTTGTCGGTACTTTTTCCTCCAACAGTTCGCTGTACGCGGACATTTCGGGGTCGGACATGAAGCGCGACACCATGATATCGGCGTTGAGCAAATTGTCTATCGTTAACAAACTCATGCCCAAATGATGAGACATGAAGCACTTGACAGGCATAAACTTACTGTTTGCGGAAACTCTGGCGGGGGTATAGTCGGCGGCCTCACAGAACCCGTAGCGTCCGGAAAGCCCGAGAGACTCCATGCGTTTGAGATTCGCAATCGCGCTTTTAGGGGCGCACATCAGCGCAAGAAACGACGAATACGGCGATATGACCTGCTCATGCCCCAGACCGCGTTTATAAGCGAGCCTTGGTTCGCCGTGTGCCTTGTATTGATAGTTAAGTGCGCCGTCAAAGGCGTAAAAGCACGACTCCGAAATTCCCCATGGAATACCGCGCTCGTCTCCGCGCCGCTTCTGGCAGTAAACGGCAAAACGCAGACTTTCG
>WRJE01000074.1 GCA_009782385.1 Oscillospiraceae bacterium | reverse complement strand
GTCTCCCCGAATAAGCCCGCCTACATCGAATACGCCAGCAACGAGGCAATGTCCATACCCGTCAACTGCAAAAATCCCGAGCGGGTTATGATGTATCTGAACTGGACACTTCAGAATCAGGACAATTACAACTTCCTGCTGTTCGGTCTCGAGGGCAAGGACTACACCATGAGCGGAGACAGAATGGAACGCATTATACAGGACGATCTCATCTATGAATGGATGTGGAGAAACAACAACTACATCATTTACCCCACAACCGTCACTGACGACTATATCAAGGCCTGCGAGGTGTGGGATGACGGTGCGCCGTACTCCAAGCTGTTTGGATTCAACTTCGACCAAGAGCCTGTTAAAGTTGAAAAAGCGGCGGTCGAGGCCGTCTATGCCGAATACTGCGAACCGCTGAAATACGGATTGATTCCGCCTACCGATGCCAACATTCAAGCGGCGGTCGATGCGCTGAAAAAGGCCGGATTCGATGAGTATATGGCAGAAATGAACAATCAACTCAAAGCCCACAATAATTAAGCGCAATGAAGAGGAAAGTATACGTCTGTGTAATCTGTATACTTATCATAGGGGGAGCGGTTTCGCTCTCCCTATTATTCATGGGGAGGATGAACGAAGTGCAAACTGTTACGATAACGCCGCAAGAATATATGGGCGCGATACGCAATCCGATGATGGGTTTTATGGAGCGGGGACGGGCGTTGTATAACGATGATATACCACTTGACTACAATCCTTGGTCCACGCTGATACACTCTTATATCGCGTGGAACGACATCGAAAACTCAGAGGACGATGGGATAGATAAGATTAAAGACTTCTGCGATGCTCTGTGGCGCGACAAGGACGGCGTTGGCGTTGAGGAACTCAACATGAAGGTTGTTCCAAGGATATTTTTGGATTATCCGGGCAAGGGTATGTGCTGGCCGGATGATATGGAAAAGTTGGATTATGACAGTGAGCAGTTCAACTCGCGTTTGGAGCGTTTGGTCGAGAGGTTGGGACAGTTGTGGAACGATGACCCCCGCGTGGCATTCGTACAAATCGGCATCATAGGCCGGTGGGGCGAACATCACAGCCCTTATCCGACAAAGGCGCATCAAGTATTGTTGGGTGACCTGTTCACAAAGCATTTCCCGGATAAAATGCTGTCTATACGTTATGCGAACACATTTAAGGATTACGATTTCGGCGGATATTGGGACTCGTTCGGGTGCAGCCCCGAGGGGAACGAATACAATGACTTTTTTATCGGGCGCGGGGTATGGAAACGCCAGATAATGAACGGTGAGATCAGCTACAATTTCGGTACGCGGGCGTTCATGGGCATGACCGCCACCGATGGTATGTCTGCGCCATACCGCTACTATATGATAAACGAGGTGCGGCGTTTGCACACCGCTTCACTGATGTGGGTGGCGGATTACGGGAAATATGACGATGAGTGGAAGCCGGGGAACGTCTGGGACGAGAATGAACTGCAAGCGGGCGCGGAGGAAGTCCAACGGAATATGGGTTACCGCTTTACCATGCTCAATTTCACTTATCCTCAAAAATTGACGCGCGGCAAGGATTTTACCGTCAGCTTTGAGGTGCGTAACGATGGTTCGGCACCGTTTTACTGCGACTGGCCTGTTGAATTGAGCCTGCGCGACCCCAAAACAGGAGAGATAGTCTGGCGCGGGAATTTCGATGTTGACATACGCGAATGGCTGCCGGGAGACGGATATATCGGAGAGTGGGCCGCCTCCAGTTATCCCTCCGAATGGGGAGATGGCATATTGGATTACAAAACGCCGCCGGAGGTATACGCTGCGAGTTCAACCTTTAAGCTGCCCAAGGACATTCCCGCCGGCAAGTACATTGTCAGTCTCGCCGTGCTTGACCCCTCTGGCAATCTGCCGAGCCTGCGCTTTTCGATGATGAATTACCAAAACGGCGGCTATCATCCGATGGGTTATGCGGGTGTGGAACAGGATATAGAAACATATGAAATCGACCCATCGCTGTTCGACAATATGACCGATGATCGCACGTTGCATTATTTATTAACGTAGGAGCGGATATTATGGTTTGGATAAAATATTCAAGCAACCCTGTTTTGGGCGGCGAGGAATTGGGTGTCTGCTTCGATGTGTTCCTTCTGAAAGCGGACGATGGGCTGAGGATGTATTTCTCTTGGCGGGATAAGAAATCATTAGCCGTATCGGTCAGTCAGAACGGTATTGACTGGGGCGAACCTAAGATTATACTCGAACCGCTCATGTCGTCCGGTTGGGAGGATGACTTGAACCGCAACTGCGTAGTCTTCCGCAACGGTGTCTATCATATGTGGTACACAGGTCAAGCGAGAGGCGGAAGCTGTATCGGTTATGCAACAAGCGCGGATGGCTATACCTTTGCCCGGCGCGGCGATCCCGTCATCATCGCGGAGCGTTGGTGGGAAAAACGCTCTGTTATGAACCCTCACGTTATCTTTGACGAGGAACAGGGCGTATATAAAATGTGGTACTGCGGCGGCGAAACATACGAGCCGGACGCAATCGGATATGCGGTCAGCACCGATGGCATACACTGGGAGAAACACCCGGCGAATCCCGTTTTCACCGCCGATGCAAGCCTGCCATATGAGAAAGACCGCGTGGGCGCGTGTCAGGTTATCCCCCGTGAGGACGGGTATTGGATGTTTTACATAGGATACGAGGATATTGATACGGCGCGTATCTGTCTCGCGAAATCGCCGGACGGTATAACGCGATGGGAGAGAATCCCGCAAAACCCGTTAATTTCACCGTCACCGGGAGAATGGGACGCGGAAGCGTGTTACAAACCGTTCGCCATATATGCCGAGGACAAAAAGGAATGGCGGCTGTATTACAACGGCCGCCGGGGTAATCGTGAATATATAGGATTTGCCTCAAAAACGGGGAACACATTTTATCCATGAAATAAAATCTGCCGCATGGTATCCTCGCGGGTCATATCCCTAACGCTGCAAAGTGCGCTCAACTCAATATCCCCCGTGCGGAAAACGCCGTCACCCACGCGCTCGAGTTTCGCGTTGGCGGGAATGCTGACCGTTTCAGCGGACTTGTATTTGCTCTCGGCATAGTTCTCAAATTTGTTTCCGTCCAAGGTATTTATTTCCTTCTCAGCCTTGTGTCCCAACAGCATCGGACCGTAGAAGAACTTGTGATAGCCTTGCACACAGTTGTCAAACCGCGTTTCCTCACAGCGGACACTCATATCCAAATCAAGCGTAATGACATCTCCGGTTTGGAATTGCTTTCTCAGCGGTATGAAACCTTGGAGAGCTTCGGCGGATTGTTTTTCTCCGTTTAAGGAAAGCTCGGCGTTCCCTGCCCAATCCGGTTTGAATAGCTTCAATTCCAATGGTCTTGCCAAATCGGCGTTTTTAACTGTAATTTCGATTTTGTCACGGAACGGATAGGCGGAAATCATTTCAAACGCGATTGATTCATTCCCCCATGTCACATCGGCTTCAAACGAGTGGAAAAACGGCAGCGTCACGCTGCCGCTATCCGCTAAGCAGCAGTATTCGATGGCACGGGCAAATCCTTCTCCCCCGCGCATGGTGCAGCACCAGTATGTTTCATAGTTTATCGGCGCGAGAAACAGATTGTCTTCAGTCTCCACAGCACCGCAGCAGCGGTCTGAACCGAACGAGCCGTTGATTCTGTTGCCGTGCGACAGGGCGTTGTAGTAAATCAGATGACTGTCGTTTAGGAACGACACATCGCCTGTGTATTGCCACAGCGATACCGCCACAATGAAAGAATCAATTATTCCGCACGGTTCAGTCCAACGCGGCGCGCCGAACCAGTTGAAATTCCCGTAACATTCCGTCCACGCGGCCGAGCGGTACAACTTATATCTAGTGAGTGCCATGTCGAGATACCGTTGGTCATTGGTGAGCCGATAAAGCCGCAGTATGCCGCGAGCGGCACTCAATGTGGCGTGAGTCTGGATATTTAGGGCTTCCAAATCCATTTCCATATAGCGGGCTATCATCTCGTCTATGACTTCGCGCAGTTCAGGTATCGGCAGGAGTTCATAAGCCGCCGTCGCGCCGTCAATCATGATGAAACAGCAGCCCGCATCACTGGTTTCGGCGTGATGCTGCGTCTTAGTCTGCAAATGCGAAAGTATCCACGGGGTCTTAGCTTCAAATCTTTTGCCCGGCTCAATCGGATACTGCGCGTAGCTTCCCCTGACGGGCAAAATGAAATTACGCACCATGTGCTCCAGTATCTCCAAAGTATCCGGCTGTTTTTTATACTTGTAATACTCCGCTAATGCCCTTATCATCCAGCTGTGACCGCCGAAATGCTGCTCGTCAAACGTTTTCTCGGGAAGTATCGGACCGAAATATCCCTTTTCGTTCAAATGCGCGGGAATCATTGAGATGATTTCATCCAGATATGCGCTCGTCCTGTGTACGCTCTGTTCCAATAGAGTGAGTGCCAAAATTACCCTGCCCTCCCAGTCGCCGGGCCAACCGTGGGAATCCGCCTTAAACACCTCGTCAGGCCGATACCAATCACCTTCCATACGCGCGAAGTTTAACCCGGAACGAACCGCCAAATCTCCCTTGACGCGAACCGTGCAATTAGTCTTCATAAATATGAACCCCCATCCGTATATATTTTGCGTATATTTTATCTAATATGGGTGTTACCGCGCAAGCCATAGGATTCCTGAGTGTTGGGACAATATTACTGTATTTGCGAAAGTTGGAATGATATGCTGCTCAAAACGGAAAAACTGAAAGGCTATACAGACCGTTTCAACGCCGACAGCGGCGAATCGACTATTGTTGACGGTATGACGGTATATGAATGGCTTGGAAAAAATGTCCCTCTTTTTGAATGCCCCGACAAAGAACTGGAAGAGGTATACTATTTTCGATGGTGGGTGTACGGCAAGCATATCAAACACACTCCGGACGGGTATGTCATAACAGAGTTCCTTCCCGATGTCCCGTGGGCGGGCAGGCATAACACGATTGCCTGCGCCGCAGGTCACCATATACACGAGGGCAGATGGCTTGCGGATAGCCGTTATATAGAGGACTATATAATGTTCTGGTATAAAAAGGGCGGGGATATACGCGCATACAGTAACTGGATAGGTTCATCCGTTTGGGATTACTGTGCCGTAAAGGGAGATTTCACGCTTGCCATTGAACTTCTCGGTGATTTTATCGGCGATTACCGCGAATGGGAACGGACAAATCTGCATGATTCAGGGCTGTTTTGGTCCTCCGATGACAGGGACGGCATGGAATTTTCCATCAGCGGAAGCGGTCTCAGACCAACACTGAACTCCTATATGTACGCTTATGCCGATACGATAGCGAAAATTTCAAAAATCGCGGGGAAGCAAGCCGTTTTTGAGGAATTTACAGAGAAATCCCAACGGCTTAGGCGTTTGATAAACAAAAGGCTTTGGAATCCGGAAAGCGAGTTTTACAAAGTCATTCCGCTCGATTCAAGAGATTCCCCGATATGCAAAATCAGTGATGTAAGGGAATTGTTAGGTTATACGCCGTGGTATTTCAACATTCCGGACAGCGGCATGGATGAAGCATGGCGGTTGCTTACCGACAGCAGATTTTTTTACGCGCCATACGGACCGACAACGGCGGAACAGAGTCATCCGGGATTTATGTCGCCTCATAACCACGAGTGTCTCTGGAACGGACCGTCATGGCCGTTTGCGACATCGGTAACGCTGACGGCAATGCTCAACAGCCGTTCGCCGTCAGTTAGAAACAGTTTTAATAATATCTTGAATATATACTCGAAATGCCACATCCGGACAGAATCGAACGGGAGATCCGCGCGTTGGCTGGATGAAAATATCGATCCTTTTACGGGTGAATGGCTGTCGAGAAGCATACTTGAAAATTGGGGATGGCCGCGTGAAAAAGGCGGGTTTGAACGAGGAATGAACTATAACCATTCGACATACTGCGACCTAATCATAACAGGGCTTGCCGGTTTGAGACCGCGAGAGGACGATACGGTTGACGTTCAGCCGTTGATTCCAGATTCATGGGATTATTTCTGCATCGACCCGATTTCATACCACGGACATTCCGTTTCGATACTGTATGACAGGACAGGAGAGCGTTACGGGTGCGGCAAGGGACTGTTCGTCCGTATTAATGGGAAGGATGTGTAACATATGCGGGCATTGCTGACAGGGTTGGGTTCTTGGGGTATGCAGTGGTATGAAAAGCTCACGCTTCGGGATGATATAATTTTAGCGGGAGCTGTTGACCTGAACACGCAATTATGGAAAACCGGAAATGCGGACTGCCGCTTCTACGCCGATGCGAGGGAAGCTATGGATGCCATCAAGCCGGATTTTGTGTTGAACGCAACTCCCCCTAATGTACACCGCTTAATTAACGATTTGGCATTTGACAGAAATATCCCCGTTTTGTGCGATAAACCCATCGCCGATAATCACGATGATGTGATTCACATAGTATCACGCGCCGCAAACGGTCAAAAGCTGATGATTGCGGAAAATTACCGTTACGCGCCGCAAAGCCGCCGCGTGAAAGATTGCCTGATTCAGAAACAAGTTGGAACTATCAACGAAATTCATATGCTTTTCCGGCGATGTCATCATATCGACAACTACCATATGTCGATGGAGCATCCGATGTTAATGGACGTTGGGATACATCATCTCGATATGCTCCGATACTTTACCGAGAGCGAAGCGAAAAGTGTATATGCCAAATTCCATACGCCGCCCGACAGTTGGTACAGCGGGTATTCCAACGCTGAACTGCGTATAACAATGCGAAACGGCATAAAGGTTATATATAAGGGAAGCCTTGACGCTGATGTATGTGAAACGGGCTGGTATGGACGTTGGGATTTCATCGGAGAAACCGGAACTCTACGTTTTGAGCCGGAGGACGGAGAGGCAAACGAAAGCGGCAACGCCGTTTTAGACAGCTTTATTGATTATGTCCGGCACGGGACGATTCCGGAGACGCACATATCCGACAATTTCAAAACATATGGCATCGCACAGGCGGCGATGCGTTCATTCAATGAAAGAGGGGAGATTATTTTATAATGCGTAAGATTACATTCATGGGTGCGGGCAGCACCATTTTCGCGAGGAATGTTTTGGGGGATTGTATGTGTTCGCCCGCACTTAAAGACGCGGAACTTGCTCTGTATGACATTGACGGGCAGAGACTTTCGGAAAGCAGAGCTATCCTTGAGGCAATCAGCCGCGCATTGGGTGTCAATGCCCGTATCACCGCCTATTTGGGCGTTGAAAATCGCAAAAGTGCATTAAGCGGCGCGGATTTCGTGGTAAATGCCATTCAAGTGGGCGGGTATGACCCATGTACTATCACGGACTTTGAAATACCGAAAAAGTACGGTCTTCGCCAGACTATAGGCGATACGGTGGGCATAGGCGGCATTATGCGGGCATTGCGTACCATTCCGGTAATGCTGGATTTCGCGCGTGATATAGAGGCAGTATGTCCGAACGCTTGGTTTTTGAATTATACCAACCCGATGGCGATACTCACAGGCTTTATGCAAAGATACACGGGCGTTAAAACCGTAGGATTATGCCACAGTGTCCAAGTCTGCGGTGAGTGGCTGCTGCGCCCGCTTGGTATGGAGGACAAACTGGAAGGTCGCAGGGAGTTAATCGCGGGTATCAACCATATGGCATGGCTGCTCAAGATAGAAGATAAAAACGGAAATGACCTATACCCTGAGATAAAACGCAGAGCGAGGGAAATGAACGCCAAAGGTACGCATAGTGATATGGTGCGGTATGACTATATAGATAAACTGGGCTTTTATTGTACTGAATCCAGCGAACACAATGCCGAGTATAACGCCTTCTACATAAAGAACCGCTATCCGCAGCTAATAGAGCGTTTTAATATTCCGTTGGATGAATATCCGCGCCGCTGTATTGAGCAGATAAAGGGTTGGAGAATGGAATATGAGGGGCTTCGTAATCAGAGCGAACTCCCGCATCAGCGCAGCAGCGAATATGCTTCTTATATTATGGAGGCAATGGTGACTAATACTCCCTTTATGATAGGAGGCAACGTGTTGAATGCCAACGGACTTATTGAAAACCTGCCTTATGATGCCTGTGTTGAGATTCCATGCTTGGTGGACGGGAACGGAGTAGCTCCCACCCGTGTTGGGCATCTGCCGCCGCAGTTGGCAGCCATGAACATGACAAACATAAATCCGCAATTACTGACAATCGAGGCGGCAATCACCGGCAGGCGTGAGCATATTTATCACGCTGCTATGATGGATCCGCACACTGCGGCCGAGCTGTCATTAGATGATATTGTTTCTATGGTTGACGATTTGATTGAGGCGCACGGCGACTGGCTTCCAGTACAATCGGTGATGTCAGCGGGTCGATTTGAAAATGCTTGTCGCTGTCAATAGTATAACCGAACGGTATGCCACCGCCATTGAATTTGCATTTAAGAGCATTTTCAGTCATACCA
>WRJE01000073.1 GCA_009782385.1 Oscillospiraceae bacterium | reverse complement strand
AAAGTTTTAGCCAAAGTCGGGTTCAATAGATCTCGACGTGCGCTCATGCTTATCTATCACTCCTTTTGCTGTGCACATCATTGTGCATATCTCTAATCTAAGTATATTGTATAGATTATTTCCCATATGTCAAATAAATAGAAGAATTTCTTTATAGTCTTTATAGCAATTTAGTACATATTAATTATTAAAGCGGGAAAACATAAGTGAAATTGTATGATTATCAGTTTTTAAGTATAAAAGGAGGTAAGTATTATTATGGCGCCGGAAGAACATAGGGAAGAAATTCGTACTTCTGATGAAAGCTCAAGCGGTTATGATTTGGGTAGTTTTTCTTTTTTGAAAAGTGGTTGGTGGATATGGCATGTAGTTGCTATAGGCATAATTTTTTATTTGGGATATTTGCTGGGAGGAAGCATTTTTTAATGCAAAATTAAGCCGTAGCTCGCCGTCCATGGCGGCTCCCGGCACTTGGACATTCGTGTCCTTCGGAATGTAGAATGCAGAATTAAGGCGGCCATAGGCCGCCTAAAATTGTCTATTGAACTAATGCTCACCTTCAAAAGACGGCTTTTAGCTCTATTTTATAGATGCTCCTCAACAATCTTCCCCACTCCAATCTTTATATCAAGAAAAATACGCTATTTAAGTATTTATCTTGACTTAGATGAATTGTGTGGTAGTATATTTCTAGAGGTGAGCAGATTGAAGAGGACAATTACCGATGACTTGATAAACTGGAAAAGCAGCACGGGGCGTATGCCTCTGCTTCTTCACGGCGCGAGACAGGTTGGGAAAACTCACATACTTCGGGAATTCGGCAAAGAGCATTACAAGAATATCGCATACGTCAATCTTGAAACAGACCCAATCGCAAGCACTTGGTTTGACGATAATATTGAACCCAAACGCATCATAATGCTTTTGGAAGCGCATATCAAAGCGCGTATTGTCCCGGAAGACACTCTTATTATTTTTGATGAAGTCCAGTCCTGCGAAAGAGCGTTGACCTCGCTTAAATATTTTAACGAAAACGCTCCGCAGTACCATATCGCGGCGGCGGGCAGTTTGCTCGGTGTCGCCATAAAGCGTGAAAAATACTCATTCCCAGTCGGCAACGTGGACTCCAAAACCCTTTATCCATTTACATTTGAGGAGTTTCTATGGTCTCAGGGCGAAGATATATTGTCGGAGGAAATAAAAGCCGGCTTTGAAGCAAATTCACCCTTGCATCCGAGCCTGCACAAAAAGGCGGCGGAGATTTATAAAATCTATTTGATAGTCGGCGGTATGCCCGCAAGCATATTGGAATACACAAACACCGGCTCTCTTGTCACTGTCCCCGGCATCCAAAACAGGATCATCAACGACTATATCGCGGATATGGCAAAATACGCATCCGACAGCGAAGCAATCAAAATCCGGGCGGCGTACAATTCCGTTCCCGCCCAGCTTGCGAAGGAAAACAGGAAATTTCAATATAAAGTGATTCAAAAGGGCGGCAGCCGCTCTATCTTTGGAGAAGCCATCGACTGGCTTGAAACGGCAAAGGTTGTTAATAAGTGCTACAACTTGACAACGCCTGAAGTACCGCTTGATGTATACAAGGACTTCACGAGCTTTAAGCTGTACATGAGCGATACGGGGCTGCTGACAATGACGAGCAGAACCCCGCAGGAAATCATTTTGAACCTTGGCGAAGCGGATAACAGATTTTTGGGAGCTATAGCTGAAAATTATGTCGCGCAGCATTTTGCCGCCCGAGAAAAAAGCCTACTCTATTGGCGGAGCGACAGCAAAAGCGGAGGTCAGGCGGAAATTGATTTTGTGCTGCAAGAGGGAGCGGATGTAATTCCGGTTGAGGTCAAAGCGAGCGAACGGGTAGCATCGCGCAGTCTTAGCGTATTTGTAAAGAAATATGCCCCGCCTTATTCGATTAGGATTTCCGGCAAGAATTTCGGTTTTGAAAACGGGATAAAGTCCGTGCCGCTATACGCGGCGTTCTGTATATAGGGAACAGAAGCCGCCACGCGGCGTTCGCTTTTGTATTTTCGCTAGTTTGAAATCAAACTGAAGTCGTTGGAGTATACAAAATATTTAATAGACAAACATGAGCTGTGATGATATACTGTAACCTGTCAGCTAAGTAACGGCATAAACTCAATATTCCATCTCCGGGTTATGGAAGAGGGTGAGAATCCCTCGCGAACCCGTCGCTGTATTTGACGAGTGCGCCCATATAACGCCACTGGGAAACCGGGAAGGCATGGAACGCGCGATGACTCATAAGTCAGAATACTTGCCCGGAGATGTTGGCTCACAACAAAAAACTTACTTGCTGATGAGCCGAATATAAACCCTTACCGCCCGGGTAATGGCGGAGAAAGGACGACCTCTTATGGAGAAACCTAAAAACAACGCGGGGAGAATAATCCTCGGGGCAGCCGCGCTCTGCGTACTGGCGGCTGTTTTCTTGTTTGCGTGGCAGACACTGCGCCCGAAGCCGATGGAGGGCGCAAAAACCATCCGCATCGAAGTCATTGTCAATGAGAAAACGGACAGTACGTGGACGATTAACACCGACGCGGAGTACTTACGGCAAGCACTGGATGAAAAAGATCTCATTAAAGGCGATGAGAGCGTGTACGGTCTTATGGTAACCAGCGTTAACGGCATTGCCGCCGACAGCGGCAAAATGGAGTGGTGGAGTTTTACAAAAGATGGCGAGTTTCTGATGACAGGCGTTGACGATACGCCCATATATGACGGCGACAAATATGAAATCACGCTGACAGTCGGTTATGATGACTGGTAAGGCGAAATACGCGGTGCGGAGAATCACGGCAGTGGCTCTCTGCGCCGCTATATTGCTCGCGCTGCAAGTAGCTATGGCGGGACTGCCCAATATAGAGATGGTATCGCTGCTGATAATCATTTATACCCTTACGCTAAGGCGTGACGCGCTGTTCGTAATATACGTCTTCGCCTTGGTACAGGGGTTGATTTACGGGTTTAGTATGTGGTGGATAACATATCTCTATATCTGGACGGTATTGGCGGCGGTCGCGTGGATGTTCCGCTCAATGCGCTCTCCGGTCGGATGGGCGGTGGTTTCCGGCACTTTCGGATTGATGTTCGGCGCGTTGGATGCCATACCGTACTTGTTCATCGGCGGCTGGAGTATGGCGGCTGCCCGTTGGGTGAGCGGCATACCGTTTGACCTTATACACTGCGCGGGCAATTTTGTGGTGGCGATTATTCTGTTCAAACCGCTTTATAAACTGTTTGACAAGAATAAAAACGTGTGATACAATAAACCCATCCAGCGGGTTTGTGTAACGGTAGCACGGCTGACTCTGACTCAGTTTGCGAGGGTTCGAATCCTTCACCCGCTGCCATAAGGAAACGATGATATTGATACAATGTCATTGTAGGGCGCGGTGTCCACACCGCGCCGTTTTACAACACGCCACCCGTTTTACACGGCGCGATGTATACCAACGGCGCGTTTTTATTTACACGGCGCGCCGAGGGCGTCGCGCCCTACGAACGGCGGGCGGCATATATGCCGCCCCTACGAACGCGGGGGTTTTCCGTAGGGACACCATACATGGTGTCCGTGTCCGCCGTGGCGGACGGGGGGTTGCGGATTCCACCCGTTTTTTTGGTTGACAAAGCGGGGGTTATGAGTGTAAAATGGGAACAGGGAAGGAGGGTTAATTATGCCAACCAATATGGAAATGAGCTATATGCAGAAAAATGCGTTATATGATTTGCTTTTATTGAAATTGGACATGGAAACCGAAAACAGCGGAGTTAATCTAAAATATTTGAATCGGCTTATCAACAAAACCGTTGCGTCTATGGAAGCCGAAGATGTTGCGTGGGTCGAAAAACAAATAGCCAGTTTGGAATAGTAAAGAAAGAAAGGGAGGTTAATTATGCCAACCAATATGGAAATGAGCTTTATGCAGAAAGCCGCGCTTTATAAGTTACTGAAGCTAAAGAGGAACAACGAGAAAGCCGGAATCAAGGTCGAAGGATTGCTTGACCTTATCAACGAAACCGAAGCGACCATGGAAGCCGAAGATGTTGCGTGGGTTGAAAAGAAAATAGCCGAATTGGAATAGTAAAGAAAGAAAGGGAGGTTAAAATTATGCCGTCTGCTATCGAACTTAGAGCCGCGCAGAAAACGTTGCTGTTTGATTTGCTGAAAGTAAAACGAGATGATGAAAAAGCAGGACTTAAACTTGGAGGGTTAGTTCATCTGATTCTTAAAACCGAGGCCGCCATGGAAGCCGAGGATGTGGCGTGGGTTGAAAAGAAAATCGCCGAATTGGATTGATTGGATTTTTTGTAGGGGCGGCATATATGCCGCCCGCGTTTTATATCAACGGGGCGAACCGTTGTATCCCAACGGCGCGATGTGGACATCGCGCCCTACACAACCCACGGGCGGCATATATGCCGCCCCTACGAACGCGGGGGTTTTCCGTAGGGACACCATACATGGTGTCCGTGTCCGACCGTGGCGGACGGTGCGGCGCGTCCCCCCAACATTACAGTTGTGTTACAAATGCGTATAAATACTTGACGAGGTGATTTGAGGGTGTTATTCTGTTAGCGTAATTAGGGGATTACTGTCCCCAAAAATTTAGAGGAGGAATTCTAACAATGAGAAATCTTAAAAAGATTCTCGCATTCACCCTGGCTTTCGCCATGGTACTGTCTCTGGGCTTTACGGCTCTTGCCGCGAAGTGGACAGACGAACTGTACCCTGACTGGGACGATGTCGGCGCAAATTACAAAGACGCTGTCAAACGCCTCAGCACTCATGAAGACGGCCTTAACGTCTTCCGCGCATACAATAGTGCCGGAGACTTCGCCCCCGGTGCGGAACTGACCCGCGCTCAGATGATTGCCATCGCGGCGATTGTTGACATCGGCGGCAACCCCGATGGTAAAGACCTTAACGATCTGTTCACGCAAGACGCTAACCGCGGCCAAGCGTACACAGACGTTCCCGCAGAACATTGGGCTTATGCGGCGATTAACTACGCGACCCGTATGGGTTATGTCGAAGGCAACGGCGGCGGAACATTCAGCCCCGAAGACCCGATGACATCCGATGCCATGTACTCACTCATGCTCAGCTTACTCGGATTCACCACAGCCGACAAAAACGGCCCGGACTGGATCGACAAAGTAGGCACACTCATGAGAGTTTATGACCTCAGAGCTATCAACGCGGCGGCAAACTTCAACATCACCCGTGAAGAAGCGGCTCTCGTTCTCAGCAAAGCCGTCGATTCTAATATGTTCCAGAGCAACGGCGATGGCACATACACGAAACTCGATGCCAAACTGATTGCCAAATTCAGCGGCGCGAACAAAAAAGAAGCCGGATCCTATGAAATCATGGGTAAAGTCATTAAGGCCGGTTGGGGAGCTTCGTTGTTTAACGCCGAAAATTGGCCGCAGAACGATGTTGCCATCCTTGCCCGTGACGGCAAAATTTATCAGCTTAGAGATGCTACGAGTGTTGTACCCATTAAGTATCTCGGACGCGAAATCAAAATTGACATCGTTGATGTGGGCGGAACAGCCGGAGCAATCGGTGTACAGCTCGTCAGAGCCGCCGCCGGTACGGAAGCTGTCCCCGTTTGGACAAATGACGTTATAAAAGTCCCCGGCAGCGGTGGCGCACCGTACAATGCGTATAACAACACCTACTGGTATAACAACGCTCACAGCGGTTACGCGCAGCTTTACCGCGGTTCATACTTAGGTTACACCCCTGTTATCGGCACTTGGGAACATGACGCTAATTGGGCAGTACCTGCCATTGGTGACATTAACGTCAACTGGGCCTATGCCATTCAAGACCCGAACACGAAACTTGTAACCGAAGTTTTCTATCTCCAATATCAAACGATGAGAGTTAGGGACATTACCAGAGACGGTCTCGTTGTATTCGAGTATCTGGACGGCTGCTTTGGTTGGAGGCAACCCCAATGGAATATGGAAAACGGATACTCAATCGCTAAAGACGACATCGTTGTCGGTGTTCTTAGACAACCTTTAACTTATGGAAGCGGCTATGAAGAGGATTATTATGGACAATTCATGACTGTCGAAGTTATCCCCGGTGTCCAAGGCTTTAAGTGCCCGAGCCACGGCGGAACTTGCATGGTTATTGATGGTCAGCACTCCGGCATCGCATCTACTCTCGTTGGCGGAGTTACAGGAGACTGGAACACTGTCTGCGGCGATGGCGACAAGGGCATCCAGAACCACGACACATTCTCCTTCATGCCTTACTACTCAATGCTGCTCGGCAACTACTATAACGGAATCAATGGCGTGTTCTACACAGATTGCTTCGCAACACCACGCGGCGCGACAATTACCCAAATGTGCGGACACACTATCGGCTTCACGGTTTCAGTCAATGAAGACGGCGAAATCATCTTAGAAAACGCCCCCGCCGCTAATGTCTATTATCTGCAACTCGACTCTGACGCGGGCGTTGCCGGGTTACTTGATCCGCTGAAAAACACTTATATAAGCACCGGAACTGCTGTAGGTGGTGTTGTTTGGGATATCGGAGTTAGCGATGTGCTTGATCACACAGGAGGCAGCTTCTTTGGGTGGACGACCAATGCCACTGATAGGACGAGTACTGATGATGGTTCTTTCATCGTGGCAATCGCGGTTGATAATCATAACAGACTTGTTGACTGGGCCATTAGTGAAGAAATAGACATCGCGGGCATGAAAGCTACCTTAGCCAACGCGACCTTGGGAATCCCTTATACTATCGCCGGAGCGACAGCTACGAGTGTAGCGATAACCGGTACAGTCGGTGAAGGATTTAAGCAAAATGTATCTACGATAGAGAATATCTGGTATACAAGAACTGCCGGCGGTGCTACTCCTACTTATCACTTGAGTGATGCATATTACACCGGACTGACCTTTACAGGTGGTGGAAACTTTATATTCTATCTCAACGATAATTTCATTAAAAATAATACGGATTTCAGAAAACTTGGGTTTACTGATGGTAATGTTTGGACTTTCACCGTAGAGTTTAACACCGGAATCAAAATTAATTTCACAGTGACACTGAATGACTAACACCTAACGACCACCTAGCAACAACAGACGAACGTATCTACGGAAACCCCCGCCGGAAACGGCGGAACGAAGAGGCCACCCGAAAGGGTGGCCTTCGTTAATTAACAGATAACAATTAACAATTAACAATGGGAGGGGCGGGTGGACGGACACCATGTATGGTGTCCCTACGGAAAACCCGCGTTCGTAGGGGCGGCATATATGCCGCCCGTGGGTTGTGTAGGGCGCGATGTCCACATCGCGCCATTTGGCGGCGGACACGGACACCATGTATGGTGTCCCTACGGAAAACCCCCGCGTTCGTAGGGGCGGCATATATGCCGCCCGTGTTCGTAGGGCGCGGTGTCCACACCGCGCCGTGTAGGGTACGGCGGTGCGTAAACCACGGGCGGACGAACGGCCGCCCCTACATGGTACGGCGGTTTGCATCACCCGTGGTTCGTAGGGGTCGCCCTTGGTCGACCCGTTTGGTAAATATCGCCCGTGTCCCCGTTTCGTAGGGGACGCTGTCCTCAGCGTCCCGCGTGATAAATGGGCGGGTGGTTGCATTTAACGTGGACGGGACGCACAGGAGTGCGTCCCCTACACGGGGGGGCAGGGGGGTTGCGGGGTGTAGGGCGCGATGTAGACATCGCGCCCTACAGGGGGACGCAACCACCCGTCTGCCTGCGGCGGAGTTGACGTTTTGCGATTTTTATGTTACAATCAGCCTTACAAGAGGGTGTCGGTGCCGTCTACGCCGCCTTTTCCTCTCCTCGCAGATTCTGTGTGGAGGAAGGAGGTGGATGCTAATGGAAAAACGCGGAAAACAGGTTCTTCGTATTATCATCTGGTTGCTCATACTTATCATCATGTCCTGTGTGTACGCCCCAAAAGCATTGTAGCTGCCCCCCCTGACCGGATGGCAGCTACATAGCTGTTTTCTTGGCGGCGTGTCGGTTTCCGACACGCTCTTTTTATTTACATTCTACCACCACATTTTCAATTTGTCAATAAAAAATTTGAGTAACCACCCCGGCATGCCCCGGCACTACGTGCCACCCCTCCTCCTAGGAGGGGCATGAGGAAAACCCCCGCCGAAAGGCGGGGTTTTGGCGTTGGTGGGTGACGAGTGCATCAACCGAGTTTAGCTATTTTCTTTTCGACCCAAGCGACATCTTCGGCTTCCATGGTCGCTTCGGTTTTGTTGATAAGGTCAAACAATCCATCGACCTTATTTCCTGATTTTTCGTTGTCTCGTTTCAACTTCAGCAACTCATATAGCGCAGTTTTCTGCATTACTCGCATTTCCAAATTAGTTGGCATTATTTACAACCCCTTTCTTGATTTTATTATACTCTGCACCATCTATATATGTCAAGCATTAGACGAACGGGCAGACGAACGCAGTTCGTCCCTACGGAATCCCCCGCGTTCGTAGGGCGCGGCATATATGCCGCCCGTGGGTTGTGCGAGGTCGCTGTATTATTTCTTCCGC
>WRJE01000072.1 GCA_009782385.1 Oscillospiraceae bacterium | reverse complement strand
CGTTCAGCGGCAGCGGCGCGTTGGCGGTCGGCGCGGATATTATCGTGCGTTACGGCGCGGACTCGCTCATCGGGCGAACCGCGGCGGTTATGCTCGGGTCTACAGAAACAACATTTTATGTTCTGGGATTGTATTGCGGCGCGGCGGGCGTTTCAAAGAGCCGCTATGTCCTGCCCGCCGCGTTTATATCTGATGTTACGGGAGTTGTGGTGGCATCGTGGGTCGTTGGGAGGCTTTAGCGAAATGGTGTTTAACAGTAAAACTTAATATTATCAGTGTCAAAAAATTTCATCCACTCGTTACATATAAGGAAAAAGTTATCCCTAATTATCTCAAACAATTTATTCAAATCTTTTTGTGGTATTTTACCTTTATTATGAGCTACAATACACCCTCCATTTTTTGTAATCCATATCTTAGTAGAGTTTGGAGCAGGATTTACAATGCTAATATGGACATGAATTGGTTCGTCAAGTTCATTTGACCAAAAGAAAATAATGTATTGCCCAACCTTAAACAACCTTGGCAATATCCATACCTCCAATTTCTGCGTATTTATAGAATGTATGCGCTCCGTTACGACACATACGTTCAAATATCGCAATCTCATCATCAGAATAACCATCTCTCATTATCCACTCATAAGAGGGAATACGACACCTTGCCATATCGAATCCATATGGTTTAGGACGCTCGAAATGGACATCAACAATTTTGATGCCGTCTTCTTGTTTGAGATGCGAATGTGTAATAAGCGTTTCATCTGCGAGTTCAATATACGGGTACATCATAAAAAAACCTCCGAATATAACAGTGTATATATGTATTATACCACGGATTGAGCGGTAAGACAATGCTCGGCACTCAATCCGAAAATATTAAAAAGACGGCGTGCCAGGGGCGGCGCACCCTGCGTAAAAATTCTGTAAAATTTTACTTGACATTGTAACCGAATTGTAATATAATGTAACCGCACTGTTTTTTGTGTTTACAATAACAAATGAAAATTATGGGAGGCAATTCTCAGATGCGCTTTCAAAAATACTTGCTTTCAGCTCTATTTTTGCTTATATTAACTTTCGGCACATACGCGATGGCAGAGGAAATCGGCGAAAACGCCACTATAAACGCTACAAATGTCCGTCTACGCGCCGAAAACAATACGAGTTCAGAGATACTCGCTACCATGAGCAAGGGAACTCAGCTTATTGTTACGGGAGAAGCGGGCGATTGGTATGAGGTCATATACGGCGGTATGACGGGATATGTCCTTAATACCTACATAACCATAACCGAAGAGCTTGTCCCGATAGACGATGTCGGCAGTGAAGCGGGATATGTAAACGCTTCAAATGTGCGTCTTCGCGCCGACAGCAACACGAACTCCAAAATCATGGCGACTTTGAACCGAGGGACTACGCTCACCGTTCTGAACTACGCGGAGGAATGGTACGAGGTAAGTGTTGACGGCATGAACGGTTACATCCTCGGGATATACGTAACTATCGGTGAGGCAAATGTTATGGCTTCACCTTCGGCTTCCGCCGCCGCCGTTAATCCGGGGGCTGTCGAGCTTTTGGACTGGTCTGAGGTAAAGGGTCATTTGGGGTCGGGCGTGGTTGCGAGCGTAACGGATGTTGCAACGGGTATAACGTTTCAAATCAAGGTTCATTCGAGCGGTCGTCACGCCGATGTCGAGCCTTTGACCGCCGATGATACGGCAAAGATTCTGCAAATTCGCGGGGGAAGCTATTCGTGGACACCACGCGCGGTTTGGGTTACGGTGAACGGGCGCACTTTTGCCGCCGCTTGTAACGGAATGCCGCACAGTGTGTCGAATATTAAGAACAATAATTTCCCCGGGCATTTCTGCATCCACTTTTTGAACAGCCGCAATAACTATGACGCGCAGGTAAACCCCAGTATGCAGAAGCAGGTGGAAATCGCGTATAGATCCGGTAATTAAGTTTTAATAGGATTAACCCGCCGTGACGGCGGGTTTTTTTCTGCAAAAAACTGACGCTAAATGCCTAAAATATGCAGTTGCATTTCGTCATATTCCGTGTTATCATATAAGGGGTGTTCCGTTATTAATATTAGGAGGAAATTTTAATGTCGATTCGCACAAAAATTCTCGGAGGATTCATCATTGTTGTTATTCTTGGTACGATTCTGGGTGTTGTCGGGCTTGTATCCTCGAGTATGCTCACCAACAAAGCAAAAGAACTTGAAGAGTTTCAGAACGAGTCCGCCAGCTTTGCCGATATACTTAGCAAGCATTATGTCTGGAGAAACGGTCTGACAGAGACTGTAATGACCGGGACGGAGTTCAAAGGTTCACTTGATCCGACTACCTGCGCTCTCGGCAGCTGGCTGCACAGCGAGGAAGCGAAAAATGTAACCGATCCCGAAATACTTTCGCTGCTTAATAAAATCAACGCGCCCCACGACTTTATTCACCATAACGCGGGAAGCGTCACCGAGAAAGTAGAAGCGGGTGATTTAATCGCGGCGCAAGACGAACTGATGAATGTTATTATGCCGAAGCTCGAAGAGGTTATAAGCGGCTTGAACGCCATAGGTGCGAGGTACAACGCTCTGGTTTCGGAAGAAGTCATATATATGGAAGAACTCGGGTCATTTACCTCTATCCTTACCTTGGTTATCATTGTAGTGTCTGTCATTGCGGCAATTATTCTGGCACTGTTTATTACAAACATGATAAACAAACCCATGTCCGCGCTTCATAGCTTTATGCAGCGAGCGGGTACTACAGGCGATATTGCGCTGACCCCTGAGCAAATGACGGAAATCAGCGGATTTGCTAAAATCAAAGATGAAATCGGGCAGACTATTGCCGCTACGCTAACGTTTATTCAACACGTAATTCATATCTCAGGAGAGCTTGAGACCGTTGCGAACGGCGACTTGACAACAGAGGTTGAGCATTTATCCAAAGATGACGTGATGGCGAACGCCTTACAGCATATGGTCGATAATCTTAACCAAATGTTCGCCGAGATTAACCGCTCTTCCGAACAAGTCTCCACAGGATCGAAACAGATTGCGGACGGAGCGCACGCCCTCTCGCAAGGCTCGGCTGAACAGTCTTCTTCCATAGAGCAGCTCTCCACGTCCATCTCCGACATAGCTAAGAAGACGAAAGATAACGCCGAATTGGCAGGGAAAGCGGCAATACTCGCCAACACCATTAAGAACAACGCCGAAAAGGGCAGCCGTCAGATGGACGAGATGACGACCGCCGTGAAAGAAATAAACACCGCCAGCCAGAGTATTCAGAAAGTAATCAAAGTCATAGATGATATAGCATTTCAGACGAACATCCTCGCCTTGAACGCTGCTGTTGAGGCGGCTCGCGCCGGACAGCACGGTAAAGGCTTTGCCGTTGTCGCGGAAGAGGTTCGCAGTCTAGCCGCTAAGAGCGCGGATGCCGCGCGTGACACGGGCGGACTGATTGCCAACTCGATGGAGAAAGCGGAGCTTGGAACACGTATCGCGGGAGAAACTGCCGCAAGTCTCGCTGAAATCGTCAGCGGGATCAACGAGAGCAGCCAAATCGTCAGCGAGATAGCGCAGTCTTCAGACGAGCAGTCTGCGGGTATTACGCATATTAACCAAGGTATTAGCCAAGTAGCGAACGTTGTTCAGCAAAACAGCGCGACTGCGGAAGAGAGCGCGGCAGCTTCGGAAGAAATGAGCGGGCAGTCGGCTACGCTGGAAGAGCTTATCGCGCAGTTCAAACTAAAAAACGGAGCGGCACGCGGTATAGGTTCTAAGAAGCAACTCGCGATGCCGGCAATGAATCACGCAAGCAACGGAGAATTTGGTAAATATTGATTGTAGGGAACGCCGCCCTCGGCGTTCCGCCGTTTTCCCTGTCATCGGCGGTAATATTTACAACGGTGCGCCGAGGGCGGCGCACCCTACGAACGGCAACCCCCCGTCCGCCTACGGCGGACACCCCCCCTTCAAAGGGGGGCATAGCAGAAACAAAATTCCGCAAATAACGGCACGTTGTATAGGGAGGCAATAATTTGAAAATAAAAAATTTAGGACTTAAAATCTCGTTGATTGTATCGCTGATGACGGCGATTATGATTGTACTCGTTGTTTTTATCGTAACCTTGAGGACAGACGCGCTTGTATCAAGACTGACCACAACAGAAGCCAGATCCGCCAACGCTACATTTGCGGAGCATATTCATAACCTCCAGAACGATACATATATGCGCGCTCAAATGATTGCGGACTCGCCGGACATCGTCAACTCCATTCTCAACGGCAATGAAGCGGAGCTGAAGAAGGATCTTGTAAACATGGGGATAGGCTTTGATGTTGTTACCCTATGCGACGCGGAGGGGACAGTTCTGGCGCGTATGCACAATGATACGAAGGGCGATAATGTACTTAGTCAAACCGCGCTTTCCGTTGCGCTTAATACGGGAACCGGAATGTCAACGATTGAAAAGGGCAGTGTTGTCGGGCTTTCAACGCGCGGAAGTGCCGCGATTCGTGACCATGACGGCAATATTATCGCGGCGGTTACCTGCGGTCACGATTTATCACAGATGAAATATGTGGATGAATTCAAAGAATCAAGCGGCTGCGAAGTGACGCTTTTTGACGGCGACACGCGCCTTAGCACAACACTCGTTGACGATAGCGGCGAACGGGTTATCGGAACGAAGGCCGGTGACGCGGTTATTGAACAGGTTATAAATCAGAGAATGGACTTTGAATCGCAAATCCCGCTGTTCGGGAACGAGTATTCCGTTTATTACTCCCCGCTGATTATAGACGATCAAGTAATCGGAATGCTGTTTGCCGGGGTAAACATTGACGATACGTTAGCCGAAAAACAGTCCACAATTAATATGGTGTTGACAACGACCGTCACGGCGGGTGTCGTCAGCGTAACAGTGGTGTTCATCGTGTGTATTTTCATGATTAGCAGACCGCTGAAAAAAATCGGCGCGTTCGCCAATAAAATAAGGATAGGAGAGCTTGGTCTGACCTCCGCTTCTCAGTCCACCATAAGCGTGCGGTCATCCGATGAAGTTGGCGTATTGGCGCGTTCATTGGAACAGGCATACGCGCAGTTAAAGGGATATGTCGGAGAGATTAAAGACAAAACGGAAAATATCGCGGGCGGTAATCTGACGATTGAAAGCACATACGAGTTCCATGGGGACTTTAATTTAATCGGCACTTCTATCAATAATATCATTGCAAATCTCAACAATACGATAACCGATATTTACTCTTCCACCGCGCAAGTCTCCACCGGATCGAAGCAAATCGCGGACGGCGCACAGGCGTTGGCGCAGGGTTCAACCCAACAGGCCGCTTCCGTTCAGGAGCTTTCCGCCTCAATCTCAGATATAGCGCACAAGACAAAAGACAACGCGGATAAGGCCGGGAAGGCCGCCGCGCTTGCCAATACCATAAAGAGCAACGCGGAAAAGGGCAGCCGTCAGATGGGCGAAATGACAGCCGCCGTCAAAGACATTAACACAGCCAGCCAAAATATCAAAAAAGTTATCAAGGTCATAGACGATATAGCGTTCCAAACGAATATACTCGCGCTCAACGCCGCTGTTGAAGCGGCTCGCGCCGGACAGCACGGCAAGGGTTTTGCCGTTGTCGCGGAGGAAGTTCGCAGTTTAGCGTCAAAGAGCGCGGACGCGGCGAGAGAAACCGGAGAGATGATCGAGAACTCAATGGAAAAAGCGGAATTGGGTTCGCGCATTGCCGACGAGACAGCCTCCAGTCTTGCTGAAATCGTCAGCGGAATCAACGAGAGCAGTCAAATAGTCAGCGAGATAGCGAAGTCATCTGAGGAACAGTCCGCAGGGATTGAGCAGATTAACCACGGTATTGACCAAGTTGCGAATGTGGTTCAGCAGAACAGCGCGACGGCGGAGCAGAGCGCGGCGGCTTCGGAGGAAATGAGCGGTCAGTCGCATATACTGGAAGACCTGCTTTCGCAGTTTAAGCTAAAAGGGCAGGGCAATTTCGCGCTCGGCGCGGGACACAAGCAGTTGGCAATGCCGGAGAAGACATCACCAGACAACGAGTAGGGTGCGCCGAGGACGGCGCACCGCCGTTTCCCCTGTCATCGGCGGTAATATTTACAACGGAACGCCGAGGGCGGCGTTCCCTACACATACCCGTATCTGTTATCTGCTATCTGTTATCTATTATCTGCAAAAACCCCCGCCGATGGCGGGGTTTTTGGTTGGATAAATAAAGGCTTTCATACTTTCAATATATTACGGACATTTCTTGTACCATGCAATATTCTGTGTATCTCAACCCTATTGACTTCATCGAACACTTTGTAAAACACGAGATAATCCCGGACGACAACTCGCCGATACTTCGGACACGGTTGGTATACCTCAAAAGCGTGAGGTGTTCGTTTCAACATGGAAACATATTTTTCAAGCTCATTTAAGAATTTTTCAGCGGTGCTTGGATAAAATTGCGACAGATATTCAGATATTTCGTTATAGTCTTCATATGCCAAGTCCATAAATATGACGTTATACATCACAATTTTTCCCGCGCGTTCTTGAAAAACTCTTCATGCGTCAGCCATTTTACGGATGGATTGGCAGCCCGCGCCTCGGCCTCGTCCAGTTTTTCTCTGACATACCGCACATGAAGATATTCTTCATAATCGGCATAGTCCTCCGCGTTGATTAACACAGCTTCTCCTTTGCCGTTATTCGTAATCAAAATTTGATTATGCTCCTTCAGAGAACGGATAACATCGGCATAGTTGTTGCGCAAATCACGCGACGGGCGGGCAAATGTCTTATACATAATTTTCAATCCCCTTGCTCATGAATTTCCGTGGTCATATATGCCTACATTATAGCACGGCAAAATCAAAATTGCAAGGGGGCGTTGTCAATGGGCAAGTGTTTTATCATCCGGCGGCTTGAAATACCAAACCGCCGGATGGTTTTCACGAGCCCCTAATCGTTTATAGTAAGTTTGAAGTTACGTAAATACATAAGTGGTGCGTCTGCCTTCCACCCGTATAATGTCAATGGCTTTCCTCTTCACAATAGTAACGATATATCGCCCCCAAACAGGGGGCGATATCTAGTATACATGGTGTCAAGCCAAAAATCAACACTAATATTATCTAATATATTTAATAATGGTTTCTGTCATGTGCGGTATGAAAATGATAAAATCTGTTCGGTGAGTGTAGTGATTATGAATTTTGGTGAGAACGTAAAACGATATAGAAAACTTGCTGGGCTAAAGCAAAATGAACTTGCTGAACGCCTTAACATTTCTATTGGTATGATCGGTAGGATTGAACGGGGTAAAAGCTTGCCGGGTTTAGAAACCGCAAACGAGATGGCAAAAATCCTTAATGTTCCTCTTGATTATTTCGTCTGTGATGAGTCAAGGGATAATTTAATTTTTGCGTCTGTTGTATTTGTCGAAAAATTGAAGAACTTAGACGACCTTGAGTTGAAAGCTGTAAAAAATGTACTGCAATCTGCCTTTGAGATTATAAATAGCTCTGATACCGACTAAATACATATGGCTGATAATGAATGAGCCTCGCCTTTGAATGGCGAGGCTTTTGTATAGTTTGTGCTAACCTCACAAAACTATCACATTTCTCACAAAAACATCACATAGATATCATAAAAACATCACATTCAATGGGTTGTTATTACTATTTTAGAGTGATATACTGTTTAAGCAGATAACCAAAATACTTGAGGAGGTCATTACCATGAAACGGATTTTAAGCTCAGTGGTTGCTTTCGCACTTCTGGTTTCCATTCTTGCAGTAGGCTCCTCAGTTCCCGCGAGTGCCTCAAGCGCGCCGCTTGGCAGCGCGGATAACCCGTATCCGATCCGGTCGCAGTCGGATTTATCTCAGATGGTCAATGGCAGCAGCAGCGCCTATTACAGGCTGGAGCAAAACATTACGGTCACGTCTGTGCTGGCGCAAGCGGCAAACAACCGCGTCAGAGGGACGCTGGACGGCAACCACTATACCATCACGCTGCAGATAAGCTCAAGCGGCAACCCCGTCGGGCTCTTTGGGCGCGTGGACGGCGTGACTGTCAAGAACTTAAAGTTGGCTGGATCAGTCTCGAACTCAAACAATCAGCAAACCGGCGCCCTTATTGGCTCCGCGACCAGCGGCAGTGTAACGCTGGACAACATTGATAGCTCTGTCACCGTTTCAGGGCAGAATGACACCGGAGGGCTGATCGGCCAAGCCAGCATCTCCAGCGTGGATATCAGAAATGTTACTGTACGGGGAAACGTAAAAGGAACCACACAGGTCGGCGGCATAATGGGAGTTGGCAGCGGTTACTTCACTCGCTGTTCCGTAACAGGGGATGTGACCGGGACAGGCACAACCACTATCGGAGGGTTGGTCGGCATAACCTCCGTCTCCGGCCGCTACTCCAGATTTGATGAATGCGAAATGCTGGGTCAGGTCAAAGGCAACATCAATACTGGCGGCATCGTGGGCCACGCCGCGAATACAGATTTCTATAACTGCCGCAGTACAGGGACGATAACCGGAAGCCGTGAAGTGGGCGGCATCGTCGGCCTTGGGGCTTCTACCGTCAATGTAGACAGATGTTACAGCTCTTCGACAATCAACGGCGATGGGGCCCGCGTAGGCGGGCTTACGGGGTCTAACTGCCATGTGTATAATTCGTTTGGCTTGAACCCGTCTGTAAAAAGCCTCAATACGGCTA
>WRJE01000071.1 GCA_009782385.1 Oscillospiraceae bacterium | reverse complement strand
CAGGATTTGTGATGATTCTCATACAGTGAAGATTTATCGTGTACTGCACGGTAAACGCGATATTAAAGAGTGCCTATGAAAATCGACCATATCACTCAACAAAGCAACATAAATCAAACGCGGCAACGTTGACGGATGACATATGTTTTTGGGAGGAATAATTTACAATGAAATATTTGAAAGGCGTATTTTTCCCTTTTTTTGTTGGTGAGGCGATAATTATTTCTTTTTATTTAATTTCACCGTGGAAGTTTTTTCCAGATTCATCGTCTCGTCCAACTTCTATTTTTAATGTCATGTTTACGATTCTGTTTTTGTTATCTTGTTGTGTCATTGCATTTCATTACGGAAAAAAACAAAATAAAATCGGATTATTTTCTTTGATTGGTATTTGGGTATTGCATTATATATCACTTACATTATCACTTATATTCGCAGTAATTCAGGTTAGAAATCTTCTTCTTATTATTATCTTTTTCAGTTATTGCACTTTGTTTTTGGCTACGAATTGGTTTATTATGCTTGGTGCGCCTGCGTTTATGATTATACTTACTATTTGTTCATGGCTTATAGGCAAAAACTATAAACAGAGAAGAACTTGAGGCGAACTGGAAGTTGTTAAGCGAAGGTCGGGAATATTTTAGAATCGATCCATTGAGGTAAGGGGGAGTTAATGTGCTATGAAAATACGCGCGGATCAACTGTTGGTTAATAAAAATCTTGTTCCGAGCCGCGAACGTGCCAAAACCACCATTATGGCGGGACTTGTATATATAGGCGGGGAGCGGGTGGACAAACCCGGGCAGCTTCTCGATGAAAACGCCGATATAACTGTCCGAGGTGAGGCGAACAAGTTTGTGAGCCGCGGCGGCTTGAAACTGGAAAAAGCGTTGGATACATTTGATATAAATGTCGAAGGGCTTGAGGTACTGGACGCGGGCGCAAGCACGGGCGGCTTTACGGATTGCCTGTTGAAAAGGGGAGCGGCGCGGGTGGTCGCCGTGGATGTGGGCTACGGGCAGCTCGCGTGGACGCTTAGAAATGATCCGCGCGTGACGGTCTTTGAGCGGACTAACATACGCTATCTAACGCTCGATAGGGTAGGTGAACCCCTTGATATGGCGGTAATAGACGTGTCGTTTATCTCTCTGGGGATTGTACTGCCGCCGATACGCGCACTGCTCAAAGACGACTGTAAAGTGGTATGCCTTGTCAAGCCGCAATTCGAGGCGGGGCGGGGACAGGTAGGAAAAAAAGGCGTTGTGCGCTCGCCGGAAGTTCATATACAGGTATTGGAAAAATTCAAAGAGAACGCTGAGAGCGCGGGACTGTTCATTAACGGGATGACGTTCAGCCCCGTAAAAGGACCGGAGGGAAACATAGAATATTTAGCCTGTTTATCAGACCTATCAACTGATATACCGCGAATCGCTCAAGTAGTGGAGGAAGCTCATTCATGCCTAACGCAGTAATTTACGCAAGCCGGGTCGGCGTTCCGGCTCTTACCGAACAAGTGATAGGGCAGCTCAAATCACTGGGCTGTGACTGCCGCGTTTTTGAGGATAAACCGGAGGTCTTTGAAAATGCCGATTTTGCAGTGACATTGGGCGGTGACGGCACAATTTTAAGATGTGCCGCGCTTGCTTCGCACTACGATGTGCCGATATTGGGCATAAACCACGGGCGGCTGGGGTTTATGGCGGAACTCGAAGCGCATGAGACGCGGTTATTAGAGCGTGCCGTCAATGGTGACTATAAACTTGATGTACGCATGATGCTTGACGTTGCGGTTATGCGGGATGGCGAGCCGTGCTATAATGACACCGCGCTGAATGATGCGGTGGTGTCGGGCGGACAGACATCGCGGGTCGTTGAGCTTATGATATTGGCGCAGAATGAGCCGCTGACGAGCTTCTTGGGCGATGGGGTAATCGTGTCAACGCCCACAGGCTCGACCGCCTATGCGTATTCAGCCGGGGGCGCGGTAATTGAACCGCACATCGAAAACATTGCGATAACACCGATTTGCCCGCACAATATGCGCTCGCGCCAGCTCATTCTGAGCGGCGGAAGCGATGTTCAGGTAACGCCGCTGCATAACAAAGGACACAGCGCGTTTCTCACCGTGGACGGGCGCGGGGGAGTATCGCTCAATATCGGCGAATATGTGGAAATAGTTCGCTCAAAGAGGGTTTGTAAACTGATTCGCGTTAAAGACAGGAATTTTTATCAGATAATATCAGAAAAACTGGGAGGCAGGGAACTATGAAAGCACAGCGTCACGCGAAAATCATAGAACTGATTAGCGGCGGCACGGTCGGGACACAGGAGGAGCTGACCGAATTGCTTGCCCAATCGGGATTTGCTGTCACTCAGGCCACTGTTTCAAGAGATATTAAAAAACTTAACATTACGAAAACCCCGCTCAGAGACGGCAGCTACCGCTACTTTGTCGCGGCGGGTGAGGACACGGCGATAATCGGAAGGCTGACAAAGATTTTTCGAGAGAGTGTCACATATGCAGATTCGGCGCAGAACATAGTGGTTATTAAAACACTGCCGGGGCTTGCGCCCGGCGCGTGTTCGGCGTTGGATTCGCTGTCCGGACCGGATATCGTAGGGACTATCGCGGGAGACGACACGGCGTTTTTGCTGATGCGAACAACGGAAGACGCGGGCGTTTTCTTAGAGCGGATAAAGGGTATGTTAACTTATGCTTAGCCATTTACACATTGAAAACCTTGCCGTCATCGACAGTATGGACATTGTTTTCGGCGCGGGCTTGAACCTGCTCACAGGTGAGACCGGGGCGGGCAAGTCCATCGTTATTGACGCGCTCGGAGCGGTGCTTGGAGCGCGGACAACGCGCGAGCTTGTACGGACGGGCGCGGCGGCGGCTCACGCCGGAGCGGTTTTTACCGATGTGGAGGCGGATATTGCGGAATGGCTCGAAGCGTCTTTGGGTGTTGAACTAGAGGACGGCGAGTTGTCCGTATCGCGTGATATTATGGCGGATGGGCGCACCGTGTGCCGCATTGCGGGGAAGACGGCGACTGTCGCGCAGTTAAGGGATTTAGGCGCGAAATTGGCGCAGATACACGGGCAGCACGACAGCCGAATGCTGCTTGACGAGGACAGCCATCTGGTGCTGATTGATGATTTCGGGCGTACTCAAGAAGCTCTTTCAACCTATCAAGTGATATACGACCGATGGAGAACGCTCGTTACGGAACGAGAGAAGCTCCTGCGCGACGACGCGGACAAGGTTAGGCGAGCCGACACGCTGATATATCAGCTCGAGGAGATAAACGCGGCGGATTTGCAGCCGGACGAGGATAAAAACCTTGTACAGCGCAGGGATTTCCTTAAAAACGCGCGGAAAATCGCGGAAGCGGTCAACATAACCTATCAACTGATATACGGCGGTGAGGAGAGCGCATCGGACGCGCTCGGGGAGGCTTCACGCGCGATGTCGGGCGTTGCGAGTATAAACGATGAATTGACGGGGCTTTCGGAGCGTGTGGACGAGTTGATGTACGCGGCAAGGGATGTCGCGGAAGATGTCCGCGCCATGCTGGACGTGTTGGAGTCAGACCCGGGCGAGCTTGAGGATATTGAGGCGCGGCTTGACAGGCTGTACCGCCTGAAACGCAAATACGGCGGGACGATTGAGGATATACTGGCGTTTGCGGAGAACGCTCAAGCGGAACTGGAGGCAATAGAGCGTTCCGATGAGCGGTTGGCGGAGCTTAATCTTCTGTGCGAGGACGCGCTGTCTGAATTGAAAAACGCGGCTGCGGTTCTGACGGACGAGAGAAGAATTGCCGCCGAGGGTATGCGGGCGCGTCTGGCTGACGAACTGCGCGGGCTGGATATGCCGAACGCGAAGTTTGAGATAAACTTAAAGGACACGGAACTGTACGGAAACGGCGCGGAGACGGCGGAGTTTCTGTTTTCCGCGAACAAAGGCGAGCCGCCGAAGCCGCTCGCCAAAATCGCGTCCGGCGGAGAGTTATCGCGGGTTCAGCTTGGGCTGATGAACATATTGCACAGCGGAGTGCCGACTATGGTTTTTGACGAGGTGGACACGGGAATCAGCGGACACGCCGCGCAGATGGTCGCGGTCAAACTGAAAAGTGTCTCGCAGAGCCGTCAGGTACTGTGTGTTACGCATCTGCCGCAGATTGCGGCGGCGGCGGACAGGCATTTTCACATTGAAAAGGACAGCGAGGGCGAACGCGCGGTAACGCGCGTGAGGGAATTGGAACAGAGCGAGCGAGTTGAGGAGATTGCGCGTATCATCGGTGGCGCGAACGTTGCGGAGGAGACAAAAAAAGCCGCCGCGCGGCTGATTGAAAACGCAAACAGCAGGAGATGATAATAAACATATTAAACGGTCGGGCATGGAAGCCCGACCCTACATAAAATGTCTCTTGTCAACTCGGCGTTTTTTTGTTACAATGGAATTACTGAAGGGAGAGTTTTTCATGCAAAGAGCAATATCAACACGCAATTTACGGGCGAGTGAAATGATGCAGATGTGCCGCGCGGCGGGTGAACCGGTCTGTGTTACAGATGATGGTCAAGATGATATGGTGGTTATGAGTAAAGAAGAATATAATAAAAAATTTGCCATACTGGATATATATGAAAAGTTGGACACTTCGGAGGAATTGGTATCGCGAGGGATGGTTTATGACGCGCGAGATGTCTTAAAAGAATTAAGGGAAAAACATAATGTATAAAGCGAAAATGTCCCCTGTTGCCCGAGAGGATTTATTTAACATTCTCGACTATATAGAAAACCAATTAGATGCCCCGGTTGCCGCCGCTGATTTTTACGAGATTTTTGAAAAATGCGTTGACAATCTGGAAAGCAATCCTTATATTTATGAAGTATGCAGGGCGGAGCATTTGAAGAAAAGAGGTTATCGAAGGGCGATAGTTAAAAATTATCTTGTGCTTTATACTGTAAATGAAGATAAAAAAATTGTAATGATTCACCATGTCGTCTTCGGCGCGAGAGATTATGAAAATCAATTATAATACGGTGTGCCGATTAAGGCACACCGTATTATAGATTAGATAATTTACACAAAATGCTTGCCCAACCGTTTGACTAAATACGCCGCGAGGGCGATTTTCAGCGCGTCGCCGGGGAGGTAAGGCCACACGCACATAGTCAGTGATTCCGCAAGGGCTCTGCCCGTGAGAACCATAAACCATGCCGTTCCAAGGGTAAAATAGCACACCGCTCCCGCTGTCATTGCGATAACAAACGATACGCGATGTAGGGACGGTCGCCCTCGACCGTCCGTGGACGACCTGAGGCGGTCGTCCCTACGTGTAATCATATTTATGATTAGCCCGATGACGAGCGCGGCGAGTATGTAGCCGAAGATATAACCGCCTGTCGGTCCGGCGAGTTTGCCCAAGCCGCCCTCCATGTTGGAAAATACGGGTGCGCCCGCCGCTCCGAGCAGGACATAGATGAGTTGGCTTGCGCCGCCCTTTACCGCTCCCAATAGACCGCCCGCCATAAACACGGCGAATGTGGCGAGGTTTATCGGCACGGGCGTAAACGGGAGGGGTATGAGTATCTGCGAGCAAACGGCTGTAAGCGCGGCGAAAAACGCTATTTGCGCCATGTCTTTTAATGTGATTTTTGTTTTTTGCATATTGTTTACCTACAATCGTATTGTGATTTCGCCGGAGGTTAGCGTTTCGGTTTCGCCGTTTGCGTATAGCACAATCAGTCCTCCTTGCGGGTCTATATCAACGGCTTTTGCGCGGGTAATTTCGCCGTTACGGTGAATTTCAATATTACGACCGATAACGGCTGAGTGTTCGCGGTATTCATTGATTATGTCGTCAGAGCCTATGCAGTCGAGAAGCGTGAACAGCTCGTTAAGTATCTCCGCGATTATGCGTTCGCGCGGGCAGTCCGCGCCTAACGCTATTGAAGCCGCGATGTTTTTTAGTTCCGGAGGGAAATTTTATTCGGAGGTATTAACGCCGATACCCAGAATTATAAAATCATTTCCGGAGCTTGCTGCGGATATACCGCAGATTTTCTTGCCGTCAATGAGAATATCGTTGACCCACTTAATTTTGGGAATGTAGCCGAGACGCTCGATAACGCGGCAAACCGCAACGGATGTGAGCGTTGTCAGCAACATAATTTTATCGGCGGAAAAATCGGGGCGAAGAATTACGCTCATGTAGACACCGCCGCGCGGAGAGAAAAAACCGCGCCCCATCCTGCCGTGTCCGGTGGTCTGCTCGGCGGCGACGACAACCGTGCCGTGGGGCGCGTCATCGGCGGCGAGCCGTTTCGCGGTATTGTTGGTTGAATCAAGGGTATCATAAACGTGCAATTCGCCGATTTCATGCGACAGGTATAATTTTATTTTGTCGGAAGAAATATTTTCCATAATCAAGCTAAAGTTTCCTTAAAGTTATTTCGATAATACTATCAGAAGTAGGCTTTTATGTCAAATTTGACGTTTTGAAAAAATATGTTGCATTTTAGTTGTTGTTGTGATATGATACCGATATGGTATGATACCAACTAGGAAGGTGATGGATCATGAAAATCAATCAACCGCCCATTAACTCTCAATCCAAGTTGCCGATACGAGAGAACACAGGCAAGGCAGCCGAACTGAACAAAGAAGACCCCGCGATTAACGCCGAAAAAGAGGGTGTTACGCTCTCCGTTTCGCACCGTAATGATGTAACATCCGTTGCGGACGAAGCTGAAAAACCCGCAGTAGGCGTTAAACAGTTACTGGAGCAGCTTTTGAGTTCTCCGGAGGATACCGCGTCACTGCATTCGGGGTTGACACCGGATAAGGTGCTTCAGCTAATCAGATAGTTTCTTAAAATTTTAACAAAAGCCGCGTTGAACGCGGCTATTTGTGTTGTCGGTAAATATAATAAAATATTGTTCATGAATTGTTAACAAATTAGGTGTTGACAAAACGATTTTACATATGTAGAATGTAATTACATTTTACAATCGTAAAAGGAGGCGCGAATATGTCAAAGCAGAGATTACCCGACGCGGAATTGGAGATTATGAAAATCATATGGCGCAACGGCGAAGGCACGACATCGGCATATATAATGGAAAAGCTCGAGGGGAAGAAGGAATGGGCGGTTACGACCGTGCTTAACTTTCTGGCGAGACTTGCGGACAGGGGTTTCGTTACTGTCAGCAAGAACGGCAAGACAAATATTTACTCTCCGATTATAGAGGAGGAGGAATATTTGAAAACAGAGAGCAAGTCTTTTCTCGAGCGTCTTCACGGGAACTCGGTTAAAAGTCTTGTGGCTTCGCTTTACGGCGGAAATGCGATTTCTAATGACGATTTGGAGGAACTTAAACGCTACATAGATGAAAAGGCGGTGCTGAAATGACGCTGATTCAATCACTTGCCGGGGCAACGCTGATAATAACGCCGATTATTATAGTTTTGCTGTTACTAACCCCGGTGATAGATAGAAGGTTCGCGGCGCGCGGACGCTGTTGGCTGTGGCTCATTATAACGGCGGGATTATGCACACCGTTTTTATCGTTTGCCATAAGCCCCGCGGTTCAGATTGATATGCCGATTATTTATGAACGCGCCGCGAGCGAAACGATTCCCGCGCCGCAAGCTCCCGGCTCGTTGCAAGCTCCCGAAGTTGAGGTGACGGAACTGCGGCGGGATGACGGGATTCCTGAAACGCCCGTGACACTTTCTGAAACACCTGTTGAAACAGGAAGATATTATTTGAAGGATGAAGCGGACGCGCTGTATTCAGTCCCTGATTTTACAACCATAATATTGACGGTTTGGCTTGCCGGGATTTTTATCGCTTTAACTTATCACGCGGTCACATACACGGTTTTTCGGCATTTTGTGAAGCGTTGGAGCGTTAATGACTTACAACCGGAAATAAGCGGTATATTTAACGCGGAAATGTCTGACTGCGGAATTAAAGGCGATGTTAGGCTAAAGATCTGCAAAGGTATCAAGTCACCGATGTTGACGGGCTTCATAAACCCGATTGTATTGCTGCCGGACGAGCGGTATGACAGAGACGATTTGCGGCTGCTGTTCCGTCATGAGCTTATACATTATAAACGCCGTGATTTGTGGTATAAATTGGTGCTTGTTATTGTCCAAAGCGTGTACTGGTTCAATCCCGCGATTTACATGATGTCGGTACAGGCGAACAAGGATATTGAGTCAGCTGTTGACGCGATGACGGTCGGAGGAATGGATGTTGCCGAAAGGAAGCGGTACAGCGAGACAATATTGCTTATGGCGGCGGAGACAGGCGCGTGCCGCAGTCGATTGACGACCTATTTTATTGGAGGTAAAAATATGTTAAAGCAACGTTTTTCAAATATATTCGGCACGGGCAAGAGAAACGGAACAGCGTTGTTCACGCTGTTAGGAATTGTGATATTTACCGTAAGTATATTGGTCGGATGCAATTTTGTGCGGGAATTGCAAAATGAAGCGGAAGACGCACAGATGCGGGCGGAAGACTTGCGGATACAGTTGGAAGACGCGCAGAGACGGACGGAAGACGCGCGGATACGAATGGAGGACGCGCAGGCACGAATGGACGCGCGGATACCGGAGGGCGCACAGAAACAGTTGGAAAACGCGATGAGAAAGATGGGAAACGCATATGGGGATAGTTGGAACTGGGACTGGGACTGGGATCGGGGTGATTGGAACTGGGGTTGGGACTGGGATCGAGGTGACTGGAACAGTTATAATGACTCATCAACAATGACAATCAACGGCAAGACTATTGACGAAATGATGGACAGCGTGATAAGCCTTGACGAGGCGAAAAAACTGGTGTTTGACGAGCCGAGGATTAAAGAGTATGAGCCGCAGGATATAACCGAGATAAAGCTGTCGTTGGTAAGTGAAGATATCAGT
>WRJE01000070.1 GCA_009782385.1 Oscillospiraceae bacterium | reverse complement strand
CTTAAAGCCATCGATTTCGGGTATGGCGCGGGACACGATAACGCTCATGGCATAGGGCATGAAGTTATCGCGTATGGTGTCGGTTATGGTTTCTTCGCGCACTTCGGCGCGAAGACCTTCGACATTATCGGGGATTGATAATTTTTCGGGTTTGTTAGTTTTTTTAGGCATAGACGGGTTTCCTTATTATTTCCAGTTTGTATATTTCAAATCTTTAATAAATTCAAAATGTCGGACATTATTTGTTACAAGAGTATAATCATTTACGACACAAAAAGCGGCAATTAGCAAATCCGCATCGTCTGCCGGTTTACCCATTTTTCTCGCGTATACATATAGACTTGAGGCTTTATCCCAAATATTCCGGTTCATTTCGCCGATAGGTATCATTTTACATAATTTTTCAAACTCTCTCATTTTAGAAAGAGCTTGCTTTTCAAGCAACCATCGTTTTACTTCATAATAGACAATGGGCGGGATAATAAACAAATTTTCTTTTTGGGATTCAGTTTTGAGCTTGCTCTTTATCTTTGAATCCTGTTTAAGGAAATAAGATATAATATTGCTGTCTATTGCAAATGTCATAAATCCAAATCCCTTCTAAAGTTAAGACGATTATTTTCAAGTTCGGCAAAATCCGTATCAGTTAACGGCTCTCCCTCGATAGAATCAATCGCCGCAAAAAATTCCTCAAAAGCCTTTAGTTGCTGCTTTGGAATAATATTTAACCGCTTAACATCAATTTCATCGTCCAGTATCGTAATAATCGCTCTTTTTTTCTCCGGAATTGAAAGGTTATCAAGCGATATGAACTGACCACTGTCAAAATAACCTTGATATGTTTGCAACATTTATTCCGCCTCCTTTTAACTGATTACATCATCCGTCTCGCCGCGAGAACCGTGTGCTTTACAAGCACGGCGGTCGTAACCGATCCCACGCCGCCCGGAACGGGCGCGTATGCCTCTATAGGCGGCTCGCCGTTCATAACAACATCGCCGCTGAGTTTGCCGTCTTCATCAACGTGTATGCCAACATCTAACACTGTCTGCCCGGGGCTTAGAAACGTCTCGTCCACAACGCCTTTAACGCCCGCCGCAACAATTATAAGATCAGCTTCTTTGCATATATCGCGCGTATTGCGCGTGCGCGTGTGGCAGACGGTGACCGTTGCGTGGCGGTTCAGCAGCAGCATTGAAACGGGTTTTCCGACTGTTATACTCCTGCCGATGACTACGGCGCGTTTTCCGGCAAGCCCGATGCCGTAATAATCAAGTAAATCTATACAAGCCTGTGCGGTACAGGGCGGGAAGCCGCTCTCATGTCCGGCGAACACCGCGCCCAGCGACAATGGCGTTATGCCGTCAACATCTTTTTCGGGGCGCAACGCCGCGCATACGGCAGTCTCGTCTATATGTTTAGGCAACGGGCGCAGAAGTAAAACTCCGTGTACCGATGTATCGTTGTTGAGCCAGTCAATCATGGCAATCAATGCTTCTTGCGTTGCGGAATCGGGTAATGTGACGCGCTTCGCGTCAACGCCTACCATGCCGCAGCGTTTGACGGCGGCGTTTTCATACGCGACATCATCGGGGTTTTCGCCTACTCTGACGATGGCAAGCCTCGGCAGAACGCCTTCAAGCTCCAACTGCGCCGCGTCCGCGTTCACCTGCGCGGTAATCGACTGCGCCGCAGGCGCGCCCTTCAAGAGTACCATTAGTCCACCAACTTCCTTGCGATTTTATTCAGTTCATCGGCCTTGTTTTTGTCGCGCATTAGTTTTGTGTTGATATACACATTGTATGACGCGGCGTTTATAGCGGCTCGGCACAGCACTTCGCCCGCGTCAACATCCGATACCGCCATCTTTGTACCTTTTTCTCTGAGTATGGGGAACAGCTCCATCGTGTTCGCGCAGAGACGCATGATTGTCAGCGGGGGAGTGCAAGCTCCGGCAAGCGCGGTCTCGAGGGTTTCGGCGCGGTTGGGGTCGTCCTTGGGTATCCTGTACGCGGCGGCAAGGGGCGCGAAAGCCTCCGCGTCAATGTCGGCAAGCTCTATCAGCTTGTCGCGCAGTTCATCGGCGCGTGTCTTTATTTCTCTGATTTCATCGTGAAACTCTTCATATTTCTTTGAGTTGAGCGTAAGGCTCGCGACCATGCCCGCAAGCGAAGCCGCGACCGAGCCTGTCAGCGCGGACGCGCCGCCGCCGCCCGGAGTTGGTTCCGCGCTTGACAGCGCGGCGAGAAAGTCCTTGATTTTGGTATCCGCAATCATATTTAAGTCCTCCCATTATTATAATCTCCCATTATCCCACCGCTTTTATTTCATCAACTCTGTCCAGCGTTGCAATTACCAGTTTTATGTCGCCTTTATGCCCTAATTCCACTTCCGCTATTTCCTGTACTGCTATTTTCATCCTTACAACTAATGCGTCAAAAGAACCTTCCTCTAATGTTATTCTTAATTCCTCACAGCTTGCAATCCACTTTTTGTCACTATATTCAAAAACTGTTCTGAATTGTTTCACTAAAATTACCTCCATTCTGATAAACAGGGGATTGTTAGAACTCTTTATTAATCGATTAACTAAAACAAACCTGTTATTCTTCCATCGTCTGAAACGTCTATATTATTTGCGGCGGGAACTTTCGGAAGCCCCGGCATAGTCATCACATCGCCCGTCAGCGCGACAATAAATCCCGCGCCCGCCGAAACTTTGAGCTGTCGCACAGTCACATCGAAGCCCTCGGGTGCGCCTAAAAGTCCCGGGTCGTCTGAAAAACTTAGGGGAGTTTTCGCGACACAGACAGGCAGTCCGCCGAATCCTAACGCTTCTAGCTGTTGAGCCTGTTTCTTTGCGGCGGGTGTCATAACCGTGCCTTTTCCGCGATAAATTTTTGTTGTCAGCTTATTCAGTTTCGTTTCAATGCTGTCCGTCAAATCATACGCGAATCGCAGTTCGCTGTCCCGTTCGCAAAGTTTGATAACCTCGTTGGCAAGCTCAATGCCGCCATCGCCGCCCTTAGCCCATACTTCGCTGAGTACGGCTTTAACTCCGGCGTTTTCACAGCCCTTGGCAATTATATCAAGTTCCGCTTCCGTATCATCGGGGAAGCGGTTGATTGCCACAACGCACGGCAGTTTGTATACATTTGCGATATTATCCACGTGGCGCAGGAGGTTTTCTATTTTCAGCTCCCCGCCGCCGTGATGCTTCAACGCCCTCACGGTGGCAACGACTACAGCCGCGCTCGGGCGTAAGCCCGTCACGCGGCATTTAATATCCAAGAATTTCTCCGCGCCCAAATCCGCGCCGAATCCGGCCTCGGTCACGGCGTAATCGCCGAGTTTTAACGCCATGCGCGTTGCGGTCACCGTGTTGCACCCATGCGCGATGTTGGCGAACGGGCCGCCGTGTATCAGTGTCGGGGTATGTTCAAGCGTCTGCACAAGATTGGGTTTAATCGCATCTTTGAGCAGAGCCGCCATCGCGCCGTGTGCCTTGAGGTCGGCAGCTGTTACGGGCTTGCCGTCATAGGTATAGCCAACGATTATCCGCGCCAATCGCGCTTTGAGGTCGCTGATACCGCTCGCAATGCACAGCACCGCCATGACCTCAGACGCAACGGTTATATCAAAGCCGTCCTCGCGAGTAACGCCGCCCATCGAACCTATGCCGTCAACGACTGAGCGGAGCTGGCGGTCGTTCATGTCAACGCAGCGTTTCCATGTGATTTTCTTAGGGTTGATTCCGAGTGCGTTTCCGTGAAAGATATGGTTGTCCAGCATCGCCGCAAGCAGATTGTTTGCCGCGCTTATGGCGTGAAAATCGCCCGTGAAATGCAGGTTTATATCCTCCATAGGAACGACTTGTGCATGACCTCCGCCCGCCGCGCCGCCCTTTACGCCGAAAACCGGCCCTAATGACGGTTCGCGCAGGGCTATAACGACATTCTTGCCTAGCTTTTTCAGCGCGTCTGACAGCCCGATGGTTGTGGTCGTCTTGCCCTCGCCGGCGGGCGTGGGCGTAATGGCGGTGACGAGGATGAGTTTGCCGTCAGGCTTGTCGGGGACACCCGTCACCTTTGCCTTATAGTTGCCGTACAGTTCAAGATTTTTTTCGTCAATGCCCGCTGACCGCGCGATTTCGCGGATGTCTTTCATTTGCGCGGCCTGCGCTATATCAAGGTCGGTCATATTATTTCTCCTCTATAAAATAACAGTTAATTAATTACTAACAGATGTGCGTCTTTCATAGCGTTCAAGTGCAGCTTGTTCTTCAGGGTCTAAAACAGTAATATCTATCCTGCGAACAAGATTTCCCTTAGTAATCTTGGCTATGTCATCCGGGCTATAATGTTCGGTAATGGAAAAACCATGTTTCATTATTCGTTCATAAAATGGATTTCCGCGTGATTTGATTTTGCTTGTAACTTCGGGAATGTCGCTCAAATCAATATTTGCATAATCATTCATTACTCAATACCTCCATATAAAATTTCCTCATGCTTCGTTGCTTTTCTTGCGGAAATAATGCGTGTTATTGATTCGTCTTCACCGCGATAACAGTGACATACGGTCAAAACCTTATCTTTTTCGTTCATTCCAATGAGTATAAATCTTTGTTCATCTTGTGAATGTGCTTTGTCATCGTATACTTTTGCACGAGGATCGAAAAATATTTCAGCGGCAATTTTGAATGTTATTCCGTGCTTTTCGATGTTAGAAATATTTTTACTTCTATCCCATTCAAATTTTTGACCTCTGATTTCATATGTTTCCGTTTTCAATACAATCCTCCTTTATTCTTTCATGTAGGGGCGACCTTTGGTCGCCCACGGACGGCCAAAGGCCGCCCCTACAGAGCGTGATATTTAATTTATTGAGGAAGTCGGAACACTTCTGAATATTATAGAGTTGCCGTCCGGGTCGTTGAATAGCATATTTTTCGCGCCCCATGGTCTTACTGTCGGAGGTTCGATTATCTCAACTCCAAGTTTTTTCAGTCTTTCAAATTCCGCGTCCACATCATCAACCGTAAAGGCAAGGCAAATGTTTTGAAAGTTGCCCCGTCTCTCTTTTCCGTCATTGTGAATGGTTAAGCCTGTTCCTTCTGTTAAAATAAACTGTATAACATCGTCATCGCAGTCGTTTTCGATTTCAAACAGTTTTTTATAGAAGTCTGCCAACTTTTTGACATCGCTTGTCAGGATACCTACCTCACCAATGTTCATTTGTGTCTCCTTGCGGTTTTTCACGTAGGGGCGACCTTTGGTCGCCCGCGGACGGCCAAAGGCCGCCCCTACAATAGTTCACCGTATTTTTTAACGAACAAACTCTTCATCAACGTTACCAAGAGCATATAACAGACCATTGTCGCCGCCAATAGGTAGAAGAACTCTGTCGGAAGACGGAACATATTAAGCATTTCCCCGAGCGATGTGTACGGTATAAACGTACCGACGGCGATTCCGAGCGTTGTCAGCGCGGTTACCGATAACGAGGCGCGGCTTTTGATAAACGGCAGTTTCGGCGTGCGTATCATGTGAATGACAAGCGTTTGCGACCAGAGGGATAAGACGAACCATCCGGTTTGGAACAGCGCGGCAAAGTTTCTTTGCGCTTCGCCCGCGAGTTCCCTGTAAACACCGCCGAACACCATGGGGCAGATGAACACGTACATGGCTATATAAGTCGTGATGTCGAACACCGAGCTTGTCGGCCCAATCCAGAGCATAAAGCGCGTAATTGACGAAGCGTCCCATTTGCGCGGTTTTCTGAGATAATCAGCGTCAACATTATCCCACGGAATTGCTATGCACGATATGTCGTATATAAGGTTCAGTACCAAAATCTGTATGGGTAACATCGGCAAAAACGGCAGGAACGCGCAAGCCGCCAAAACGCTGAACATATTGCCGAAGTTCGAGCTTGCCGTCATTTTAATATATTTAATAATGTTGGCGTAGATTTTACGTCCCTCGACAACGCCTTCTTCAAGCACCATCAAGTCTTTTTCCATGAGGATTATGTTTGCGGACTCTTTCGCTATATCAACGGCGGTATCTACCGAGATACCCACGTCCGCCGCTCTCATGGCGGCGGCATCGTTGATGCCGTCACCCAAGAACCCGACCGTATGTCCGTTCTCGCGCAACGCTGTCACAACGCGCACTTTCTGCTGCGGCGACAGTTTCGCGAATATGTTTATCTCCTCAACGACTTTGCGGAGCTCTTCGTCTTCCATATGCTCGATGTCCGCGCCGAGCAGTATGTTATCGGCTTTCAGACCGACTTGACGGCATACGCACTTTGTGACGGCATCGTTGTCGCCCGTTAGGACTTTTACATCAACGCCGTATTCGTGCAGAGCCGCGATAGCTTCTTCCGTACTCTCTTTGGGCGGGTCGAGGAACGCGAGATAGCCGATAAGCACCATTTCGCTCTCGTCCGCGACACAGAACGCGCCGACCGCCGGGGGATTGGTTCTTTGGGCGATACCCAAGACGCGCAATCCATCGGAGTTGTATTTGCGGCAGTTCTCCAGTATTTCATCGCGCAGTTCATCGTTAATCGGTATAACCGCGCCCTCGTATTCGGCGTAGGCGCAGACATTGAGCATCTCCTCGATTGCGCCTTTTGTAATCATCTGGGTTTTTCCATCGGGGGCGGAGACGACAACGCTCATGCGGCGGCGTTGGAAATCAAACGGAATCTCGTCAACTTTCGTATAACTCTTCCAAAACTCAATGTTTCCGCTCTCGTTTCCGATGTCAATGACGGCGAAATCCATTAGGTTTTTAAGCCCCGTCTGGAAGTAGCTGTTTAAGAAAGCGTGACGCAGAACGCGCTCGTCCTCCTCGCCTTGAACGTTCAAGTGGTACTCCAGAATGACCCTGTCCTGTGTTATTGTTCCCGTTTTATCCGTGCAGAGTATATCCATCGCGCCGAAATTCTGAATAGAGTTCAAGTCTTTAACAACGACCTGCTTCTTGGACATTGAAACCGCGCCCTTCGCGAGGTTTGCGGAAACAATCATCGGCAGCATTTCCGGCGTTAAACCCACGGCTACGGACAGCGCGAACAGCAACGCCTCCATCCAATCGCCCTTGGTAAAGCCGTTGACGAACAGCACGACCGGCACCATGACCATCATGAAGCGTATGAGAACCCACGACACTGCCCCAACGCCTTTTTCAAAGCTGGTGGGCGGTTGTTTCTCGTTGAGTTTACGGGCTATTTCGCCGTATATGGTATCGTCTCCGACAGCCAGCACCAATGCCGACGCGGAGCCCGAGATTACGTTGCTTCCCATAAAAGCGAGATTATTAAGGTCAAGCGGGTTTACATTCTTACCTTTTAATTCCTGCGGGAACTTTTCTACGGGTTCGCTCTCACCCGTCAGAGACGACTGGCTTACGAACAAGTCCTTGGCTTGAAGTATTCTTACATCAGCGGGTATCATATCTCCGGCGGCAAGATGTATAATGTCGCCCACGACCAACTCGTCAAGGGGTATCTCTATCTTTTTAGACGTTTCTTCTTCCGTGTCATCGTCTGTAAAAACGCGCTGAACCGCAACGGTTGTTTCGACAATTTCGCTCAGTTTCGCGGCGGCCATGACGCTGCGCGTCTCCTGCACAAACCTTAAAAGACCGCTTATTGTAACCATCGAGACAACGATGATTACGGCGGACAGGTCTTTTTCGCCCGGCGCGGCAAGGAGAAAATCCATGAAAAATGAGATTACCGCGAGTATGAACAACACGACTGTGAACGGGTTGACAAACGCGACAAACAGTCTTTTTAGAACGGTGTCTTTCTTCGGCGGCGTTATGGCGTTAACGCCGTATTCTTCGCGGTTATCCTCGACTTTTTCCTCGTCGAAGCCTTCATATGTGGTATCATATTGTATCAGCAGTGTTTCAGGTTTCTTGACGGATGCGTTTATAAGGCGTTTTCTAATTCGTGTTGTACGTGATGAGGTGTTTGGACTTTGTTTTTTGGGCATGGTAATACCCTCCTTTCTGTGCGGGGATCAACCCCTTGTAAGTACATCGCTTAGGGTATTCTATACCGCTGCTGCTTCCCGCGTCCATTCATCTCACCACCTTTATTATACATATTTGTTTTATGCCGTCCCTGTATTATACACCTCCGGAGGGAGTTCGTCAATACCGAAAAAATCAAAAATCACAGCGTTTTGCTTTTTGCTTCTAACCGCCGCCGTGCCGTCATACTCTATATGGGGGTGACCGCATGAGGGACAAACGCGGCGTGTTGGAACGGTTTTCGAGAGTATTGGACCTTCCGGCCGACATCGTGGCGGATTTGCCGCGTATCAGCATAATCGGCGGCGGCGAGATACTAATCGAAAACCACAGGGGTATATTGCTGTATAATGACACGGACATCCATGTCGGCGGCGGAAAAGTAGTAATCAAACTGCACGGACACAGGATGTGTGTCGGCGCGATGAACTCAAACGAACTCTCTATAAAAGGGAAACTCCTTGGAATAGATTTTGTATATATTTAATTGTAGGGACGACCTGCGGTCGTCCGCGTTTCCCGTGCGTACAACGGTACAACAAATCGTTATATTTAATTTGGTGGGATACATATGCTGAAAATAATCAATTTTTTCCGGGGAAATGTGCGTGTGGAGCTTAATTCCGAGTTTCCCGAACGTTTTATAAACGTATGCGCCCAGAACGGTATCCCGCTATGGGATATTGACCGTTCCGGCACATCAACGCTCACCGCGTCAATGCACAGAAACGGTTACGCGAAGGTACGCGCGTTCACATCACGCGGAGTTGGACAAGTAAGAATAATCGGTAACAGGGGACTGCCGCATTTCCTGCGGCGTTTCCGCAGGCGTTACGCACTGCTGCTGAGTATACTCGTAATGAGCGCGGGATTATTCGCGCTCTCACTGTTCATCTGGGATATGAATGTCTATGGCAATGAAAAAATACCCAAGGAGAGAATAATGCGCGAGTTGGGCGAGCTGGGTGTGGGAATCGGTACACTCAGGCGCAATATCGACTCTAAAGAACTGCAAAACAGGATGATTC
>WRJE01000069.1 GCA_009782385.1 Oscillospiraceae bacterium | reverse complement strand
AGGATTCATAATGCGCCATTGCGCGTTATTGTCAAATATCAGCTGCTTTTTATTGGATGTAATGACAGGACGCGCGGGAGTATCATATGTTGTGAGCTTGCTGGAGTATTTTGTAACGGTGTCAATAAACGGAATTTTGAAACGCAGTCCCGTACCCGGATGTATGGTTACATCACCGTATCTGGCATTTTGGAGCTGATTACGCAGTTCCGGAGTATCATACTTTACATAGACTGACACTATGCGCCCGAAACGCTGAACTATTGCGGACTCGCCTTCATTGACCTCAAAAAACGCGCCGAACGCCGCTATTACAAGCAAAAGAGCAATTACTCCAAATGTAATCCTTCCGATATACCCTTTCATTACTCCACCTCCATGCCTATATCTTCGAGCGGCAGGAATTTCAGCGTATCGCCGCCCTCGTCCATGATATAAATGCGCCTTACATTGGGCAGCACATCACTGAGCATCTCCATATACATCCTTGCCCGCATTATTTCGGGCTGTTTTCTGTACTCTTCCTCAATGGCTTTATAACGCGACGCAACGCCTTCCGCCTCGTTTATGCGGTGCGCCTTATACGCCTCGGCATCGTTTACGAGCCTTGCGGCTTCGCCGCGCGCCATCGGAAGTTTCTCGTTCTCATAACGGCTCGCTTCGTTTACCTTCGCGCTCTGCTCTTCTTTGGCGGACGTGACATCCAAGAACGCTGCTTTAACTTCGTCCGGCGGCATCGCGTCCTGAAGCTCAACGCCTATAATGGTGATACCCATCTCGTACTTGTCCGCAATATCCTGTAAGTCAAATCTTACTTCGTTCTGTATTGCGAGTTTTCTGTCGGTAAGTATGTCGTCAAGAGGGTGTGACGCGACAACGCGGCGGTACGATGACTCCGATATTATACGCAGCACGGCTTGGGGGTCATTGACCTTAAACAGAAAGTCATAGCTGTTCCTCACTCTGTACAGTATCGCCCAGTCGGCAAGCACAAGGTTCTCGTCACCCGTTATCATCCTAGCTTCATTGTCAACAGTGTCGTACATATTAACGTTGCGGGAGCGGAATCCGAACTCAAGCCGCCGTATTTCATCGACATTTACAATATAACACGATTCAATAAACGGCAGTTTGAATTGCAGTCCCGTTTCGGCAACCGTACTCTGGTACTTACCGAAGCGGGTGATGACCGCTTCCTCACCGGATTTGAGCGTATAAATGCTGTCAAACGCCACCATTAGCAACATTACCGCCACAATCGCAAGAGGTATCAGCAGCTTCAATCTGTTCGGCTGTTTATTAGCCGGTTTCATATCAACGGGTCTGATATCATCGCCGTCCCAGTTTTCACTCATATGGAAAGTTCCTCCTATGTTATTTTTTGATATTTTTAATGGGCAAGAGCAAAGCCCCTGCCCATTATATTTTACACGTTGTTTGTTTCAATGTCAATGCAACCAAGAATTATTAACAGAATATTCGCATTTTGCCGACCTGCAAGGATTTTGCCCTCAAATTTGACAAAAACCGCCGAACATGATATAGTTATAATCGTGAAACTGCCGCTTGGCGGCTCGGTCACTCTTCTGATAAGGAGGGTGATGCTATGATTACATATGCCGAATTGTTTCAACTTGGCTTATTGATTGTTGCGATTATTGCTCTCTGCTTAAAAAAGCGGAAGAAATAATACGAGACGCCGTAAAAGCTACGGCGTCTCAATTCTCTATCTAGGACTGAGCCGCCCTGCAAAAGCGGCAGTTTCCTTTTATATTTACAGTATAACACATAAAATCAAATTGTCAATGATGATTTTTATGAGCAACTATTTCGGGCGGCCAATGACCGCCCCTACAGTTATACTCTTTTAATATTGCTCGAAATGTCCGACAACGCTTTTGCCGCTTCCATGTCATACTCGTGACGTTTTGCCATATCGCCCAGACTTAGCATTCCCACAATGCGCCCGTCCTGCGTTACCGGAAGCCGCCTTACTTGATCGGCGGCCATTATACGCGCCGCCTCGCCCACATCGTCGTCAGGCGAAACGCTTACAACTCCCCTGCTCATTATGTCGCCAACCTTTGTTGTACTCGGGTCGTTCTCGGCGGCTATGCACCTCAGCACGATGTCACGGTCGGTCAGAATACCTCTAATGCGCCCGTCAAGACTGCACACGGGCAGCGAACCTATGTTGTGGCGGTTCAGAAGTCTTGCCGCAAGCGTCGCGCTCTCATCGGTCGTAACGCTCACAACATTTGTGTTCATAATTTGCGAAACACGCATAATATCACTCTCCTGTAATAGTTTCGGTGATATTATGCCCGAAAATGTTGGGACATATGCGTGTTTGTCAGTATCCGTTTTAATGAGGCTATTGATTTTTACTATGCGTCAGGGTATACTAATATTAGTTTTATAAGCTGTCCTTTAGACTGCTGAATAATAGCGGAGGCGGATTGCATGAAGCAGGTAAACACTAATTTGGTTAACTGGGCTGTTGTCTGTGTCAACGAGTTTGCAAGACATCGGAGATTAAGCCCAAGAGACGCTTTTCAGTACCTTCAAAACTTTGGCGGTATAGAATTTATAAAGGAGCATTATGAAGCGGAACATTTGCTCTCTTGGGATGACACTGTTGAAGATTTAGGCATCGTATGCAGAAACAATGGAGGTAGTCTTTGATGTTGTTGTACCACGGGTCAAATCAAGATATTGTAACTGTTAATTTGAACCGCTGTAAGCCATATAAGGATTTCGGTCGAGGGTTCTATTTGACCGCGATTAAAGAACAGGCTAAGTTAATGGCTAAACGAACCGCCCGCATTTTCGGCGGATTCCCGGTCGTGACAGCGTTTGTTTTTGATGAAACGGCTTTATCAGAGCGCAATCTGTCTGTTAAGATATTTGCCAAACCTACCGCTGAATGGGCAATATTCGTACTAAACAACCGCAATCGTGACTTTATGGATTATTCTGACCTCAACAGCAATCAAGATAACAAGTATGATATTGTGACCGGTCCGGTTGCAAACGATGATATAGCCTTGCTGTTTAGGACATTCGCAAGCGGATACATAGACATAGACACATTGGTTAGAGGTATGAGATATAAAAAGTTGAGTAACCAATATTCTTTCCATACAAATCGTTCCATTGCTTACTTGTCTAAGGCGGAGGTGGGCTCTTGTGAATAAAGTTGCAACGCTGACGGAAGCGGTCACGCAAGAGATTGTCGGGTTTCTTATGACAGATAGTAATATGGAGCTTGAAGCCGCTATGACACTGTTCTATAATTCATCACTCTATGAAAAACTCAACGATGAAGAGACCGGACTTTATTTAGAAGGTTCGGCATATGTCTATGAGCTATTAAAAGACGAGTTAACGGGGCGATAGACAAGACGAAAGGGCGGCAATGCCGCCCTTTTATATTAATTATTGAATTTACCCTACCTTATAAATCAGCGGTCTGTATAGCGGTTTAGGTATCTCCATTCCATTATCTTTTGCTGTCTCAAGCCACAGTTTTTGCGCGATAATAGCTTCTTTCAGGGCTTCTTCTTGTGTATCTCCGAACGCGCTGCATCCTTTTAGATCCGGTATATCCGCGATATACCCTTCATCTTCTCTGCTGTAAAAAATATTGATATGGTAATCGTTCATGCGTTAATCCTCCATTTCTAAGTTGTACTTCTCAACCAAGCCAAAGAAATACTCTATCTGATATGGTTTTGCCTCTCCGTTTCTACTCTGTAGATTCAGAATTTCAGCAACTGCTTTGTGTTTATACATACGATGGCTTCCTTCCGACCTTTGCAGTATAAACCCAAAAGATTCCGCTAATGCTGTGAAGTCATTATATCTTACATTCTTTTTACTGTTTAGAATTTGCCTGAGTAATTTCTTTTTATTCAAGTATTATCACCTTTACTCCGCTGAAATAATATACGAATACACCGGCTGACCGCCGCAGACTGATTGAATACTGGTCATGGGCATACGTGTTTTCAGCATATCCTCCGTGTCCTCAAGCTCGCCAGATCCGACATCATCGCCGTAGTAAAGCGTTATATATGACGGCTCTTTTTCCGCCAACGCGTCAGCAACGGCGCGAAGCACCGCGCCGCGTGACGGGCTGTTGAAGTGCAGCGCACCATTCAGCAATGCCATATGGTCGCCCTCGGCGATTTCGTTGCCGTCAAACTGCGAATCTCTTGCGGCCGCCGTCACCATGACGCTTGTTACGGCATCGAGCGATTCCGTCATGGCGGCGCGATTCTCCTCCACAGATGCCGAACCGTCAAAGTTCAGCATCGCCGTAACGCCCTGCGGTATGTTCCTGCTGGGTATAACTATGACATTCTTCTCCGCAAGCGGTATGCACTGTTCCGCCGCCATAATAATGTTTTTATTGTTCGGAAGCACAAACACCGTCTCGGCGTTTATGTGCTTTATGCTGTCGAGTATTTCCTGAGTTGAGGGGTTCATCGTCTGCCCGCCCTGCACTATGCTGTCCGTTCCAAGGTCATGGAATATCGTCTCTATCCCCTCGCCCGCGCATACGGCGACAAATCCGTAATCCTTAGCCGCTTGGGCTTGTGGCATGACCTCTTTCGGGGCGGCGGCAGCCGCGGATTGGACGCTTATCATTTCGGTATGCTGTTCGCGCATATTCTCAATTTTAATCTTTGTAAGCTCCCCGTGCGCGAGTGCCTGCGCCAGTACGCGCCCGGGATTGTCCGTATGCACATGAATCTTGATTATATCTTCATCCTCGACAAACACAAGGCTGTCTCCGCACGTTTCGAGAAACGCTCGAAGCCGCGCAGGGTCGCTTCTGTCATTCTTAGGGCGTATAATCAGAAGCTCGGTGCAGTAACCGAACAGAATCTCCTCGCTTGAGAAGTCCGAAAAACGGGCGGAATCACGCACCGCGCCGCTGTTTCCATTGGCGGTCAAAACGGGGCTGCCCCTCAGCGCGGCAAGCATTCCCTCTAAAATGTAGCAGTAACCTTTTGCTCCCGCGTCAACAACCCCCGCTTTTTGAAGCACGGGGTTCTGTTTGACCGTCTCAGCCAGAGCGACATTAGCGCATTTCACCATTTCATCTATGACCGAATCTATGCCCGTTCCGCCCGCCGCGTATTCAATGCCGCGCTGTGACGAAACACGGCAGACCGTCAGTATCGTACCCTCGGCGGGCTTCATAACCGCGCCGTAAGCGGTTTGCACACCCTCCGCCATCGCGGCGGCAAACGCCGCGCCGCTGATGGTTTCGTGGGTTTTAATATACTTGGCGAACCCCCTGAACAACAGCGAGAGTATAACACCCGAGTTGCCCCGCGCGCCCCTCAGAAGTCCCTGTGAGAAAGCGTGAGCCTGTTTGCCCGCGTGTTTGTCGGAAGCGTCAAGCTCTTTTACGCCATCGTTCATTGTCATAGACATATTGATACCCGTGTCGCCGTCCGGCACGGGGAAAACGTTCAACTCATTAATCTCCTGCGCCGCGTTTCCGATTGCCGCCGCGCCGGAGACGACCATGCGGCAAAAGGCCGCACCATCGATATGTTTCAATGCAGTCACCCTATCTTCCCGTCATCATGCCGTCAATATACACATCAACCTTCGACACTTTGACCGACGTATACTTCTCCACCATGTAACTGACCTCACCCATGATGGACTCCGATACGGCGGGGATATTAACCCCGTGTTCAACAATTATATGCAGCTCTATACGGGCTGATTCATCCTCGTCCAACTCGACCTTGATACCCTTTGACACGCTTTCGCGCTGCAAAATATGAACGATACCGTCCGAAACCGAACGCGCCGCCATTCCGCGTACACCGAAGCAGTTCATCGCGAGCCAGCCGCTGATAGTCGTGAACACCTCGTTTGAAATATCTATCATACCGTTGCTGTTATAAATTTTCAGAGACATACTAATCCCCCTTTTATTGGTTACGATGTGGTATTTTAGCACTGTTTACCGCCTTTGTCAACCCTATCACTTGATAGGGTTGTATATCAGCTGATAGGGTTGTATATCAGTGCGCTGTTGGATTCCTAAATTGTCCTTGTTTTTTCACGTTCCGATGCAAGCGTAAATACTTCATCAATAGTTTTATCACTCCACAAATCTCTCTGCCATTCAGTGTAATCAAAGCGTTCACGCTTAACGAGATATATAAAGCGTTCAGCTTCAACCTCTCCCAAGCCTTTTACAAGCAAATTCATTGCGTCTAAACGCAAAGTGTTATCAGCTCTCATTTCGATTCCTCCGTTTCGAGAATAAATGCTATAGGATTTACGATTTTCATATCCTGTATGAGACCATTCTTGTTGTTAAATTTTTTATCTGTAGTTATTAGATAATCGCATTTTTGCTTCACCGCGCAGGCAAGGTGAATTGCGTCTTTGTGCTTTAACCCAAACTTCATGTACTCCTTAGCCTTTTCCAAAATATCGGGTGAAGCCGAACAATATTCGCTTGCAATCATTTTCCAAGGTTTAATTACCTCACGTTTTTCTTCGGACGGGTTATCATCGTTCTCGGAATCAAGCATAAACGACCAAACAAGCGAATGTATACCTTTTTTTATTTTGCTTTGAATAATCAGCTTTGCTTCTGTTTCAAGAATAATTAAGTTTTGGTCTTGTTCATCAAAAGGTCTATTATAGCAACAATTATCAAGGTATATTCTAAGCATAATTAACCCCTTTACTCAATTAATGTTCGGTGCATCTAGCCGCCTTTCACATACCGTTGCATAACGATACCGTGAATGTCCGCGTTAAACAGCGAGAACCCGAATTTTTCGTAGTATTTCCCGCGTTCGGGAGCGCACGTCAGCATTGCCTGTATCCACATACCCTCCGGCATACAATCGGCAATCCTGTCAAGAGCCGCGTTTATCAGTGCCGCGCCTATGCCCTGCCGCCTGTGTTCAGGCACTACCACCACATCGCATATGACCGCGACAAACGCCCCATCGCCCACCACGCGCAGCATTCCGACAGCCTTGCCGTCCCGCTCGTATTTCAAGGTGAACAGCGACGCGGGCAGTGCGCGTTGAACAAGTTCCGTATCGACAACCGACAGCCCGCTCTCGTTGCGTATGCTCATGAACTCCTCAACTGTGAGCGTGTCAAAAATCAGCATAGCAGAAGCATGACGCTCATCGGTTCGACCTCCAGCACTATTTCCTCGCTTATGTTTCTGAGCGAACGCCCCGTCATTAAGTCTACCGCCGTCTTAGAGTTCCAATCGAGCGTGCAGCTCATGCGGTTTAATGAAGCGTTAACGGCGACAATTACGCTCTCATGCTCTCCGGCGCGTTCATAAACCAAAAGCCCCTCTTTCGCGTGCCGCCAAAGCATTTCACCGGAACGCAGAGCCTCGCTGTTGCGCCGCGCGTTGCCCAACTGTCTGTACCACTGCAAGAGCGATTTATCCTCGCCGCCCCACGGGTATCCAAGGCGGTTTAACGGATCCTCGAAGCCCTCCATACCCGCTTCATCCCCGTAATACAGCATCGGCGAGCCGGGGAATGAGAACTGAATCGCGGCGGCAAGTTTCAGCCGCGCCAATCCCGTTCCTCTCTGGGCGCGGGACAGCCGCCTGAGAGCGCGGTCGTCTTTCGTGCCGTTATAATCCTCTTCATCGCAGCCCAACACGGTAAGTATGCGCGGCGAGTCGTGCGTACCGATTAGATTCATCAGGGAGTTGAACGCCAGTTTGGGGTAATTCTCCCGCAGACATTCCATCTCCTCGACAAAATCACGCGCGTCGCCGCCGCGCAGGAACGCGATAAGCGCGTTGCGGAACGGATAGTTCATAACGCTGTCCAGTCCGCGCCCCAGTAAATATCGGCGGCGTTTGCCATATGCCGTCTTGTTGCTCGCGTCTTCCCAAACCTCGCCGATAAGCACGGCTTCGTGGTTGGTCTCGCGTAAAACGGTTCTGAACTGCTCGATGAACTCATCGGGCAGTTCGTCCGCCACATCGAGCCGCCAACCCGATACTCCGGCGCGTCCCCAACGGCGCACAACGCTGTCGCGGTTGTGTATTATAAAATCTATGTAATTTTTATTGGTTTCATTCACCTGAGGCAATGTGTACATACCCCACCAAGACGAGTATTTATCGGGCCACTCCTGAAAGTCGTACCAGTCGTAAAAGCGCGATTCCTTTGACTGGTACGCGCCCAAGCTGTCATATGTCCCGCGCATATTGAAGTAGCGCGAATCGCAGCCGGTGTGGTTGAACACGCCGTCAAGTATAACGCGAATGCCGTATTTTTCACGCGCCTCTTTGCAGAGTTCCGCGAGTTCCTTTTCAGTCCCGAGCATGGGGTCGATTTTCATATAGTCGCCCGTGTCGTAACGGTGGTTGGAGTATGCCTGAAATACCGGGCAGAAGTATATTGTCATAACGCCCAGTTCGCTGAGGTACTCTAATTTTTCCCTCACACCCGCCAAGCTGCCGCCGAAGAAGTCGTTGTTCAGCACCTCGCCGTTCTCATCGGGAGCGTACACGGGCATATCATTCCAGTCCTCGTGAATAACGCGGTTTTCCATCGGCTTGGGAGGTTCAAGGCGGCGGAATCTGTCGGGGAATATTTGGTATGTGATACCGCTGCCGTACCACTCAGGCACGCTGTACTCGGGCAGGTAAACCGTGACTTGATAGCCCGCCGGATCGCTCTCGTACAACTGCCCGACACCGCCGCGCCGCTGATGGTTGTTGCCGTAGTAATCAACGCTCCCGTCAAGGTGTTCAAGCTCAAAGTGATACCACAGCGGGCCGATTGCGTCCGCCGTGGGTATCGCGCCGCAGTAGGAGTCCTGCGAGCCGCGCAGGCCGCTCCATTTCATCGGAATTTCGACCGTACTGCCGCTGTCGTCATACCAGACTATAATCGTGACTTTAGATACCCCCCACGTCCGGGGAGGGCAAAGTGTTATGTTTACATCCGTACCCTGCGTGACCGCGCCGTATGGGCTGCGGTAGGCTTCATCGCGTGAGTCGAAGATTTTATTCATAAGATTACCTCCGGGAGTGGGATTGTTAACGGCTGTTTTGCCGCTTGATTTGGCTATAGCAAGTATATCATATTGTTATTATAGTGTGCAATAGTTATGTGAAGTAAAAATATGTTGACAATAAAGTATATTTGTGTTAAAGTGCGGATGGTAAGGAGGCATAGCTCAGCTGGTAGAGCACATGCTCCACACGCATGGGGTCGGGGGTTCGAGCCCCTCTGCCTCCACCAAAAGAAAAGCCTGTAACCGCAAGGGTTACAGGCTTTTTTTGTTGTGCTTGTTTATGGAGATATAAAGGAGAAAAACAGGCGAGTAATACAACAGTAAGACAACATATGCTAATCGTCATTTGGACTACCGAAATATCTATCATTAAACTCACTTCTGTCATCAAACCGGATTTTAACCGACTTGGTAAACCCGTATG
>WRJE01000068.1 GCA_009782385.1 Oscillospiraceae bacterium | reverse complement strand
GGAGTTGTAAATAGTGTGCGGCGGAAATGTCCTAAAAGTAAAATCCCAAAACAACCCCCGCCGAAACTGCAAATTCGGCGGGGGTAAGGAGCATATACGCGAATAAAAGTTATTGGCTAATCGTAAAAAACACCATGAAACTTAATAACTATGTCGCCGGTCACGGCGGGAATTTTTACCGTTCCATATGGATCTGTTTCCGTTCCAAATGTTACATAGGTGAAATCAACGCCTTCTTTTAGTTTCACACCACCCATTGTAATTTCGGGCGTTTTCTCAGGGGCTACAAATCTGTGACCGTCATCGAAAAAGTGGAGTGTGGTACATCTGAGGATTATCGGTTTGCCATTTTCGGCTACTTCCGGATACTTTTCAGTATCACCATACCGCATAAAATTCTGAACATCCCATTTTATTGTCCAAGTCGCGGGTGCTTCGGGCGCGGGCGGTTCGGCGGGAGCTGCGTCTGCACCGTCATATGTTTTATTCGTGTCGATTTGAATAACACCATCCACTAATGCACCGTGGAAGTCGAACGACATCATCAGTTCACGCATTTTGAAATAATTATTGCCGCCGATTAAGTATGCCGTTAACTCGACTTCTGCGCCGTCAATCAGAATTTTCATTTTGTTAAGAGTTGCGTCTTTGTCGCCCTCTCCCTTGCTCTGCATTTCCGAGCCATCGGGGGTGTAGGCTTTGTTTTTGTAAAGGTTTATCGCGCCGTCAACCAGAGCGGCATCAAACTGTACTCTTGTGCCGTTGAGGATGTGCGCGACATCGCGGAGCTTGAAATAGTTTTCATCGTTTATGAGATATGCGTCGAAAGCTACTTCCTCGCCGTCAACAAACACCTTTGAAGCGGTTGGGGTTGCGGTAACGGTGGTGTCGGCAAATGCCATCGGGACGAGCGCGAGTATAAGGGTAAATGCCAGCACTAGGGATAGGATTCTCTTTTTCATGTGAATAACAACCTCTTTCGTATATATCTTTATTCATCGTATAATATTGTATTATGTATTATCACCTGTCAGCGTATTTATGATGATATTGGAGCATTCAAATCAATCTCTATTTTTTTGTTACCTGGGTGTTTGTAAACTCCTGATATACCAAACGCGCCTGATAGACTGTGGTTCGGGTCGAATTGATAACCTGCACCTGCCTCTATTATGACAATGGCTTCATAATTACCATCGGCAGCATCGAATACATGACTAAAATCAAGACCATTCAGCCAAGTAATACTATAAGTAAAATAACTTGAATTATAATCAACCGAAACACCGTTAACAGTTATACTCGTAAAAGTCCCATTGCTAACTGCGGAAAGTGATGTACCCGATGCAACTGTCGGCGGAATATATTTTAGCCCCGATATTATAATATCACTCGAACCACTACCAGACCCACTGCCCGAACCACTGCCACTGCCCGACGGAGGCTCACTGTATCCGCCGCCGCCACTGTCTGTCGAAGGCGTGCTTGTCGTGCCGCCGCTGATTTGCGAACCTCCTACAGTCGTTCCCGTTACGTTATTAGCAGTTACAGTAGTCTGCGGCGCGGATTCAAAAGTAGCGTTGCTCGCGTTGACATTCGCAGTGGTAATCGTGCCTCTGCCTGTAATCTCCGCGTCTGTCGCGCCGGAAGAAATAGTCAGTGTTGTTATAGCGGCTCCGCGCTCCGTATCAACCGTTACATCGGCAGCCTGTACGTTCAGCGTTGTTACTTTGGAATCAGCCGCGAGGGTAACTTCCGCGTCACTCGCGGTTATGCTCACCGTTCCGACCGTTCCGCCTTGAAGTGTTACAGGTACATCGGTATCAACAACCACACGGGCAACATCGCCCTGTATGATTACATCGTTTTTACCATCGTCTACATAGACGACTGAAACGGTCGAATCACCGGAGACGGCAACTCTAACAGCACCGTCAACACGGGCAACTACAATCTCACCGATTACAGAGCCGCCTGTTATAATAATGGAGTTTCTGCCCCCACCACGAACTACGAGCCGACCATCGACTTTGACGTTGTCGAGCGTGACGTTGCCATTACCTACACCGTCGCCGATAATCAAGTCACCTTTGACGGTTAGGTTTTTAAGTACAGTTCCGGCTTTTTTGACTACTACGTTTCCGCTCTTTACGGAACTGACAGAACCGGAGACAAACCCTTGGAACACATTCCCGAACAGAGTAGCGAACTCACCGCGTGTCATTGTGCCTTTGGGGTTGAGTATAAATCCATCACCCGATGGTATGCCGTTAACATATCCTGCACTTACGAGAGCTTGAATCGACCCCGCGTAAGTGTTCGATACTTCCGCCCTGTCACTGAACTTTGTCAGATTCCAACTGCGGCTTGTTAACTTGACGGCTTTTGCCATCATGTCAAATGCTTCTTCGCGGGTTACTAAATCATCGGGTCTTAATTTGCCGCCTACGGGAGCGATAACACCCATTTGGACGGCTACGGCTAATCTGCCGTCTTTGACGTACCAAGCGTCACTACTGACATCAGAGACACCCGCCAATGACGCTTTTACTGTCGCACCCATGACATTTACTAGGTAAATTGCCGCTTCGGCGCGGGTGATTACGCTGTTGGGCGCGAATATACCGCTGCCGACACCCTGCATTATGCCGTTCTCGATAGCGGAGACTATACCGCTATATGTAAAGTGTGAGCTGTCGGGTAGGTCGGTATAATCTGCGGGTGACAACGCGATTGAGGGGATTCCGAGGGTTAGGAGCATTGCGAGGGATACGGCTAGGGATAAAATGCGTTTTTTCATGTGAAAACCTCTTTCCTTGTATAATAGAGTATAATTATTTATATAATAGCAAGCTCAGATAGAATTGTCAACAGCATTATTGTAAAATTCTATTATTGTTTGCGTTTTATTGAAGTATTATAACATATAATGTACGCTATCCCTATGAGGTGGCGCATATGATTTCTGAAAAAATAACTAACCTCCGCAAGCAAAGAGGTTTGACGCAAGTAGAGATAGCCAAACACCTTAAAGTTAGCAGACAGGCGTACTCTTTTTATGAGTTGGGCAAGAATGAGATGGATTTCAAATCGCTATGTAAATTAGCCGACTTATATAGTGTAACAACTGATTATCTGCTAGGTCGCTATGACACAAAGCCTTTTTTGCTCGATAATGATAGCGAGATTGAACTCGTAATAAAGTACAGAACGCTTGATGAACGAGGAAAACTGTCTGTTAATGTAGTGGTTGAGAATGAATATTCATATACTTGTAATAAGAAGATTATAAAAAAACCTGCAATATGATATATCCTCCCGAATTTTGGACATAGAAAGCCCCGCCGATTGGCGGGGGGGAACATTGTGTTTAGTAGGGGCGGTCATTGGCCGCCCGTGTTGGACGGGACGCACGGGAGTGCGTCCCCTACATTATGTGTAGAACATTGACAACCGCCAAATTACTTGATACAATGCCCTAAGCTATCCAAAGACAGCGGGTCGGCTCTGCCGATAATGTTGCCCGCCGAGGAAGCGGCATTTTGCTGTATTTATCCTTGTGTGCCTTTGGTATGCGGGGATTTTCTGTTTTGGAGGTGAATCTATGCCAAATCCAACCGTATTAAAGCAAAAACAAGAGTTTGTCGCGGAACTGTCTGAAAAGCTGAAAAACTCCGGCGCGGGTGTTCTGGTTGACTACAGGGGCATCAGCGTTGACGATGACACAAAGCTAAGGCGCGAACTGCGAGCAGGCGGAGTTGAGTACACCGTTGTCAAAAACACATTGCTCAAACGAGCTTTTGAGAATGTCGGTTTTGATGAAATGTGTCCTCAGCTAAAAGAAATGTCCGCTCTGGCAATCGGCGGCGAGGATCAAATCGCGCCCGCGAAAATCCTTAGCGGCTACGCCAAAAAAGCGAACGGCAAATTCAAAATCAAAGCAGGTTACGTTGACGGCCGAGTTATCAGTGCCGAAGATGTTACCGCTCTGGCTGAACTGCCATCGCGCGAAACACTTATCGCTCAAATGCTGGGCGGCTTAAACGCGCCGATATCGGGACTTGTCAACGTCCTCAACGGCAACATACGCGGCTTGGTTGTCGCATTAAACGCAATCGCGGAACAAAAAGCATAAACACCTCAGACGGGGTATTAAAAATTAGGAGGATTATTAAAAATGGCCAGCGAAAAAGTAACAAAATTGATTGATGAGGTCAAAGCATTGACCGTACTCGAGCTCTCCGAGCTCGTCAAAGCCCTTGAAGAGGAATTCGGCGTTTCCGCCGCGGCTCCTATGGCTGTCGCAACAGCTCCCGCCGCCGCAGCAGCTCCCGCCGCCGAGGAAAAATCAGAGTTTGATGTCATTCTCGCCGAAGCGGGCGCGGAAAAAATTAAAGTTATTAAAGTAGTACGCGAGATTACCGGTCTGGGTCTGACCGAGGCGAAAGCTCTCGTTGACGGCGCGCCCAAAGCGGTCAAAGAAGGCATCTCCAAAGACGATGCCAACGAAATCCTGAAGAAACTCACCGAAGTCGGAGCTAAAGCGGAAATAAAATAAACTGCGTATAATCAGAAGCGGCAGGGCGAGAGCCTTGCCGCTTTTGTTGGCATTGCGGAGTATTCAAACACAAATTTCATCAAGCAATGCCGAAAAATAATTGTGCGGGTAGTGGTCGTTAGGCGAGAAAACCAGAGGAAGTCTGCGCTTCCCGATATGCAGCCTCGCGCCAACGTGCCTGAATCCCATAAAGGGGAAAGGGACTTTGGTAACTATGTCATTAGAATTTTCCACTCTTACGGTTTTATTAACACGTTTGTTGTAAGACAGCATAAACTGCTTGTTGCCGACCCTTGGACACCCGAACAGCACAACTTCGATGTCGCGCCCCGGATTATTATATTGAATATCCACCGCGCACAGCACGGCTAACGCCGCCCCTCTGGAATGCCCGGATATTCTGATGTAGTGAATATCATCGGTTATTGATTTAAGTATTACGTCCCTCATACCCGCCGCGCAGTATGACTTCAAAAAGCCCGAATGCACCTTAATTTTCGGGTTTACATTGTCATAAGGAATTGATTTTTCCGAAAACTCCAGATTGGTTTTCCATTCACTCGGTCTGTCCGTACCGCGAAATGTTATCCGCAGAACACCCCTATCACGGCGCAGAAAACACTGATCGACAGACGGCACGTTTATCATGCTTGTACAGGTATGCAGTGAATATGGCTGTATATCCCTATACGCGGCGGTCGCTAAGTCCAACGATTTAATTATCTTTTCTTTATTCATATTATTACACCCCTCCCGGTTTATGCGCCGGAAGGGGTTATTGTGATTAATTGCTATCCATTTCAAAATTTATCGGTTTAGAAACTCAATCCAATCGCCGAGTAATGTATTATAATCCTTACCGAAGACGGCAAGCATATCAGGATTCTCTTTCCTTGCAATTTGTATAGTAGTCTCAAGCGAGTATGTATCACACAGATATGCTATAAATGAGGCGGCCTCGAGATAAGACAGTTTATTACCGGGGTCTGCAATCGCTTCCGGTCTTTGCAGGTTTAGAATTTGAATGATGGGTTTTAATAAGAGAATACAATCTTCGCGTAGAAAATCCCCTACATCGCTAGTCATAACACTTGAAACAGCGTCATATAACGAGCGCATATCAAGAGGAACAATATCATTATTGCCTGTGTAGCGTATGTAACGCTCACGGATGAGCGCGTCTGCCGCTTTGCTCTGTTCCTCAAAAAAGAATATATCACCCAAGCTATACTCTTTGTACAATATTTCATAAAACTCTTTTTTATAAGAAAAAGGAGTAATGAACTCTGCTAGATATTCCGCAAAACCTTCATTATTCCATGCAAGAACGCCTAAAGTCAACGGCAGTATGGTGTGAACATACTCGTGTAAATGGTCTGCGGTTCTGTTGAGCGTAATTGTCCTCTTGCCTACTTTTGAAGTTAGAGCATCCTTGTCGGTTCTATATTGCAGTTGGACAACCGGCGGAATCACTACCGAAAAGCCTTCAGCCGAATTTTCACGCAGCCAGTTCATTATGTATTCCTTACCAAACGCTTCACGATACAGGAAGAGTTCGATGCGTTCGGCAGTATCAAACTCAAATGCGGGAACTCTATCAAATGAAAAAGGTTCGATAGTATAAAATGCTTCATTGCTCGTTATCTTTAGCGGATTAAAATCTGTCACTGAATATCTATCCAGATAGCCACCATAAGGGTCGGCGTATTCTCGTTCAACGCCGATAGATTGTAACCATACGTTCCTGTCGATGTCACTTAACGGGTTAAAGAGTGCGTCTGCACCTTTAGTATCTATGATATGCCGCGCGATGGATTGCGCTGTATGGGTTGCTATGTTTAATTCATCATCTGTGTTTAATTGTTCTGCAAACCGTGTGTCAAATAGACGTAACAGATTCAAATTATCCGCCGTTTGATAATAGTTTGCTAACATATCAACATTAGGTTCTCCGCCCAATGCGTTTTGATTAACAGCTGTAGCGAGCCATTTCTCTGATGAGGAGAGCCGCGAGTCTTCTAATAGACTATTGAATATAGTCTCATAATCATTAGGAGTGTTATCATAGACTACAAAATAGTAAATAAAAACACCTATTGCAAGCAAAAATAGCAGTCCCGCGAGTACGAAAAAACGCTTGTTTTTCATGTTTCATCTCCTTTTGATATTACCTCCCTATTCTCGCCTATTTCGCTTATTCCAAGCATTTTCTGTGCGTCTTCGCCCGTGTATACCTGTACCTCCCGCAAGCTGCGGTTTATCGCCCGCGTCCTTGTTCCGATTAGTATCTCAAGCTCTCCGCCCGCTTGCGTTATCCTGTTGTGCGCCCTAGTCAGAACACCCTCGAAGCTCTCAAATTCTTTTTTAACTGCGCCCAGTGTCTTTTCAATCTCCGCCGCGCCTCTCTGTATTTGCAAAGTCTTAAACCCGACTTGAAGCGCGTTGAGCATTGCCGAAAGCGTTGTCGGTCCGGTAATAATTATCCCGTCACGGCGCAGACCGTCAATAAAAGCGGGGTCACGGACGACCTCTGAAAAAAGCCCCTCGGCAGGCAGGAAAATGACCGCAAAATTAGTAGTTTCGGGCGGACGTATGTATTTCTGCTTTACCTCCTTGGCAAATGTTTTTATGCGATTGTAGAGAGCCTTACGCGAAACGTCGATTTGTGAAGCGTCCCCGTTATCATAACCCTCAAGCAAGCGGTAATAATCCTCGAGCGGAAACTTTGAATCTATCGGCAGCCAGACGTGCTTTCCGTCCTCCGCGCCCGGTAGTTTTATGGCATATTCCACCCTGTCGCCCGAACCCGTTACCGTTGTCACTTCCTTATCGTACAACTGCGGGGGTAGCATATCCTCGATTATCTGCCCCAACTGCAACTCGCCCATTATACCGCGCGCTTTGGTGTTCGAGAGTATCCTGTTCAGCGACCCGACAGATTCCGCGACCGTTTTCATCTCTCCCAAGCCCTTGTTTACGCTTTCCAACTGCGTGCTTACGGTTTCAAAGGATTTTTGCAGGCGCGTCTCCAATGTTTTTTCCAGTTTCTCATTCACTGTTAGGCGCATTTCCTCCAGTTTCTGCTCATTTGAAACGCGCAGGGCAGACAGTGACCTGTCAAGCTCGCCTTGAATCTTATCAAGGCGTTCGTCAACCTTGTTGCGGATTTTTTCAAGGCTCTCGTTTGTATTCTTAGAGAGTTCATTTATCGCGTTCTGCTGTGAATCTTTCGCGCCGCTTATAAGAATGGTAAGCGAATCTTTCAGCCTGTCAAATCTGCCGTCAAGCACCAACGATGCTATCTGAACCGCCAACACAACGCCTATTAAAGCTATAATAATATATTCCATAAATCTTCTCCCCGGAAATTATGTAGGTTCTTTTGTCCAATCGGTTATATTTTTGTATACTTTTGTAACCGCAAAAAATTACAATCCGAATAAATCCGCATGACTTCCTGTTCCAATGAGATAAAGAATCATATCGGTTTTCCTCTTCTCGTATACAAGAAGCCAGTCGCCCGCGCCGCCGATATGACATTCACGGAATTTCTTCATGTTTCCTTTTAACTGATGGTCTTTCCAATTTCTTGGTAACGGAATATCTTGTGTTAATTGATTTATTCCCCACGCAAGTAAAGGCAAATCCTTACCCTGCTTTTTCGCAAGTTTATAACCTTGCTTAAAATTAGTAGTTTTTATAACGGTATATTTCGCGTCAATCATCATCGTCCTCCGCGTCTAAATCCGCGAAAAGTTCTTCGGCGTTTTTATATAGCTTCGCCGTTCCGTTCGCAACAGCGGCATAGGCCTTTTCCGCTTCCGCAAGAACTCTCTCTTCAAACTCTAATGTATAACCGTTTTCGGTTAACTGCACATCGGACAGTTCAAAAGGGATTCTGCGTTTAAGATATATTTGATTAAGAGTGAGATTGAAAACATCACTGAAAGATAAACCGATTGCGGCAAGAATCGGCTCGACATTTGCTTTTATTTCGGGGTTAACTCTGATGTGCATACCGCTTGAACGTGTACCTGACATAAAAAATCACCTCAATAATATAATACACAATATATCCGCAAATGTCAAATGTCCTACTCAACGTTTTTCAACGACTCGACCATATCTATACCCTTTAACTTAACGTTCATCACTAAGTTGACGAACACGGCGAACAGCGCGGACAGCGCGACCGCGTAGATGTAGCTCTGCGGAAGTATTATTGCCGGAAACTTGAGCAAGTCGATTTCAACGGAAACCAATATAAACTTGTGCAGCACTATCCCCAAAAGCAGCCCTAAAGCGATACCCATTCCTGTGACAGCCCCGTTTTCTCTGTAAACATACAAGGCCAAATCACTGTCGTAAAAACCAAGCACTTTTATTGTCGCCAGTTCGCGTATGCGTTCGGAAATATTTATGTTTGTCAAATTAAAGAGAACCACAAAGGCGAGCGAACACGCGAGGATAATCAGTACAAGAGTGACAATGCCCAGAGCATCGGTCGAATCCCTAAGGCTGTCCCTGAACCCTGTTATCTGCATAACTCCCCTGACATCGCTGTTGTCCAGAAGTTTTTCCGCAAGACCGCTCCCATCATCTGTAAAACACAAAACACTGTTTGGATATAATTCAACGCCGAACAGTTCAGCGTATACCCCGCCCGTCATATAAATATGGTGCATTACATAGTTTTCCACGATGTCCGTCACGAAAACCGTTACCGTTTTACCGTCACCCATAACGATAGAAAATTCATCGCCAACGGACACTCCCATTACACGCGCCAGTTTGTCCGTCACCAAAACACTGTCAGACCTAAAAGGCACGGACGCACCCGTTTTAGGCGAGCGCAGATTAAAATAATCCGTCAATTTCTCATAAAACTCGGGAACGATAACAGACGCGGGCAGACCGTCTCCGCCCTCTCCCTTTGCGTCAACGGATTCCTCGCGAATGAATAGATGTTCGCCGTCAATTATCGTGACAATTTCCGAATATTCAGCGTCAGTTCTTATATCTTTCAAAAATGCCCGAGTGTCATACTTCACAATTTCTCCGAACTGTAAAGCCGACACCCCGCTTATACTGTCCCTCAGTCCAAAGGCGGTTAGAAGCAACGCCGAACAGCCCGCGATACCGATCAGCGTCATCAAAAAACGCTTCTTATAACGGAAAATATTCCGTGCCGTAACCTTAC
>WRJE01000067.1 GCA_009782385.1 Oscillospiraceae bacterium | reverse complement strand
TGATGTTCTTGACCCATTTCGGCCCCCTCCAGTTCTCTTTTGTATCTCAACTCAAGTATAACTGGTTTCGTCCGTCTTGGGTCTCTTTTTTATTCAGTTGGGCATTTCATTTTACAACTTGCCGCCCGCATCGGCAAAATATGAGGAAATTCTTATATTGGGTAAATTGCCGCAACAAACTTATAGTATCCGCTATACCCGCCATCGCGGGGCGGAATACTAACCACAATATAAGCATTGTCATATGTATATTCTTTGAAATGGCAAGGCGCGGTCATGCTGAAGTTATTGTAATGGATTCCTTTATATTCAAAATCTGCTTTATAGCTATTATTATCGTTCTTATATATATGTAAATTTTTAACATCAAAAAGTTTGAGCGAATTATCCGTGCGTTTCATTTCACGTTCGCTAAGCAAATGATTACTATTTATAAAACAATACTTATCATCGCTTGTACCGAATTTTTCAATGATTCTTTCAATAGGCAACTGTCCTATTTTTCGGTTAAGATGTTCAAGTATCATATTCTCCGGTTGATACTCAAGCGGAGCTTCAGTTGCGTCCACATCAATAACATCAAGACACTCAAAGTGTCTGCAATCCTTGTCCGCGAGAGAATCCCCGCTCTCATTTGAAACAAGGCGAATCCAATCGCCATCAGCATTCAACCCGGCAACGCACTTGCCGTAATTGCCATTATTCCTTCTTTTATTTGATTTTGCCAAGATGACAATTTTCATAGTATGCTCCAATCACAAATGTCTGATTTGAATATCTGTAGATAGTCCTTGAATTAACTCGGCTAACAGACGGCGATGGCACTGTGCGGCACTCGGTTCACTGCACAGTAATGCGATTTTTTTATATGGCGAAAAATTATTTTCAAAACTTTGGTAACTACCCCGTTCGTTCATCAATGCAACATATCGTTTCTCATATTCGTCCCAATCTATTTCTTTATTTTTATAGTCAGTTAAAATTTCTTTGGTTGGCGCATATTCAACATTGTGTTCATAAGCGCATTTACAGATTTCCCTCAGAAAAAACTCAAGATCATTACCTTTGGTAAAGCCGGCAAGTTGAGATTTGTTATTAAGCCTAATATCCAAAAGCAATTCAATGTGATTATCGGATATTAACGAAAAGAACTCTTCGGCGGATTTTTGTGCAAAACCCATAGTATATATAATCATATAGCCATTTGCTCCTCTGTGCGGAATCCAATTTCAGCGTTCTTTATGTGGTAAGCGTTGGCGATTAAAGTGCTTCTATCATCATCAAATTCAAACATAGTCAGCTGCTTCCGGTTAGGGAAATATTTATCAAGCATATTTTCCTCAATATCATCTTGTGTCATTGCTGCATCATCAGGCAGCAAATGAATTACCATGTGCCCCGCTTCATGAAAAGGTCTGGACACCATTATCGCTCTATGACAATCAACAGGGTTTTTTTCAGCGCACATCAACGCAAATGTATAGTTTTGCTTCATGCCATTTTCAAGTTTACTAAAGCCTTCGGCAAATACATCAGACTTTACAAAAGTTTCAAAATCAAGGAATCCTTCAGGTGAGCAAAATGCACGATTCATTTGTTGCGCCCCAAACTCCCTTGAATAATTGCGATATAGTATACCATTTTTCCCAAGGCTTTTTTCAAGTATTTCTTTATTGTAATTAGGAAAATAAGTTGAATACGGTTTGCTGCGAACATCAATTAACACTGTTACGTTCTTATTTCTAAGCACACTAACAAAAGCATCAATATCGAAACCTGAATAACCTATGGTATACAGTACGTCTACCATAATAATCACCACTTTGTTAAATGTAAAATAATTGCAGGAACTGCTTCCCTGATAACAGTATATCGACATCTTGCAAAACTGTCAAGCAATATGTTGTCCCCTCTTGTCGCTTATATTTCCCGTGTAGTTATTGATATTTCCAACAACATACGATACAATACCGTTGAAATATAAATACGAGGTGAACACCGTGATTAAAAATCCGTTCCCAACACGCGGCAGCTATGCCGTAACGCCCATGCTTCCTACAGACCGGACACTGCCCGAGCGAAAAATACTGTCGATGTTTAAGCATTTCATGCTCAACGACTTTATTGTGGACGAAAACAGCCCCAAGACGAAAGACGGATTTCGTCTCGCGTTCCGGCACTTAAAACAGTGGGACATAGATGACGGTAAAATAGAGGTATCCCACCTCACCACCTCAGAATCTCAAGGCTACGGAATGATGATGCTCGTCTATATGGCGGGTTGTGAAGATTCGCTCGGCTTACGCCCTGAGCAATGGCTTTTCGGATGTGACAGATTGCAAGATTATTATGACGCTATGCTGCGCTCCGTACTTGCGTTCCCAAGCGTTGAGGGCAATAAATTGTATGCGTGGCAGCTATACGGCTATCCGAGAGAGGGCGGCAATCAGACAGGGTATCGTGAAAACAACGGATATAAATCCGCGCCTTTCAGTATCGACCCTAAAGCCGCAAGCTGCGCCACCGATGGTGATATGGACATTATCTTCTCCCTGCTTTTAGCTGATGAACAGTGGGGCGGCGGCGCGTATGATTACCGTCAAATCGCCCTTGATATGTTAAAGAGCTTCTGGGAATACTGCGTACACCCTGAACATTACACCCTGCTGTTAGGCGACTGGCCGCCAAAGAGACCCGAGCCGCTCAAGAGCGCGACCCGTATATCCGACTTCATACTCGGTCATCTGAAAGCATACGCGAGAGCCGACAAACGCTATGACTGGACGCGCGTTGCCAACGCCACATATAATGTTATCCGCGATTTGTGCGAAGATAAAGAGGTTCAAAACGGACTGCTGCCCGACTTTGCCGTCTTGGAAAACGGACGTTGGAAAGCCCCTGATGGTACAATCCTCGAGGAAGAAGACGGTTCGTATTTCTACAACGCCTGCCGCGTTCCGTGGCGTTTAGGTTCTGATTATCTGCTGTACGGCGACACGCCTATCGGCGGTGGTTCACTTCTTAAAAGTGTTATCAGACCCCTTGACGAGTTCGCAAAATCGCGTAACCTTGACCTCTTGGGTCCGTTTCGTTTAGACGGAACTCCAATGATGGACGAAGGTGACGCGAATGTGTTTACCGCACATTTCCTCGTGACCGCCGCCGCTAATGCCGCCGATTCGGATTGGGTCGATAAATTATGGAATTGGCACGGTCTGGACGAATACAACGGCGACAATTACGGAGACTATCTGAAATTTCACTCAATGCTCACCGCGGCGGGTTATACTTGGCAGCCATGATGAAGAAGGAATCCTCCCTCCTCACACCTCTGTCTCCCCTGCCAATATGCGCTTATAATCTTCATAGTTCTTCTCCAGAAGCTCCGCTGTTTTAAGACTATACGGGCATTTCGCGGTACATTGACCGCATTTTACGCAGTTTTCAATTTTTTGCATAAGCTCCCGCGATTCGGGTGTTAAGTACCGCGCGGACGGAGCGCGTCTTATCAGCAGCGACAGTCTCGCGCAAGTGATAATATCTATATCGGCGGGACACGGCATACAGTAACCGCAGCCACGGCAAAAATCGCCCGCCAATTCGTGCTTTTCCCTCTCGATAAACTCCCGCCGCGCCGCGTTCATACGCGGCGTTTCGCTGAAATAACTCAGAAAACCGTCAAGCTCATGCTCATGCTGAATCCCCCAAATCGGCAGAACATTTTCATGTTCCGCGACAAACGCGAACGCCGTTGCTGTTTCGGTTATCAGCCCTCCGGCAAGCCCTTTCATACCGATAAATCCCATGCCCGCCTTGACGCACTCCCGCATAAGTTCCAACTCGGCTTCCGATGACAGATAACTGAACGGATATTGAAGCGTCTCATACAGTCCCGATGCGATACACTCTCTCGCTACTCCGATATTATGGCTTGTAACCCCGATATGTCTGATTTTTCCCTGTTTCTTAGCTTCAAGCATACATTCATATAAACCCGTTCCATCGCCCAGTTTATAACAGGCGCGAACCATATGGAACTGGTGAATATCAATATAATCTGTCTTGAGTTCTCTGAGTGAGGTTTCCAAATCCTCGCGGAATTTTTCCGGCGTTGCCGCCATTGTCTTAGAGGCAATCGTTATTCTGTCTCTCATTCCCTCAAACGCAATCCCCAACTTCATTTCGCTGTCCGAATATGCCCGCGCGGTATCAAAAAAAGTCATGCCGCCGTCATATGCCTTGCGGAGAATTTTAACCGCCGTTTGAACATCAGCGCGCTGTACCGGCAACGCGCCGAAAGCGTTCTGTGGGGATGTAATGCCCGTGCTTCCAAGTGTTACTGTTCTAATCACGATTATTCTCCTCCGTAGTTTTCATTCAGAAAAGCAACCCAATCGTCATATACGATCTCTTCGCTCACGCCAAACGCCCTGTTAAAATCATTCAAATCAGCTAATATCAACACCTTGTCCCAACCGTAAGTCTTATCCAAATACTCAATGTAAGTGTAGGACAGCGGTTTGCCGTGCATATTCGCGAACAGAATCGGGTTTGACGTTCTCATTTGCCTTAATGACGGGACAGTATCGGCGACAAAATCATCGTCCCTTGGGTTTTGTCCCGCGAGGTAGCCCGCTATTCCGTTATCGACCCAGAACGCCGGTTTTCTAGTCCTGCTTATTGTCGTGTTATATATGTGCGTCATCTCGTGTACGGTGGCTTTCTTTATGCCGTTATAGTCCAGTTCCTTGCCCGGATTCGCGGGCGAAGTCAGCAAAACATTGTGTTTGCGGCTGTCGCCAACGTATGAATCCAATCCGAACAGCGGAGCGATATAACCGTACTTCTTTGTTTGAAACGTTCGTTGTCGGTCATAAATATAGATGTTCATTTTCATCGTGCTAACGCCAAGCGTTTTTGCCAAACGCTCTGTTTCTTCCTCCGTCAGCTTAAATATATCCTCCGCCGCCGCTTCTTCCGTCTCATAGTAAACGGTTACATACTTGCCCTCAAATGCGTTCATATCTTTGGTTTCCAACCTCAAAGTCGGGATAAACGTTGCGGCAAAAAGGGCTAAAACCAACAGGATTATTCTGATGACAAGCCAGTTCGTTCTCTTAATCATACGATTACCTCCGTTTCAGCAGGTTCTGTTTTATCTCCCATAGCTTATGCGATAGATCAACATAGTAGTCGTGAGGGTTTTCAAAGCGTTTGACCTCATCCCACAGCATATCGACTTGTTGGGCGCAATAACGCTGAATATCAAAAATATTCGGTGAGTTATAGACGCGCTTGCCGTTTTTGAAAACAGGCACGAGCAATTCACGCGCCGAAAAATTAGTCAGTGTTTTTGTTTTCCAAGTCGCGTATTGGTCGAAAATAGTCAGTTCCTTGCTCTCGTCAATAGTTTCGTCATGTACGCAGAGCTGGTCGGCAATCGCCATGCCGCTCTCGCGGTCGAACAGGCGATAAACCTTTTTGAAATGCGGGTTGGGTATTTTCCCGATGTTTTCGCTGAATTTTATTTTGGGTATGATTTCACCGTCTTCCTCAAGCGCGACAAGTTTGTAAACGCCGCCGAAAACAGGCTCAGACCTCGAAGTTATCAGTCGCTCCCCCACTCCGAACACATCCACAGCCGCGCCCTGAGTGACGAGTTCTCTGACAAGATACTCATCCAGTGAATTAGAAGCTATAATTTTGCATTCTTGCAATCCCGCCGCGTCCAACAGCTTCCTCGCGCGTTTTGACAGGTACGAGATGTCGCCCGAATCAAGGCGTATTGCGAAATTCTTCGCGCCTTTCGGCAGAAGAACCTCTTTTATCACCCTTATGGCGTTAGGCACGCCGCTTTTTAAGGTGTCATAGGTATCCACAAGGAGTGTCGCGCTGTCCGGGTAAATTTCGCAGTACGACTTAAAAGCATCGTACTCACTATCGAACATCTGCACCCATGAGTGCGCCATCGTACCCCCGGCAGGGATGCCGTAACGCTGACCCGCCAACGTGCATGACGTACCCGCACAGCCGCCGATGAACGCCGCCCGCGCACCGTCAAGCGCACCGCTGACCCCATGCGCGCGCCTCGCGCCGAACTCTAAAACCGCGCGTCCCTGCGCCGCGCGTACAACGCGGTTGGCCTTGGTGGCTATAAGCGACTGGTGGTTTATTGTCAGCAACGCGAAAGTCTCGATTAACTGCGCCTCTATCGCCGGGGCTCTGACAGTCAGCAGCGGCTCACCGGGGAATACGGGCGTACCCTCAGGCACGGCGTAAATATCGCCCGAAAATGAAAAATCTTTTAGATATTTAAGAAAATCCTCTGAAAACTGACCGCGTTCGCGCAGATATTCAATGTCGGATTCCGAAAAACTTTGGTTCTCAATAAAATCTATGAATTGCTCAAGCCCGGCGGCAACGGCAAAGCCGCCGCCGTCAGGCACACGGCGAAAAAATAAATCAAAGTATGTGATTTTATTATGCTGTCCGGTTTTCAAATACCCGTTTGCCATGGTAAACTCGTAATAATCGCACAGCATAGCGGTGTTTCTATCTCTTTCCATGGTCGAACGGCTGTCCCGCGGCCTTTGGCGCGGCGGAAGATTTCGAGAACATTACCAGAGCCAATAGAGTTACCACATACGGGAACACGCGGATGACAATTTCGGGTATAGCCGCGAACTCGGGTATTATCTGGGATACATTCGATATAGTGGTTGCCGCTCCGAAAAACAGTGTCGCGCCGACTATGCCCAGCGGCTTCCACTGCCCGAAAATCAGCGATGCCAGCGCGAGGAATCCCAATCCCGCGACAGAGCCGTTAAACTCACCGGAGTATGTAACCAATATCGTCGCGCCGCCCAATCCCGCCAACGCGCCGGATATCATAACCCCGTAATAGCGTATGCGCCTTACATTTATACCCGCCGCGTCCGCCGCTTGCGGGTTCTCTCCGCACGAGCGTAGCCGCAGTCCGAACGATGTTTTATAGAGAAGGAAAATACTAAACGCGACAATCCCCAGTATCAGCCATGTCGTGGCATAGGTGTTTGTGAAGAAGAACGGGCCGATTACAGGGATATTTGAAAGCCCGAAAGGCACGTCAAAACGCCTAAGACCCGATACCCTGATGTTACCGCTTCCCGTTATGTTCCGCGCGAAAAATACCGTTACCGCGCCCGCAATCATATTGATTGCCGTACCGCTGATTATCTGGTCGGCGTTAAGGTTTATACTGGCGAATGCGTGCAGCAGTGAGAACGCCGCCGCTATAAGCATTGCCAAAACAAGCCCCAACCATACGGGAACACCCAACGTGGTTATGGTAAAAGCCGCCGCGAACGACCCGATTACCATCAAGCCTTCAAGCCCGATGTTTACAACACCCGAACGCTCACTGTAAAGCCCCCCCAGTGCCGTTATCATTAACGGGCAGGAGTACGCGATGGCGTAAGGAGCCATTAAAAGAATTATATCCCACATTATGACTCGCCCCCTTTCGGCTCGTCTTTAACTATATCAATCGGTTTCTTGTCCCTGCGCCGTTTACCCAAGTAATCTATAAGCCTCCGCATTAGAATAGCCGTTGCCGCGAAGTAGATTATAACGGCGATAATTGTATCCGCGATTTCGGGCGGTATCTGTGTCTGCGCGCTCATAAAATTCTTTCCCGCCTGCATGATGCCGAAGAATATCGCCGATATAACGACCCCGGCAGGCGTACCCAATCCCAACAGTGAAATTGCTATACCGTCATAACCCTGCGGAGGTAAAACATTTACCTGCATATTGTGCTGATATCCCAAATAGAACGTCACTCCCGCGAGACCCGCGAGACCTCCCGCGATAGTCATCGCAAGCACTATGCTACGGTTAACGGGTATTCCCGCGTACTCCGCGCCGTGGCGGTTGAATCCCACGCTTTTCAGTTCAAATCCAAGCGTTGTCTTATTAAGCAGAAAGTGTATGACTATTGCCGCAATAACCGCGATAAACAGTCCGATGTTTATAAACGAGCCGCTGAAAATATTAGTAAGCCAACCGACCCTTAACGACATATCGCCCGTTATAGGACGGCTCACCGTTGTGACATACTCGCTTTCCGGAATTGTCGTCCTGACAAAAACCGAGACAATCCAATAAGCAATCCAGTTCATCATAATTGTGCCGACAACCTCGTTGACGTTAAAGAGAGCTTTCAGAAAACCCGGTATCGCGCCCCAAACCGCGCCGCCCAACAGCGCGGCAAGTATAACACAGGGTATCATCACAAAGCGCGGAGCAGGTACAAACAGCGCGAAAACCGTTGCCGAAAGCCCGCCTATAAGCATTTGACCCGCCGCTCCTATGTTGAACAAGCCTGTCCTAAACGCAAACGCGACCGAAAGTCCCGTCAGAATCAATGTTGTTGAAAGGGCAAGTGAGTTGCCTATACGCTGTATCGTGATAAGCCCGCCCCTAAATAGGTTATAATATCCCGCGACAGGGTCATGCCCGGATATTAAAATAAGTATAGCTCCCGCCAACAGTCCCGCGGCAACGGCCATCAATGAGGTGATAACCCTTTTATCTATTTTTTTCATGCCGTCTCCCCTTTCCCGATACCGGTCATCATTAAACCGATCTCGTTTTCATCGGTCTTGTCGACATCGAGCAGCCCGACAAGTTTTCCGTGACTGATAACGGCTATTTTGTCCGATAATGACATAATTTCGTCCAGTTCCAACGACACGAGCAGCACGGCGTATCCCGCGTCGCGTATCTGCACAAGCCTCTTGTGTATGTACTCTATAGAGCCTACGTCAAGCCCTCTGGTCGGTTGCACCGCGAGCAATAACTGCGGGTGCAGTTCCATCTCTCTGCCAACAATCGCCTTTTGCTGATTGCCGCCGGACATCGAACGAACAATGGACTTCGCGCCCTCTCCCGCCCTAACGTCAAAGTTTTCGATGATTTGCTCGGCATTCTGACGAATCGCGTCACGCTGAAGCAGTCCGCGTTTAGCAAACGGTTCGTCTCTATAGCGTTCAATAACTAGATTATCCTCAAGCGTAAAGTCGAGAATAAGACCGCGCCGCTGCCGATCTTCGGGTATGTGCGCCATACCGCTTTTTATGCGCTTGCCTGTCTTATCATCGGTTATATCTTTACCGTTTAGGAAAACACTGCCGTTCTGGACATTACGTAAGCCGGTTAACGCTTCGACAAGCTCGGTCTGACCGTTGCCGTCAACGCCCGCAAGCCCGATTATCTCACCCTTATGCACATCGAGAGAAAAATCACTGACCGCGAGGGTTTTCCGCGCGTTAAGCACACTCAGATTCTTCACCGACAACACAGTTTCGCCCGGCTCTCTCGCCTCTTTATCGACTTTGAGCGAGATTTGCCGCCCCACCATCATCTCAGCCATAGTTTCTTCCGTCACGCTCTCGACATTCACCGTGCCTATATACTTACCGCGCCTGATTACCGTACAGCGATCCGCAACGGCTTTGATTTCCTTTAATTTATGCGTTATAAGTACAATAGACTTTCCCTGTTCTATCAGCGTCCGCATAATCTTCATTAACTCCGCTGTCTCCTGAGGAGTAAGTACGGCGGTCGGCTCGTCAAAAATCAGCACTTCGGCGTTGCGGTACAGCATTTTTAATATCTCAACGCGCTGCTGCATACCCACGGAAATATCCTCGATTTTGGCGTGTGGGTCTACGTTAAGCCCATACATCTCTGAAAATTCTTTTACCCTCTTCGCCGCGTTTTTAACGTCAAGGAACGGCGATTCCATACCGAGAATGATGTTCTCGGTGGTTGTAAAATTATGCACGAGCTTGAAGTGCTGGTGAACCATTCCGATACCCAGCGCGTTTGCGGCGTTCGGCCCGCTGATGCGCTCCTTTTTGCCGCGAATTACTATTTCGCCTGCGTCCGGCTGATACAGCCCGAACAGTATGCTCATAAGAGTTGACTTACCCGCGCCGTTCTCGCCCAGAAGCGCGTGTATTTCACCCTTTCGCAGTTCCATGGTTATGTCGTCATTGGCGACAATACCCGGAAATACCTTGCGTATGCTCCGCATTTCAACGATGTTTTCGGGGCTTTGCTGATTTGAGGTAATCATTGTTATTTCTCCTCTTATTAAAGGGGTCATGAAAACCATGACCCAATTTTTAGCCTACAGTTCCTTCCCCGTTCGTAAAATTTCTTTAACAAACGGATTGTCATTCTCCAATTCTGAGGTTGGAAATGCGTGAGGTTCAATATCAAAACCTCTGTACTTATGCGCCAACCTCATCAGTTGAACTACAACATCTATAGAGCGTTGATTCTCAAAACTGTGTGAAAAAAAACAC
>WRJE01000066.1 GCA_009782385.1 Oscillospiraceae bacterium | reverse complement strand
ATGGATGAAATGACAGTTGCGGTCAAAGAAATCAACACCGCAAGCCAGAGTATACAGAAGGTTATTAAAGTTATCGATGATATAGCATTCCAGACGAATATTCTCGCATTGAACGCCGCTGTTGAAGCGGCGCGTGCCGGACAGCACGGTAAAGGCTTCGCGGTCGTTGCCGAAGAAGTACGCAGTCTTGCCGCGAAGAGCGCGGATGCCGCAAGGGATACGGGCGGACTGATTGCTAACTCGATGGAAAAAGCGGAACTGGGTACTCGTATCGCGGGAGAGACAGCGGCGAGCCTTGCCGAAATCGTCAGCGGTATTAATGAAAGCAGTCAAATCGTCTCTGAGATTGCACAGTCTTCAGAAGAACAGTCTGCGGGAATTACTCAGATTAACCACGGTATCGACCAAGTAGCGCAGGTTGTTCAACAGAACAGCGCGACAGCGGAAGAGAGCGCGGCGGCTTCTGAGGAAATGAGCGGACAGTCGAGTATACTTGAAGAGCTTATCGCTCAGTTCAAGCTGAAAGGCGCAACGGGACGCGGTATAGGTTCGGGACACAAGAAGCAGTTGGCGATGCCGGAAATGACATCACATCAAGCAAGCGGCGGAGAATTTGGGAAGTATTAAACGCAACCACCCCGGCGCGTCAGGGATGCCGCGCCCTACGAACTACGGGCGGCATATATGCCGCCCCTACAATTTCCCGGACGCTTCTTGCCAGTCAACCAAGAGGTTATAGCTTTTCGTGGTAAATTTCAAAACGCAGTAATTCGGGTCGTCCGACCCCGAGAAATGATTTTCCATGCCCTTGTACCACGTATCCTCTTTTACGGCGGCATCGGTTATAACCTCAATCTCGCCCACGAGTGAAATATTATAGTCCCCCGTGCCGAAACATACGCTCGCCCGATTGCACTTTTCGATCCTCTTTGGCTTGTTGCCGCCAAGCCCCGTGCAGAATGTCAGCCATTTGATTCCGTCTGATTTCGCCGCCGTAATAACCGATGATGTCGGATACCCCTCAAGGTCAATCAACGACAGCACACAGTTCTGCCCGTTATATTCCCCTCCGTTTACCGTGCTTTGCCCGACTATCTCTCCCGCTCTTGTAATGATTTCATTGCTCATGTTCGCGCCTCCCTATGTATAATTTAGTCAATAATATCACACTTAACACGACAACTGTATGTCATGTCCCTTTATATTTTTCAATTATTTCTTCGGCGTTTTTCCGAATAATATCGGCAACATCTTGAGGCTCAAGCACTTTAACTTTACTGCCGAAACTCAGAAGCCATCCTATTAAAAATCCATTGTTGGTAAAACCGATTTCCAAGCGCAGCCCCTCATTCGTTTCGGTATAGCAGTTCAAGCCGTAAGTCTCGATGAGTTTATAGCGTTCCGAAGGGTCAAATACCGCGATTAATTTCTTGTTATCAGGAAACGCCGCGCTGAAATTCCGCTTATCCGGCGGTATATCGCGTGGGGTAAAACGCGGCGCGCCGGGGTCGTCGCGCCCTACGAGGTCTAAATTCCACAGCCGCGTTAACTTGAACATCCGCCAGTCCAGACGCTCCAGACAAAAACCGAACACATACCACGCTGTTGACTGAAAGATGACAAAATACGGCTCGATACTCCTGTGTGTTTTGCCCTTATGGTAATAGTAATCGAACTCAATCAGCCGCTGTTCCCTTACGGCGCGTTTTATGAGTTCGATTTTCTCTGTAAGCTGCTCCTTATAATGTGAAGCAAGCTCAATGATAACCGGTTCGCGCAGGGATACTACCGTATCGGTATTCGCCCCCAACTTGTCCAGAGTACGCTCGATACGAGCCTGCTCCGACACACTGCCAAGCCCTTTAAGCGCGGCAATGATACCGGACAATTCGTCTACGGTAAGAACGCTCTTGTCCAGTCTAAAGCCCTCGGCAATCGAGATTCCGCCGCCTCCGCCCTGATGCGTAACAACGGGTATGCCCGCCTGACACAGCGCGTCAATATCGCGCCCTATGGTGCGGCGGTTGACCTCGAATTTTTCAGCGAGTTCAGGCGCGGTAATCCTGTCGTTCTGCAAGAGGACGGTGAGTATACCGAGCAGACGGTCAATTTTCATTTCAGCGGTTTTTTCATGAGCAATAACTCTCCGATACTATTAGCCTTTACCATTACGCGGCATATTTATATGACCGCTATAGTTATTATAGTTAAAGAACAAACGTTTGTCAAATAATGCCGCAAAAATAATCGCTGAAAAAAATATTGCACAAACAGTTGACAGGCTATATTTATAATGCTATACTAAATGTACAAAGGTGTAAAACGCGCCCTATTACGAAATCGTTTTCGTAAAAAATTTATGAAAGAGGTTGTAAATGATGAAGAAACGTATCTTGGTTCTCTCGCTGGTTTTAATCTTCGCGCTCTCTTTTGCGATGTTCACCCCGGCTCTCGCGGCGGGCGAGTACAAGGCGACATTGATGGGACAAATGGACGTGGATGTCAGCGATGCCGTTGACGAATGGGGACTCGGCGACCTTCCCGAAGCATCGGTTAGCTTCTCATTAGGTTCAGAGGCAACTATCTCAATGAAATTTGACAGTCCGGTTAAGTTCTCCGGCAACTGGACAGGAATCTCGACTGATCTTCCGGTCAGCGGAGATGATGCCGCCGAAGCAACAGGCGCGAAAATCACCTCCTTTAAGGTTGACGGAAAAGAACTTGGTTCAAAGGCCGTACCCCTTATTGACCGCGACAACAGCGGATTCCTTACAATCGACATAGCTCGCCAGTGGGGCGGAGACTATGACGCATATAACCTTAAAGGCATGATTCCGTTTTCAAGCATTGAAATCACGTTCATAGTGCCCGACCCGGCTGCCTCCGGTGCTTCCGATGGCGGCGAAACCGCTGCCACTAGCCCCAAAACAGGCGATAATATTTTCATAGGTATTGCGTTGGTTCTGTTGGTTCTCTCGGGAGCGGCAGTACTGGTTATCCGCAAAATCAAAGCGTAAACAAATTACGTAGGGGCGGATATAGTTTATCTGCAATCTGAAACCCGGTATCGAAAGATACCGGGTTTTTGGTATAATCTCATAGGATTCTTTTATATGTAAATCAAGGTTTAATAGCTTCCAAGGCTTCAATAAGAGACAAAATATCCCTTTGCGAGAGCTTACCTATTCTTGGAGAGTGCAGTAAAGTAATCGGCAACACATTTCTTGAGGCGATGTCAATATACGACTGCTTGTGCAACCCGGCTTGCTGCCAATCCATAATTGGTAAATATTTAGCCCGGATGGTTTCACTTTTGCTTTCATACTGTGATGTAATGCTCAGAACCGTTACAATTTCGGATGTTAGAGATAATACCACAACGGGGCGGGATTTTCCATCGCTGCCCCACTTGACAAAAGCGATGTGCAAATCATAGGGGTTCATTATCCGTTCACCACCCAATCGGCAAAGGACGGCGGTGTATCCCCATCTATGATGATATTTCCTTCCATATCAAACTTTGGAGTATATATTGGAATATTCTCAAGAGCTTTCTTCAACCGTTCTTCACGCGAGAGTTCTTGCCTGATATTCAATAAAAAAGGCAACCCTTGCTGCCGTACTACGGCACGGATAAATGTGTTGATGGCAGCCGATGACGACAGCCCGAGTTCAGCACAGATGGATTCATATTGCGATTTCGTTTCATTGTCTACACGGACAGTAATGGATGACAGTGACACAAACAACACCTCTATTGATGATTCAGCAATCTTCCCCATGGAGCGGGTGAAGGGAATCGAACCCTCGCGTCGAGCTTGGGAAGCTCGCATTCTGCCATTGAATCACACCCGCAACTGCATATGAAGTATAGCATTATAAATGAACATTGTCAAGTAGGGAACGCCGCCCTCGGCGTTCCGGATAGACGCGCCCTCGGCGTTCCGTTGGATTTATAATGTACCGTTTTATTACACACGGCGCGACCGGAGGGCGCGCCCTACAGGGGGACGAAAATTTGAAAATTTCATCGCCGTGTCAGCGAATATGCCCGTTTCCTGTAATTACAAACTTTTCGCAGGTAAGGGCATCCAGACCCATAGGTCCGCGAGCGTGGAGCTTTGCGGTCGATATGCCGATTTCCGCGCCAAGCCCGAACTCCTCGCCGTCAGTATAACGTGTGGAAGCGTTGATATACACGGCGGCGGAGTCAACTCCCTCCGCGAAACGCCTCGCGGCGGTCATATCCCGCGTTATAATACAATCGCTGTGTTTGGTTGAGTATTTATTGATGTGTTCGATTGCCTCGTCTAAAGAGCCGACAATCTTTATGGCGAGAATGTAGTCGTTATACTCCGTGTACCAGTTATCCTCGGCTATAACGTCTATAATTTTAGCGGTTTCATCACAGCCGCGCAGTTCAATGTTATCAAGCGTGTCTTTAACAAGCGGCAATAACTTTTTTGCTATATCGCGGTGTATTAGAAGTGTCTCTGCTGCATTGCAGACCGAAGGGCGTGAGCATTTCGCGTTCTTTATAATGCTCAACGCCATGTCAAAGTCACAGTCACTGTGGGCGTATACGTGGCAGTTACCCGCGCCCGTTTCGATAACTGGGATATTCGACTGTTCGACAACCGTATTGATAAGGTCAGCTCCCCCGCGCGGTATAAGCACGTCAATAATGCCGTGCAGTTTCATCATTTCGGCGGCAATCTCGCGTGAGGTGTCGCTTACGAACGATATTGCGTCCGCCGGAACGCCTTCTTTTTCTATCGCTTCCCTCAGAATCGAAATAATGACACTGTTGGAACTAAACGCCTCTTTGCCTCCGCGCAGAAGACAGGCGTTGCCTGTTTTCAGGCATAAAGCGGCAACATCGCTTGTAACATTCGGGCGCGACTCGTAGATAACACCCACAAGCCCGAGCGGCACACGCAAACGCTCAATAACCAGACCGTTGGGACGGCGTGTGAAGCTGCCGCTTCCCACAGGCGTGGGCAACGCGGCGACTTTGCGTATACCGTTCGCTATGCCCTCAATACGCGCTTCGTTAAGCATCAGTCTGTCCAGCATGACGGTCATCCCGGCGGCTCTTGCCGCCTCGACATCCTTAACGTTTACGGCGATTATCGCATCGGCGTTGTCAATCAAAGCGTTTGCCATCGCCTCGAGCGCGGCGTTCAGCCGCGACTCCGGCAATACCGCCGTTACGCTCGACGCGGCTTTTGCCGCCAGAGCGATAGCGGTTATATCATACTTTTCGGAAATGTGTGCCAATCTGCTCACCCTCTACTATTTTGTATAAATTATCAATAATATTACCGTTACTTATCACCATATCTATGCCGGAATCCATGGCAACCCGCGCCGCCTGTAGTTTAGTTGCCATCCCGCCCGTGCCGCGCGAACTGCCCGCGCCGCCTGCCGCGCGTTCCATTTCGGGTGTAATTTCCGTCACTTCGGGAATCAATTTCGCGCCGGATTCATTGGGGTCTCTGTCGTAAAGTCCGTCCGTGTCGGTCAGTATAACGAGCAAATCCGCGCCGCATAACCGCGCCACATAGGCGGATAAGGTATCGTTATCGCCGAATCTCTCGCCCTCAATTTCAGCAACGGAAACACTGTCATTTTCATTAACGACCGGAATCGCGCCATACTCAAATATAGTGTTTATCGCGTTTTCAGCGTTGATACGGCGGCTTCCGTTATCAAAAATATCGCGTGTCAGCAGCATTTGCGCGGCTGTATGCCCGTATTCTCCGAACAATTTTTGATAGATGTTCATCAGCTCGCACTGTCCGACCGCCGCCGCCGCCTGTCTGCCGCGTGTCTCGCGCGGACGCTCCGGCAATCCCAGCTTCGCCGCGCCGATACCGATAGCTCCCGATGTGACGAGCGCAATTTCCGCGCCGCTGTTCTTCAAGTCCGACAGTGTGCGGCACAGTTCGTCTATGCGTTTTAGGTTAAGCCTGCCGTTCGGGTATGTCAAGGTCGATGTTCCGACTTTTACTACCAACCTCATTTTCGCCGCGTTTAAGAGAGAACCCGATGGATTTGTCACGAAATCCATCCTCTCAGCTTAACCGCTTTGACTACCCGCTCGATGGCAATCACATATGCCGCATCGCGCATATAGAGATTCTTTTCCTTGCCCAGTTCGTAAACGGCGCGGAACGCCTTTGACATGGCAAAGTTTAATTTCTCCAAGACCTCTTCGCGGCTCCAGAAATAGTTCATATTGCACTGCACCTGCTCAAAGTAACTGCACGTTACCCCCCCGGCGTTGCAAAGAAAGTCGGGGATGAGCATGATACCGCGTTCTTTTATCAGCGGGTCGCAGTCGGGCGTTGTCGGGCCGTTTGCCGCCTCACAGATAACCTTAACTCTCTTTGATATGTTCAGGAACACGGCGGGCGTGATTTGATTTTCCAAAGCGGCGGGGATAAGAATGTCCACATCCTCGCTCAGCCAAGCGTCACCCGAAAGAACCTCATAGCCGAGTGCCACTGCTTTATCCTTGTCAATACTGCCGAAAGTGTCTTTAATACCGACTAATTCCTCGATATTGCAGCCGTCTTTCTTGCGGAACGTATACGCCGTTTTATCAGCCTGATTCCAGCACGACACGCATATTACCTTGCCGCCAAGCTCGGTATAGAGCCGCGCGGCGTATTCCGCCACGTTGCCGAAGCCTTGTATGCTTGCCGCCGTGGTTTTTATATCAATATTTTCGGCATTCAGCAGGTCTACTAACGTGTAGACAGTACCGTAACCCGTTGCTTCGGTACGTCCGAGCGAGCCGCCCATGCCAAGGGGTTTTCCGGTGATGACACCCGGCAGGCGTTCGCCCATCAGCGTTTCATACTCATCCATCATCCACAGCATATGCTGTCCGTTTGACATTACGTCCGGCGCGGGCACATCAACATTCGGTCCCACCTGATTGTATAACTGGCGTATATAGCCGCGGCACATACGCTCCTGTTCGCCGAGCGACATCTCGCGCGGGTCGCAGACTATGCCGCCCTTGCCGCCGCCCAGAGGTATATCAACAACAGCGCATTTCCACGTCATCCATGTGGACAAAGCGCGGACGGTGTCGGCTGTTTCATGCGGGTGAAAACGGATACCGCCCTTTGCGGGACCTCTGGCATCGTTGTGTTTAATTCTGAATGCCTTAAAAACTTTTGTTGTACCATCGTCCATCTTTACGGGAATGGTGAAGTGGAACTCTTTCATGGGTTCGCGGAGCAGGGCGCGCGCACCCGCGTCCAAGTTAAGGTATTCGGCTACCCCATCGAATTGTTTTTGCGCGTTCTCAAACGGATTGTAAGACATATATATTTTCCTCCTATTAACTTAGCACTTAACACTTAGCACTTAGCACTTATTTACAAGCCTTCTATTAGCTCTACATATATTCCGTTGTCTATTCGCTTAACAAACGCCGGAACATTGGGAATCATGCGCCCGTCACTCAGCACATAAACGTCATGCGCGGGCATTGTCAGCACATCGGCAAGTGTTCCTATTGTTTTACCGCTCTCAATAACGGGAAGCCCGATTAAATCGGCGATAAAATGCCGACCCTCGGGCAAAATAACGCCCGATACATCCGCGCTGACGGATTTGCCCTTTAGTGCCTGCGCGTCTTGAACAGTGTCAACGCCGCGCAGTTTGACTATGGCAAAATGTTTATGAGTTCGGCAACGCTCGACGGCGTATTCAACGCCGCCGATGGATAATTTGTCGAATTGCCGGACAAAATCAGGTGTGTCGCAGCGGCAGTCTATCTTGAGTTCGCCGATTATGCCATGGGTGTTTGCGATAACACCGAGTTCAAGAATCTTTGACATTCTCGGTGATTTCAAGATTGACCGGAGTACCTCTGTAACCGCCAACGGCGCGAAGTATAGTCCTTATATCGCGAGCCGTGCGACCTCCGCGCCCTATGACCTTGCCCATATCATCGGGGTCAACGGCGAGTTTAAGACGCAGTTCACCTTCGGTTTCATCGGCGGTAACGGTCATGTTCTCGGGTTTTGTTACAAGCCCGTTGGCTATGTGCAGGACTACATCCTTCATGACAGAACTCCTGATTTTTTAAGCAGGTTCTTTACCGTGTCGGTGGGCTGCGCGCCGGTCTTGATCCACTCAAGGGCGCGTTCGCCGTTAATTTTAATTTCGGCGGGGTCTTTCATGGGGTCGTATGTGCCGATTTCCTCGATGAAACGCCCGTCACGCGGAAAGCGCGAGTCGGCGACTACAACGCGGTAAAACGGAGCTTTTTTCGCGCCCATGCGGCGCAGTCTGATTTTTACCATTTTCTTTGTTCACCTCATAAGATAGATATATAAAACATAAATGTTTTATTTCGATATTTCGTAGGGATGCCATATATGGCATCCGCAGACACGAATGCCGCATCCACGGACACGATATATCGTGTCCCTACATGAATCCCGGGATTTTGCCTTTCATGCCCTTTGGCATTCGTCCGGATGACATCTGCTTGACAAGCTGGCGCATCATGTCGAACTGTTTGAGCAGTTTGTTTATATCCTCGACTTTTGTGCCGCTGCCTTTGGCTATACGCCGTTTGCGCGATGAGTTGAGCATTTCCGGGTTTTCACGCTCGCGCTGTGTCATCGAGAGTATAATCGCCTCTATGCGTACCATTGCCTTTTCGTCAATGGTCGCGTCTTTCATTGCGCGTCTGTCCATACCCGGCATCATGCCCATGATGTCCTGCATAGACCCCATGTTTTTTAACTGCCCTAACTGGTCGAGAAAATCTGTCAGCGTAAATTTATTGGCGCGGAGCTTCTTTTCCAGCTCAAGGGCTTTTTTCTCGTCAAGGCTCTGTTCGGCTTTCTCAATAAGAGTAAGCACGTCACCCATGCCTAATATGCGCGAAGCCATACGTTCCGGGTGGAACGGCTCTATAGCATCGAGTTTTTCGCCAACGCCCGCAAAGCGTATGGGTTTGCCCGTGACCGCCCTGACCGACAACGCCGCGCCTCCACGCGCGTCACCGTCCAGCTTTGACAGAAGAACGCCGTCTATTGACAACGCCTCGTTAAACGCCGACGCGGCGTTAACCGCGTCCTGACCCGTCATAGCGTCAACCACCAGTAAAATTTCACTAGGTTTAACGGCGGACTTGATGTTTTTAAGTTCGTCCATGAGGGTTTCGTCTATATGAAGCCGTCCGGCGGTGTCGATGAAAACTATATCGTTGCCGTGAGCTTTCGCGTGTTCAACGGCGGCTTTCGCGATTTTTACGGGGTCGCCCTGCCCCATTTGGAACACGGGAACACCCAACTGACCGCCGACTACTTCCAACTGTTTGATGGCGGCAGGGCGGTACACATCACACGCAACCAACAGCGGGCGTTTGCCCTGCTTTTTCATCAGTCCCGCGAGCTTCGCGCCGTTTGTCGTTTTACCCGCGCCTTGCAGTCCGACCATCATAACAACCGTTGGAGGACTTCCCGCCATATTCAGTTTAACGTGCGTACCGCCCATCAGGGCGGTCAGCTCCTCGTTAACGACCTTAATAATCGTCTGGGACGGGGAGAGGCTTTCTAAAACATTCGAGCCTGTGCAACGCGCCGTAATGCTCGCCACAAGGTCTTTAACAACCTTATAGTTAACGTCCGCCTCCAAAAGAGCCAGACGCACTTCGCGCATTGCCTCTTTTACATCAGCTTCGGACAGGCGGCCTTTGCCGCGCAGTTTTGAAAAAACCTTGGACAGTTTATCGGAAAGACCTTCAAAAGCCATAACTCACCTTATATATCATTTAATGACTGCGCCAGTTCCAGAATTTCCTCGGCGCGCTGATTGATGACGGCGTTGTTGTTGCGCTTGCTGTTGACCTCATAAATCTCTGTGACGGCGGCGACCAGTTTTTCGGAAATTTCATAGAGCTTTTTATGTTTATCCACAAGCCCGAGATTTAATTCCATTTCTTTAAGTATAGCTTCGGTCCGCGAGATGACATCGCGCACACCTTGGCGCGTAATCCCTTCGTTCTCCGAAATCTCAGAGAGCGAAAGGTCGGCGCAGTGATACTGCTCAAAGTAATCGCGCTGCTTTTCCGTAAGGCTGCCGCCGTAAAAATCCAGCAGCAAAGCCATAGTTACGGGATTGTCTTTCATGTTTGCCGCCCCCTTGTAAAGTCTTGTTGCTTTACATATCGTATTTTACAACACGCGGTTTGCTTTGTCAATAGGAATTTAGAAAAGTTTTGACGAGTGTGTACAAGTCAATCCCTGCCTTGCTTTTTCTTAAAAACCAAAAACCTTGAAATAAGATAATTCAACACCATTATAATCACGCTTATTGCGACCTTCGCAAGCAAATCGTTGAA
>WRJE01000065.1 GCA_009782385.1 Oscillospiraceae bacterium | reverse complement strand
ATAATCTTTTATCTTTTCGTTGAATTTACCGAGAAATTGAACATATTGACCTTGTGAAGCGGCAAGTTTTTTGCCGAACAATTTCGGGACAGACAACGGAGCTAGAGACAGGATAACAGCAACCAAAGCAACGATGGGGTTTAGCCAGATGAGAACGCCAATCGCGATAACCATTGAAATTACAAATTGAACTATTGTGAAAAATGCGGTAATGTAATTTGTTTCCACAACTCCAACATCATTATTCATAATTGACAAATATTGTGCGCTGTTGACGCGATTAAAATCAGAGGTCGTTGTATTGAAGACACCTGAAAAAACATCTGATTTTAATCGGTACATAGTTTTGTACATATAAATTGACGCGATGCGGCGGCGTATTTGCTCAACAATAAACAGAATGGTAATATATGCAAGACCGACAAAAGCTGCTGTTATAAGACGCTCGTTGCTTACAGCGGTTACTGAATCAAGTACGAATTGCAAAAATAATGCCACTGCCACAACCACCAATTGGTTTACAAGTAATACGGCAAGATACACTATAAATAGTCCGGGATATTTTACAAGATATTTTTTCATTTTCTTCACTCCTGATATAATGTTGACCTTGTCATGACTATTAAAGCATATTCTGTCGTTCTTTGAAAATCAATAAATCATGTGCAACAGACAGTTTATAAGCTCAACAGACAGTTTTGAGCCGACTGCCGATAACAGGGAATTTTTAACAAAATAAATAATTTTGGGGACTGTTTACGGCGGTGGTGTGATGTACGGTTGACAATATAATATTACTCTGATATACTTCTGTTGACACGGGGGGTTATTATATGATGACCAAAAAACGACTGGCTCTGCTGACAGTCTTCATGACATTTTCTTATTTTGTTCTGCTTCTGCTCCTGCCCGAGAGCGTAATCGGCAACAGGGCGGAGAGCGGACTGTTATTTTTTTTCAAAATAGGCTTCTTGGGCATGACCGCCGCTATAGTGACCGCCATCATTTTAGCTGTCATATTAAAGCGGGAATTTGTCAAACATCAAATTTCTACATTTAGCCGCTTCAAATATCTGTTAGGACTCTTAGTCAAACGCGATTTTCAATCGCGCTATAGAAAGAGTGTGCTGGGTGTATTGTGGTCGCTCTTGAACCCTCTGCTTACGATGTTGGTTATGACGATGGTGTTTTCATATATGTTTAAGAATGAAATTGAAAATTTCCCCGTTTATCTTCTAAGCGGTCTGGTTATGTTCGGGTTCTTCAACGAGTCAACAACATCGGCGATGGGGTCGGTTGTCGGCGGCGGCGCGATAATAAAAAAAGTTTATGTGCCGAAATATATTTTTCCTATATCACGAGTACTGTCATCGCTTGTAAATCTATTTTTCTCACTTTTAGCATTCGTTCTTGTCGCAGTTGTGACACGCGCTCCGTTTCACTGGACTATATTCCTTATACCGATACCTATTGTTTATGTGTTTGTATTCTCTTTGGGAATGGCCATGTTGCTGTCTTCATTAGTCGTGTTTTTCCGCGACCTCTCCTATCTCTACGGCATCATACTCACCCTTTGGATGTATTTGACACCGCTGTTTTACCCCGTCAGTGCAATACCTGAACGGTTAATGCCGTTCTACGGTCTTAATCCGATGTATCAATTTGTGGATTATTTCCGAAATCTTGCACTGTACGGAAATATACCCGGTCTGTGGACTAACGCGGTCTGCGCCGGATTTTCCCTTGCGGCATTATGTGTGGGAACATATACTTTTATGACAAAGCAAGACAGATATATACTGTATTTGTAAGCAAATGAACCCCGTTCACAGCGCGATAGGAAGCACAGGAAAATTTCGCCTGTGCTTCCACCCGCATATTATTCCAATTCTTACGGATACTAGCTGTGTACGAAAACCATAACAGGAGGGTTCATATGAAAGCAACAGGCATTGTCAGGCGCATTGACGACCTTGGGCGCGTTGTTATCCCAAAGGAAATACGGCGCACCATGCGTATACGCGAGGGCGACCCGCTGGAAATATACACCGATAAAGACGGTGAGGTAATTTTCAAAAAGTATTCACCAATGGGAGAACTGTCCTCTTTTGCCGCGCAAATCTGCGAAACCCTTAACAAAACGAGCGGCTATCCTGTCGCCGTAGCTGACCGCGATTTGATTATCGCGGCCGCCGGTGCGCCGCGCCGCGACCTTACGGATAAGCGTGTGGGCGAAGAACTCGAAAAAATAATGGAAAGCCGTCAACTGTACTCATACAAAAACGGCGACAGAAAAATTAATGTTTCCGACGGACTGGACAAGTATTTTGTCGAGCTTGCGGCACCGATACTCTCAGAGGGTGATGTCTCGGGCTGCGTTCTGTTTGTGGCATCGGAGACCCCGGTGGGGCTTGGAGACACAGAGCTGAAACTCGCGCAGACCGTAGCCGGATTTTTAGGGAAGCAAATGGAAAGCTAGTGAAATCATACAACGGCGGACAAAAGACCCTGATTGGCAATGCCAATCGGGGTCAAATAATTTTTTACGCTGATTAAATTTTAGGGGCGCACGCTGCGCTTGCGGACGACCGCAGGTCACCCCTGCGGAATTAACTGTTATCTGTAATTCTCTCCAGCGGTTTCATCGCCGGCCCGCCTAAAACATTGCCCTCATAATCAAACCGCGAGCCGTGACAAGTGCAATCCCATGTGTTTTCGTCTTTATTCCACTTTACCGCGCAGCCCATGTGCGTGCAGACCGGCTTTACGGCATAAATCCTACCGTTTTTATCTTTATATACGCCAACTCTCCTGCCATTATCATCCACAACGCCTCCCTCATTATTTTTAAGGAGTTTGTCATCGGCAGGTGTAAGATGTGTGAGAAAATTCCCCGCAATATCAACAGATTCTTTGATAAAACTTTTAGCCTGCAATCTTATATCACGCCTGTCCGGCGAAAAGACATCGCTGTTTGAGCTGCCGCCCTTAGTAATCATATCACTTATAATATCGGCCGCCGCCATTGACGATGTCATGCCCCATTTATTAAAGCCGGTCGCTATAAAGATGTTATCACCCGCCGCTTCATAACGCCCGATATAAGGAACACCGTCATGTGTCATGCAATCCTGCGCCGACCACATATACGCGGGTTCGGCATGGAGATAGAGCCGCGCCGCTTCCTCAATTAAGCCGTCATAATGCGTCATGTCGTCCTCATGTCCCGTCTTGTGGTCATACGCGCCGAAAAGAATCATATCCTCGCCGTTCAAATCTTTTTGAGGACGGAATGAAAAACCCCCGTCTTCACAGTCGAGATACATATCTTTCATTTGCCCCGCGCCTCTGAGGGCGGCGACATATGACCTCTCCTGAAAGACTTTGGTAAACATCAGCGAACGCTTGTCAATGAACGGATAATGCGTGGCGCAGATAATTTGACGCGCGTGAATGTCGCCTCTGTCCGTGTATACAATTCCATCCGCAGCGGCCGCGGCGGCTGTTTGCGAGTATATCCGGCAGCCGTCATTCAGCAGAATGTCACAGATGGCGCAGGCGAATTTCAATGGGTGGAAATGAGCCTGAGCGGAGAATTTCACCGCGCCTTTTACAGAGAACGGCAGCTCCGTCCGGATGTCGTACTTTGCGTCTATTCCCAGTTTTTGCGCCGTTTGCGCCTCTTGCAGAACGGCTCGAGATTTATCCTCATCGGTCGTATACACCCAAGAGTCGCATATTGTAAAATCGCAGTTTATTTGCTCTCTTTCAATAATTTCACGGAAAAGCCTAACGGCGTTTTCGTTTGCGGAAGCGTACTGGGACGCGGCACTCTCGCTCCAACCTTCCCATAGCTTCGTGTATATCAGCCCGTGCTGTGAAGTAATTTTGGCGGTTGTGTCGGCGGTCACGCCGCCACAAATCTCATCCGCGTCTATAATTACAATGTTCTTGACACCTTTTAGTCGCAGCATATAAGCGCACAGCAGACCGCACATACCCGCGCCGACTATAACCGTGTCCGCCTGTGTGCCGCCTGTCAGCGGCGTAAGCGACGGCATATTTTCATTACGCCAAAATGATTCGGGTTTCCGCGTTAGCAGCATAATATAACCTCCCTTATTTGTATACTGTGTATTCTCTGATAAATATCTGCTTTTATACCGGAAGTTCCCTAAAAAAACAAGGCAGGGATTGAGTTTCCCTGCCTTGTGCGAAATGCCAAGCCAATCGCTATGGCAGTTTCACCCCGTCCATAATTTTTACAGGCGTGTTTTTGTCCTCATTTGTACCATCACCAAGCTGTCCAAGAGCGTTCCAACCCCAAGCGCAAAGCGAACCGTCCGTTTTGGTAACTACTGTGTGATAATTACCTACCGAAACGGCGGCAACCCCGTCCATTATTTTAACAGGAATCTTTCTGTCGTTATCAGCTACAATATTGTTGTTCTCATCATATGTAGTTATCGTACCATCGCCAATTTGCCCAATCCAGTTTGATCCCCAAACCCAAAGCGAGCCGTCTGTTTTAATTGCTGCTGTATGTGAGCTTCCTGCAGAAACAGCAGCAACATTCTCCATTATTTTTACCGGTGTATATCTGCTTTCGTTTGTGCCATCGCCAAGCTCACCCCAAGAATTCCAACCCCAAGCCCATAGCGAACCGTCTGTTTTTATAGCTGCTGTGTGATTATTCCCTACCGAAACGGCGGCAACTCCGTCCATTATCTTAATAGGAATATTTTGGCTTTTGTCCGTGCCATCACCAAGCTGTCCAAAAAGATTCAATCCCCAAGTCCAGAGCGAACCGTCCGTTTTTATTGCTGCCGTGCAAGAGCTTCCTGCAGAAACAGCGGCAACATCGTTCATTATTTTTATTGGTGTGTTTATCATATGTTCGTATGTACCATCGCCAAGTTGCCATAAATTATTAGCCCCCCAAGCCCATAGCGAACCGTCTGTTTTTATAGCTGTTGTGTGCCATATGCCTGTTGAAACGGCGGCAACTCCGTCCATTATTTTAATAGGTATGTATTTATTTTCATTTGTACCATCGCCAAGTTGTCCAAGGTCATTCTCTCCCCAAGTCCAGAGCGAACCGTCCGTTTTTATTACTGCCGTGTGAGAATAACCTGCAGAAACAGCGGTAACATCGTCCAGTATTTTTATTGGTGTGTATGCTGAAACCTCAATCGAAGTATCACCAAACTGACTAAGCATAATTCTTCCCCATGCCCAAAGCGAATTGTCTGTTTTTATTGATACCGTGTGATAACTGTCTGCAGAAATAGTTTGAAACTGCCCGATTTTGCCCATATCTCCCGCATACACAGGAGTGGGTGTGTGTGTCGGCTCTGCCGACACATAAGGTTTATTTGTGTCGATTACAATAACTCCGTCAACTAACGCGCCGTGATAATCGAACGTCATCATCAGTTCACGCATTTTGAAATAGTTGTTGCCGCCGATTAAGTATGCGGTAAGCTCAACCTCAACGCCATCAACAAAGATTTTCATTTTGTTAAGCGATGCTTCTCTGCTGCCTATGACTCCGGCTTGCATTTCCGACCCGTTAGGAGTATATGCTGTGTTTTTATACAGATTTATTGCGCCATCTACAAGATTGGCATCGAATTGTACTCTTGTGCCGTTGAGCGTGTATGCCACATCACGCAATTTGAAATAGTTTTCTTCATTGATGTTATATGCATCGAATGATATTTCTTTCCCGTCAACAATCACCTTTGAAGCGGTCGGTTCGGCAATGACAGCGGGGGCGGCAAGAGTTGCGGGAATAATCGTGAGAATAAGAGTTAACGCGAGAACGAGGGATATAACACGTTTTTTCATGCTGACAATCTCTCTTTCAATTTTTTTCAAATTATATCATACCGCGAAAGCAATATCAATATTTTTGATTAGCAAATAACACGGTTGACGGAATAAGAAATAACTGTTGTACACCGCCGCGAAATAGTGTATACTGAGCAAGAAAGGGTGGGTGTATAATGTTTCATAATCCTAAATCTTTTAAGGAGCATTTTGTAAAACGTATTTCCTCTATGTTCGGTAAATCTATGGACGAAGCGTCTGTCAGCGACCTCTACGCAACGCTTGCGTCAATGATAACAGACCATATCAATTCATTGTGGGCTCACTCGAATAAAGTGACGCTCGACTACGGTGATAAAGTTGTTTACTATTTCTCGCTTGAGTTCCTTGTGGGGAAATATTTGGAGAAGAATCTCATTTACCTCGGCGTTCGTGACATATGTGAAGAAGGCCTTAAAATGCTTGACATTGATATGAATGATTTGATAGATTCCGAACCCGAGGCGGGTCTTGGCAACGGAGGGTTGGGCCGTTTGGCGGCGTGTTTCTTAGACTCAATGGCAAGCATGGAGATTTCGGGTAACGGCTGCGGCATTCGCTATAAACACGGGCTGTTTCAGCAAAAAATCATTGACGGATATCAGGTCGAGCTGCCTGATAACTGGCTGCGTGAGGTCAACGTGTGGGAAATACGAAAGCCCGAAAAATCAGTTGTTGTTAAATATTACGGTAACGTGCGTCCTGAGACCGATGGGAACGGGAATACAGTTTTTATCCATGAGAATTACACGCCTGTACGTGCCGTGCCTTTTGATATTCCCGTTTTAGGCTATAAAAACGAAACCGTAAATACCCTCAGACTATGGAGCGCGGAAGCTCTAGAGCAGGAATTTGATTTCGCGTCATTCTCCCGGGGCGACTATATGAACGCCATGTCGCGCAGATATGCGATTGAGGCTATTTCCGAAGTGCTGTATCCCGATGATTCCAATTATCAAAACCGTATTCTGCGTCTTAAACAGCAGTACTTTTTCGTGTCTGCCGGACTGCAGAGCATAGTACGCCGCTTTAAGCGCAAACATGACACGCTTGACAATCTGGCGGATAAAGTTGCCGTTCAGATAAACGACACACATCCCGCGCTGGCGATACCGGAGCTTATGCGAATCCTAATGGATGAAAACGGTTACTCTTGGGATGACGCATGGCGTATTACAACACGGACGATTGCGTATACAAATCACACAATATTGCCCGAAGCTCTCGAAAGATGGCCGATAGATACGTTCCGGGAGCTGTTGCCGCGAATCTATATGCTTGTTGAGGAGATTAACAGGCGTTTCTGCGAAGATTTATATCGGCGTTACCCCGGCGATGATAACAGGGTTGGGCGTATGGCAATTCTAGGTGACGGCAATGTACGAATGGCGCACCTCGCGGTCGCAGGCTCATTCAGCATAAACGGTGTTGCCGCCGTTCATACGGAACTGCTGAAAAACTCGGTAATGCGTGACTTCTATGAGTTTTATCCGCATAAATTCAACAATAAAACCAACGGTATCACACATCGCCGCTGGCTGCTAAAATCCAACCCCAAGTTGTCGGAACTGATTTCAGAGTCCATTGGGACAAGGTGGATAACCGACCCGCTGCAACTGAAATTCCTTGTAAAATATGAGCATGACAAGGGCTTTACCGATAAGCTCGCCTCTATAAAACGCCACAACAAATTAAGATTGTGCGAATACATCAAAAAGACAAACGGCGCGATTATTGACCCTGATTCCATTTTTGACGTGCAAGTCAAGCGCATACACGCATATAAACGTCAAATGCTGAACGGGCTGCATATCATGCACCTTTATAACAGGATATGCGAAGACCCGAATTTTGATTTTACGCCGCGTACTTATATAATCGCGGGCAAAGCCGCACCCAGCTACTACTTTGCAAAAAATGTCATCAAATTCCTTTGCGAATTGTCAAAAGCGATTGAAAAGAATCCGATTGCGTCAAAGAAACTCAAGTTGGTGTTCTTAGAGAACTACGGCATAGAGATGGCCGAAATGATTTTCCCCGCTTCTGATTTTAGCGAACAGATATCCACGGCATCGAAGGAAGCGTCCGGCACATCAAATATGAAGTTCATGCTCAACGGCGCGATTACTATCGGCACGAACGACGGCGCGAACATTGAGATACGCGAACACGTTGGCGATGACAACTTTATCCTGTTCGGTATGAGCGTTGAGGAAGTTCTTGAGACTTATGCCAACGGCGGCTATCACTCAGCTGAGTATGCCGCGGCAAACCCTGTGATTTCAGGGCTTTTATCACAGCTTACAGACGGCACGCTGTTCGGGCATCTGCCGCGCGATGAGTTCTCGAACATTATGCGCGCTTTCATTGACTATAACGATGAGTTCTTTACATTGCGCGACTTTGACGATTATGCCCGCGCACAGAGGGATTCCGACCTGATTTACCGCGACAAAGCGCGTTTGCTCTCAATGTCAACACGCAATATAGCAATGGCGGGCGTTTTCAGCTCCGACAACACAATCGCGCAATACGCGAAAGACATATGGTTTCATAAGCAATGACTTGGCACACAAAGTCATTTGACGCGCTGACGACCCGTGAGCTTTATGAAATACTCAAGGGCAGGGCGGATGTATTCGTTGTCGAACAGGTATGTCCGTATCTCGACCCAGATGGATTGGACTATGTCAGCGAACACATTTTCGCTGAGGAAAACGGGAACATAGCCGCGTATTGCCGCATAACGCCAAAGGGAACAAGGTTTAAGGAAATAGGAATCGGAAGACTTATTACAACGCGAAAGTATCGGGGAACGGGACTTGGCAGGGAGATTATGCGCCGCGCCGTTGATTACATAGTCAAAGATAAAAAAGAGCGGACTATTCGCATATCCGCTCAGGCGTATCTTCAAAAGTTTTATGAAAGTTTAGGTTTTCACATTGCGTCAGATGTGTATTTAGAGGACGGTATACCGCACTATGAGATGGTGATTAGCAATTAACAATTAACAGATAACAATTAACAATGGTAATTATTTAATTAACAATGGATGCAAGGGCGGGGTGTTATCACCTCGCCCTATCACTAAACGAAACGCGGACGACCGCAGGTCGTCCCTACATAAACAACCCCCGCCGAAAACTGCAAATTCGGCGGGGTTTTTGCGGGGGAGAGGTTGTTATGCTGAAAAACAGTTATGATGGATTGTCGTTTACATGGGGTTGCGATTGTTGTTAGGGGGCTTCATCAAATGCTTCTTTATGTACAGTCACCTTATAAATTTCAACCGAGTTATCATCATAATGCAGACCGAGGAAATAATAGGGTGTGGTGTCGAGGGGGGGATTCAATCTCATAATGTCATTAAATGCGTTGTCAATATCATTGAATGTAATGCCGCCCACGGCATCGCCGACACCAGCCGTTACATTTTCTACGGCTTCTACGCTTCCATTAACACTGCGGGCAACACCGTTTACTGTAGCACCGTCTTTTCCCGGTATTACCATAACATAGGAAAGACCAGTATTTTCCTGTCCTACCGCCGAATGTTGGAATGAAGGAAGTTCAATTTCCCCGGTCTTACCTTCTCCGATTTTAATTTCAAAATAGCCACCGCTCTCGTTATAGGAAACTACTAGATTCCCAGATGTCTTATCATCAAGACCGTTATAAGCCTTAGCACTGGCAATCGCTTCATTGGGAATAAGAAGTTTCACGCCATCCGCGCCTTGAAGCACCTCTAAGCGTGTCGGAGGTTCAGGTGTAGGTGTAGGCGTGGGAGTTGGGGTGGGCGAGGGTTCGGGCTCGGGGCTTGGGCTTGGCGTTGGCGCGGGAGAAACGGGAGGAGGTGTAGGAGCGTATCCGCCACTTGAACCGCCACTTGAACCGCCGGATGTTGTAGAGCCGGTCAGCTCATTATCAACATTACCCGAACCCGCGCCTGTAATCTCACCGACTTTGCCCGTACCTTCTAGCGTAACATCAGCGGTTGAGGATACGTTAAGAGTTTCAACTTTCGCGCCGGAGACGATTTCAATGGTGACATCCTCGGCTCTGACGTTAAGCTGCTCAACAACCGCACCCGCGCCGATAATAACATCGGCATCGGCGGCACTGACGGTCACTGAGCCGACAGTTCCGCCTTGAAGTGTTACGGTTACATCTGAAGTCTCAATGACTACACGCTCAACGTCACCTTGAATAATTACATCGTTTTTACCGTCATCGACATAAATGACTTGCACTGAACTGTCATCACTGACAGAAACCCTCACAGCTCCGTCAACACGCGCGACAACGACTTCACCTACACTCGAACCGTTAATGATTATTATCGAGTTCTTGCCGCCACCCCTGACAACAAGCCGTCCTTCGACTTTTACATTGTCAAGTGTGACATCGCCGTTACCAACTCCGTCCCCGATAATCAAGTCGCCTTTGACGGTTAAGTTTTTAAGTACAGTTCCGGCTTTCTTAACTACTACATTTCCGCTCTTGACGGAACTGACAGCACCCGAGACAAACCCTTGGAACACGTTTCCAAACAGTGTAGCGAACTCACCGCGTGTCATTGTGCCTTTGGGACTGAGTATAAATCCATCGCCCGATGGTATGCCGTTAACATATCCTGCACTTACGAGAGCTTGAATCGACCCTGCGTAAGTGTTCGATACTTCCGCTCTGTCCTCAAATCTTGAAAGATTCCAACTGCGGCTAGTTAACTTGACAGCTCTTGCCATCATGTCAAATGCTTCCTCGCGGGTTACTAAGTCATCGGGTCTTAACTTACCGCCAACGGGAGATATTACACCCATTTGAACGGCAACGGCAAGTCTGCCGTCTTTGACATACCAAGCATCGGGGTTAATGTCGGTTGCGCCTGCTAATGATGCTTTTACTGTCGCGCCCATTACGTTTACTAGGTAGATTGCCGCTTCCGCGCGTGTGATTACGGTATTCGGCGCGAATATACCGCCGCCGACACCCTGCATTATGCCGTTCTCGATTGCGGAGACTATACCGTTATAGGTAAAGTGTGAGCTGTCGGGTAAATCGGTGTAGTCTGCGGGGCTTGCCGCAACTGTGGGGATTCCTAGGGACAGTACCATTGCGAGGGATACTATGAGGGATAAAAT
>WRJE01000064.1 GCA_009782385.1 Oscillospiraceae bacterium | reverse complement strand
TGCCGTGTTTTTGTAGGGCGCGGCATCCCTGACGCGCCGTTAAACAAAAACAACCCCGCCGAATTTTCGGCGAGGTTGTTTGTCATATATTACGTTTATCCCCCGTAAGGTTTTGTGGTGTCAATCGTTATCGTGCCGTCATAGGCGGGGAAAAAGTCAAACGTCTGCGCCAGTTCGCGCATTTTGAAGTAGTTGTTACCGTCTATCAGATACGCCGTCAGTTCCGTCTCAACGCCGTCTATCAATATTTTCATCTTATTAAGCGTTGCTTCCTTGCTTCCCTCACCCTTGGACTGCATTTCCGAGCCATTGGGTTCGTAGGCTGTATTTTTGTATATGTTTATCGCGCCGTCAACAAGTGCGGCGTTGAACTGTACCCTTGTTCCGTTAAGTACAAACGCAACGTCACGGAGTTTGAAATAGTTTTCATCGTTGATATTATAAGCGTCAAACGCCACCTCCTTGCCGTCAACAAGCACTTTGTTGGCGGTTGGGGAGGTTGTTACTGTGGCTGCAGGGGTTGGGGTTGGGGTCGGTGCGGTTGAGTTGCTCTCGTTGCCTCTTGCGTTCAGTATAAGCTCTTTCAAGCCGGAGATTTCCACCTCTAACGCAACAGTGTCCTCATATTCATAGGTTTCTTCATTTACCATATGACAAATATATTCAATTTTTCCCGTTTTCAAATATGTATCAGCCATGCTCGGCGTTAACAAGATATAGGATATTGTATAACTCGCTTCGGCAATCTGACCGCCGCTTTCGTCATCGTACCAAAACGTGATAATGTCGTTATGGACACCTGTTCTAAGGTTGTATTCTCCAAAAGAATCGTTCGGCCATTTGTGGACAGATCCGGCTTGACCCTTTATGTCGTTGGTCGATATCACACCTTGAACATATCCCACTTTTTTCCCGGCTATTGAATCGGGGAAGTGAACCTTACCGATATTGGCCCAATACCCCCAACTCTCCACAGTGTCTATAGCGGTCGCATCACTGTCGCTATCCAGTAAAAATACGGATAATGTATCGCTTTTAATTCCGGGAAGAGTAATTTTGTCGGTTTCGCCGATGTAATTCGAGATTTCCACCTTGAAATAGTTCTCGTTTTCATTGATATAAGTTTTGAACGTGACTGCCGCCATCGCCGTTGTCATCGGGACGAGTGCGATAAAAAGGGCAAACGCAAGCGCGAAGGATAGAATACGCTTTTTCATGTTGTAACCTCTTTCTAAAATAATTTGTCCGTATTATATCACAAACGCAATAGAATGCAAATGTTTTTTGTGTTTTGCCTTGCGGAGTGCAAAATGCAAGATTAATTGCCTTGCGGTATTCGCCTGTTTGTGTTACAATTATTATAGTAGCATTTAATATGGTGGTGATTTTTGTATGTCGAACAAATCCGTTGAAGAACGAGTTGAAGATCTTGGCAAGCAGTGGCTTGGCTCATATAAATGCAAATATTACGCGAAGACCGACAGCATCAATAGTGAAATTGATGCTGCAATGCGGCAAGCACCCTCGAAAAGCGGAGGTAGTGGCGGGAATTACCCGGATGTTCGTTTGCTATTAACTGCCGCAAGCACCAAGGTCTTTCCGGTTATGATTGAGGTAAAAGGTAAAAAAGGTAAGCTCGTCAAGCAAAACGCAAACGGTGAAATTGATAACACACTTAAAAGCGGTGAACCAAATTACACGAACATAAATGGCTTTGCCGTAAACGGCGCGGTTCATTATGCAAAAGCCATAATTGAATTTACCGACAGCTATAAGGAAACCATTGCTATAGGGATTAACGGGTACGAGGAAGCCGGCACACTTAAAACCGAACTTGGCGTTTACTATGTTTCCGATGATAACTTCTGCATACCTAAAAAGGTTGCGGAATATTCTGATTTGACCTTTTTAGCCCCTGAGAACTTTGAAAATTTTGTCAAACAGGTCGAGCAGCTAAAACTCACTCCCGAAGAAATAGAAGCGCAAAGCCGCAGGGTTGAAGAAAAGATTGAGACAGGCTTGAAAACCTTGAATCAATCCATGCAGGACGATTTGCAAATATCCGTGGGTTCGCGTGTTGAACTTATTACAGGGATGATTATGGCGGGACTTGGCGTTCCCGGTAAGGTTATGCCGCTTGAAATTACCGACTTAAAAGGGCAGACCGGACAAAACACAAATGACGGCAGAGTCATCATAAGCAAAATTTCCGACTTTCTGACGGAGCGTGACCTGCCGCAAGAGAAAAAGGAAATGATAGTCAACGACCTTTCCCGTGTATTTGTGCATTCGGGATTGTACAATCCAATTAACGGCGAGAGCAAGCTAAAAGCAGTATACAAGCGTGTAAAATACGAAATATTGCCGATATTCACATCGGCGCATCATCTTGACTTCACAGGAAAGTTGTTCAATGTCTTAAATGAATGGGTGGATATTCCCGATTCCGATAAAAACGATGTTGTGCTGACACCTCGCTATGTCACAATGATGATGGCAAAACTCGCAAAAGTTGACCGCAACAGTTATGTTTGGGACTATGCCGCCGGGTCTGCGGGATTTCTCATTTCCTCAATGAAATTGATGATTGAGGATGCTGAGAAGAATATTCAAAGTCCTCAAAAGCTCGCCGAAGCAATTACTAAAATTAAAAATCTGCAACTGCTAGGCATTGAAAAGCGTTCCGACATATACTTGCTTGCCGTGCTCAATATGCTGATGATGAACGATGGGTCAAGTAATATACTGCATAAGGATTCTCTGCGGGATTACACAGGCAATTACGAGCAAGGCAATGAAAAAGACAAGCCATTTCCGGCGAACGTGTTTTTACTTAACCCCCCATACTCGGCTTTGGGCAAGGGGTTTGTTTTTGTCAAGAAAGCTCTAAGCAAAATGAAGAGCGGCAGAGCTGTTATACTTATTCAAGAAAATGCAGGGTCAGGAAATGGTCTACCATTCACAAAAGATATTTTGAATGGATACAGTGTTATTGAAAAAGACGAAAATGATAAGGATATAACTGTAATTTATCCGGGTAATACATTACTTGCAAGCATACATATGGCGGATATTTTCAAAGGGAAAGCGGGCGTTCAAACCGCTGTATATGTTTTTGAAGTCGGTAAAGCGCATGATGTAAAGCAAAAAGTAAAGTTCATTGACATGGCAAATGATGGATATTCACGTCAAAACCGCAAAAAATCAGGGCTTGATGTGAATTTGCGAAATACCGACCATGCAAATGAACGCTATCAAGAAGTTGTTGACCTTGTAAACTACGGAAAAGATTATCTTCATTATTTCACCGAAGATGAATACATCGAGGGCAACATAACTCTTGATGGGAACGATTGGACTTTTTCACAACACAAAAAAATCGATGCCATACCAACGGAAGCGGATTTTATGAAAGTCGTAAGCGAGTATCTTGCGTGGGAACTCGGGCAGGTCTTGAGAGGTGAAAGGGATGCGTGAGTTTAAGAAATTTCGGATAGGAGATTTATTTGATTGCCTTAAACCGAAATGTGCATTTAAGACCTTTAATGAACAAAAGCAAAATGTTAGCAAAGAGCGAAGTGCCGAGTTTTCTATTCCGTTGACATATGCCAAAAAGGGAGATAATGGTATTCAGTATTATGGAAGACCTAGCGATTGGGAATCATATTCTAATGTACTAACAGTAATATCTAATGGAGTAGTGGCGACAGGTCTGGTTTACGCTCAAAAAAACAAAACGGGTGTCTTCGGAGAAAGTTACTTTCTCCGCATAAAAGGGGAATTAGCTTCACATAAATTTAATTTATATCTTGCTGCCGTTTTAGAAAAAGTGTTGTATCCAAAGTATTCGAGAGAGAATCTCGCGATTTGGAATAACAGAGTAGAAGATGAAATGATTATGCTCCCGGTTACCGCCGATGGTGAAATAGACTTTGCGTTTATGGAAAATTATATACGCGAACACGAGATTTGTCGGTTGCACAAACTTGAGGAATATCTTTGCGCGACCGACTTGGATGATTGTCAGTTAACAAATGAAGAAAAGATTTTCTTGGATGATTACCATAGCGTTAAATCTGAGGGAAATAAAGAGCATAAACCTTTTCGGTTGGGTGAATTGTTTGATATATCAACACCTAAGAGAAAATTTAACGCCAATACTGTAGTGTTTGACGGTAAGTATCGTTATGTCGCTCGCGGAGAGAGCAATAATGGTATTCGAGGTTATATTACTGAGTCAGAGCAATACTTAAATCCGGCGAATACGATTAGCTTTGGACAGGATACAGCGACAATGTTTTATCAGAACGCACCTTACTTTACAGGTGACAAAATAAAAATATTCTCACTAAAAAATACAGAAATGACACGAGAAATTGCAGTTTATTTAATAGCTGTAATGAAAAAGGCATTTGTGACGTTTGTTTGGGGACAAAGTTCTTTTAGTGTCAACGTCTTAAAAGCGGTTGCTATTCATCTTCCCGTTACTACTGACGGAAACCCCGACTATGAATATATGTCCACATTCATCCGCATACAGCAGAAACTCGCGTTAAAGGATGTTGTTGAGTGGAAAGGTGCTGAACTTAAAGGAATTTAATTAGAGGGGACGATTGCCATCGTCCCCTCTAATCTTAACTACTTGTTATTCTCAAGATACACCAGATACATTAACTGCGCTACTTCCGCGCGGGTAATGTTATCCAAGGGTCTGAGATAGTTGTTGCTTCCGCCGACTATCCTGTAACCTACAAGGTTCTTGACGGACTGTACCGCCCAGTCGGGGATTAAATCGGTATCCCTAAAGTTCAGCTGAAGATCCATTGCCTTGGCGAATTTCATAGCGTTGTCAATCATCTTCATAGCTTCAATGCGCGTCAGGTGTCTCTCGGGATAGAAATACAATCTTGTGCCTACCATTGTGCCGCCCGTGATGCCGTGTTCATACATCGCGTTTATAGACTCGATTTGATAAGGCTCGGTGACATCCGCAAAGTGGCTGATATGGTTCTTTGAAAGGGGAATTTTCAAGATTGCGTTGATAAATCTTGAGAACTCGGCGCGGGTAACGGGTTTGGTGGGGTTAAAATAATACATCTTCTGGATTTCTTCGCCGATGGCGATATCCAGTGTCCTCAGAACACCCGCCGAGAAACTTGCCCAGTGATTTGTCATGTCGCGGTAGTGCGACGCGGTCGGGGGATTGATGTGGATCGTTATCGTTTCCGCGTCCGACCAGAGGTAACCGTTGTTCACTCTGAAAGTGAAAGTGTCGGATACAAGCAAATCGGAGTTGTGCAAATAGGTGAAATTGCCTGTTGCCGCGTCAAAGGAGGTTATCGTACCCTTTGTGGGCGGATTTACAATCGCGAAAGTCAGAGCGTTTGCCGGGGTGTTCGGGTCGGTTCCTGTAAGCGTTCCCTTGACCGTGCCGTGATAGTCAACAGTATATGACGTTGTGCTGGCGGTGGGAGCTTTGACGTTGGCGACTTTTATTGTGACAGTTGCCGCCGCCGATGTCAGATAACCGTTTGTGACGGAGAAGGTAAACGTGTCATCGCCCACAAAGTCTTTATCGGGCGTGTAAGAGAATGAACCTCTGGGACTTAGGCGCACATCGCCGTGTCTCACGTCTGACTCCAGTATAAAGGTCAGTCCCATGTTCTGCGGGTCCGTACCGGTCAGTACGCCGTTAATCGTTGTGTTGATAAAGCATCTGAACATATCGGCGTTCGCGGTAGGCGCGTGAACGGTAAGGTCAAGTATCGCTTTTGCGGGCGCGGTGGTGTTGCCGTCATTGTCCGTTGCCGTCCACGAGAACTCGGTTATGCCGTGGAAGCCCGGCTTCGGGTTAAATGTCAATGTGTTAAGCTGCGCCCAAGGAATGATGTCGGCAGCCCTTACGTCTCCGGAAGCGAGCCTGAGTGTACCGTCAGGCGATACCGCAGTTATTGTCAGAGAGGTTAACGAAGCGGTCTCTCCGGTAACGGCATCTTCAAAGTTTTTAGCCGTAAACGCAATCGGCTTGCCGGGCGATCCGGTCTTGGTAATGTTGACCGCGGTAATCGCGGCCTTCGCGCTGATTGTTGCCATAGATAAGCTAAGGCATAAAGCAAGCGCGAGCGAAAAGAATCTTTTCATAATTCACATATCCTCCAAAAATTTTCTGTGGGAGTTTACGTGAGTTATTGTTTGCCCTTTTCGCCCGCATATTCCTTTTATTGTTGTTTATATTTTGCCAGCTTTTCTAAAAATATCCTTTCATCGAGCGGAAGGATGAAAAATTCGACAGCTCCTGTCTGCTTTGCTTTAAGTATATCCTGAGATGTGGGAGCGTCAAAAACGAATCCGAAAGGTATGTCCGCGCCGGCGTTCTTTATCTGTTCGGCGGCTAAGTAAGCGTCCGTGCCGGGAAGATTGCTGTTAATCAATATAAAATCAGGCGGGCTTGATGATTTTAATTTTGTAACGGCATCAGCCGCCGTCATGGATGTTATTAACTCATAATCCGCGTCAGGTATCCGCTTTACCTGTGATGTCAGCGGGGACACATCGACAAGCAGTAATTTGAGTTTGCGGGGTTCATCGTCAGGCACAGGGCAGCCCAGCAATATCAGCAGTCTTCGGCATTCTTTAACCGCGCTTGTCGTCTTGCTGTGACCCAAGTCCGATACTATATTCCCCAACGCGCCGGTAAGCTCCGCGTCATAACCCATCGACTTGAGAACGTTGGCAAGATTCAAAGCCTTATCATACAGCCTGTCGTTCAGCCGCTTGTATAACTCAAGAAACTTTGACTTGTTAACGGTCGAGTACTTATTATTTACAACAGCCGATCCTATATCCATTTCGGCGGCTTTTAACGCTGCTTCATCGGAATTATCAATGGATTCCTGTGTGCGGCACTGCTTGACCTCATACGCGAACGACTGGAGAGCCTCGATAAACGGGTTGAGCTGCATATTGCATTTTTGAAGCTCGCCGTTAACGGCGGTATCATAAAGCAAATTCGCGCGGTTAAGAAGGTCAAGCGCGAATATATCGGCGAGGTCTATCCTTAACGCCTTCATCTCTTCGGCATATTCTTTAATTTTACCATCGCGCAAAAGGGTTTTGAGACGCGGAATCGTGCGCGGCGTTTGGTTAAGAAATTTATCCAAAAGCGTCGAATATACATCAAGGTCGCCGTTCATCCGCGCAAGAGCTTTATCGGGGTGCAGTCCCGGAACGCCTTTCAAGTCGTCAACAATATACAAGTTTACAGCCATGGTAAAACCTCCGGTTTATATTATTCTATCTTTGAAATATTCAAAATGCTTTTATCGTCATCTTGCCTGCAATCTTGCACATCATCTACAAAAACAAAATCACCGTCAATTTGATAAACAATGCGATATCTCTTTTCAGAAATCTTATATCTGTATTTACCCTGCTGCAAATACGGACGAGCATACACCGGATTTCGATACGGGGATGTTTCAAGTGATTGAATATCTTTTAGCAGTTCATCTAATAACCGATTAGCGGCAGAAACACTGACACGGGATAAAAACTCAAAATGGTCGGAAATTCTGTCGTTAACGGAGGGGTCAACAATTACCTTATATACTTTTTTATCATGCTCCATGCTTGAAGCCTCTATCTATTGCTGCCCTCATGTTTTTCTCAAACTCATCTAGTGTATACCCTTGTATTCCAAGCAAACGGGAGCGTTCAGCCGTTAAAAGGCGTTCGGCGACAGCCAAATCCTCCTCCCTTCGGTTATATGTTTCCATATCCATGATAACAGTATCACCCGTTCCGTTTCGCGTCAAAAACACAGGGGTTCTGCTTGTGCGGCAGATTTCCGCAATGCTATTATAATTCTTTCGAAGTTCACTCGAAGACCTAATAATCGTTCCCATATGATTCACCCCTTTCAATATGTAAATATATAGCGTTATTATACCCTAATATGACAATGAAATCAAGCTATACCCTGTCCAACCTTCTGTATTGCACAGCCTCGGCTATATGCCCCGATTCTATACTTTCGCTGCCCGCCAAATCCGCGATAGTCCTCGCGACTTTAACTATCCTGTCATAGCTCCGCGCCGTCAGACCCAAGCGCGAGAACGCGCTCTCCAATAATTCAGAACCCTTGCTGTCCGGCTTGCAGAACTTCTCTCTAAGCTCCGCCGGAAGCGTTGCGTTGTAAAACCCCTCGCCGTAACGACTCCTTTGTATATCCCTCGCCCGTCCAACACGTTCGCGTATGACCGCCGATGATTCCGCGCCGCCCGGCTCTACCAGTTCCGTATACTCTACGTGCCTGACATTAACGTGCATATCTATCCTGTCCAACAACGGACCGGAGATACGCGCCCGGTATTGCTCTAACGAACGCGCCGTGCAGGTACACCGCCATGATTCATGTCCATGCCACCCGCATTTGCACGGATTCATAGCCGCGACCAGCATAAACCGCGCCGGATACGATACAGCCGCCGCCGCGCGCGATATAGTTATTGTACCGTCTTCCATGGGTTGGCGCAGAACTTCCAGTGAGTCACGCGGAAACTCAGGAAGCTCATCCAAAAATAAAACACCGTTATGCGCAAGCGAAATCTCGCCGGGGCGCGGGTTGCTCCCGCCGCCGGACAGTCCCGCGCCGGACACCGTATGGTGCGGCGAGCGGAACGGGCGCGAAGTGACAAGCGGCACAGATGCCGTCAGCAATTTCGCCACCGAATATATCTGGGTACATTCTAAAATCTCATCATATGTAAGCGCGGGCAGTATCGAAGGCAAACGCTGCGCCAACATACTTTTGCCCGATCCGGGCGGACCGGACATAATAATATTATGCGCTCCCGCCGCCGCAATCTCCAGAGCGCGCTTGACATTTTCCTGACCGCGCACATCTCTGAAATCATCGCAATATATTTCGGGAATCTCCGGCGGACGCGCCGTCTCGGGCTTTACAACCCTCTCGCCCGTCAAATGCCGCACAAGCTCCCTAACCGTTTTAATTCCAAAGACTTCCAACCCTTGAGCGAGAGCCGCTTCACGCGCGTTGTCCTTTGGTACGAATATCGTCTTTATATCGGTGCTTCGCGCCGCCAAAGCCATTGACAAAACTCCGTTCACGGGGCGAAGCTCGCCTGTGAGCGACAGTTCGCCTAAAAATGCAGCGTCATCCGGTATGACCAACGCGCTGTCCTGCGCCGATGCGACACACAGCATGATGGGCAGGTCATAAACAGAGCCCTCTTTGCGCTTGTCGGCGGGCGTTAGATTGACGGTTATGCGCCTCTGCGGAAAAACCAAATCGGAGTTCTTAGCCGCCGCGCGTACTCGTTCGCGCGATTCTTTAACGGCGGTATCGGGCAGTCCCACTATGTCAAACGAAGGCAGACCTCCGGACAGAAAGCACTCAACACCAACTTCATAGCCATTAAGACCGGAAAGCCCAAGCGACCGCACGCGCCCAATCATAGATGTCACTCCTTTACTTAGTTTATTCTATCATAAGACAGGGTTGGAGTAAAGTCTTTAAGGATATTTCTTAAAGACAGCCGTAAATTTCGTGGTTTTTTCAAAAAAACAGTTGACAAACCCCGTGTTTTATGATAGCATTCCCATTTGGTGAGATGAATTTCCGCTTCGGCGATTCTATATTAACCATATTGCTGTTAAATTGCCTAATAATGGGCAATATAACATAAACAACAAAATAATATGGAAAGGAGGAAAATTATGCCGACATTTAATCAGTTGGTACGCCATGGACGCGAAAAGGTGACTTATAAATCCACATCCCCCGCGCTTCAAAAAGGTCTTAACACCCTGCGTAAGGAAGCAACGGATATCAGTTCACCTCAAAAACGCGGTGTATGCACGGCTGTCCGTACCGCAACGCCTAAGAAGCCCAATTCCGCGCTTCGTAAAATCGCGCGTGTGCGCCTGTCCAACGGTCACGAGGTCACAGCGTATATCCCCGGTGTCGGACACAACCTGCAAGAGCATAGCGTGGTTATGATTCGCGGCGGACGTGTAAAGGATATCCCGGGCGTGCGTTACCACATCATTCGCGGCACAATGGATACCCAAGGTGTTGCGAACCGCCGTCAAGCGCGTTCAAAGTACGGCGCGAAACGCCCCAAGCAAGGTCTGGCGACCGGCAAAAAGTAGCAGGACAGTTAGGCAGTTAACAGTTAACAGATGTCAGATAACAGATAAGCTGTTGTCGGTCTGTACCCGTTAATATACAACGATTTGCATTGTTATCTGTTATCTGTTAATTGTTAACTGTCAGGCAGTACCTATGAACTCAGTTTGTGAAGGAGGGAAGCACTGTGCCAAGAAGAGGAAATGTACCCAAGCGCGAAATTCTGCCCGATCCGTTGTATAACTCACGTTTTGTTACAAAGCTGATTAACGGTATTATGTTGGACGGGCGCAAGGGTGTCGCTCAAAAAGTTGTGTACGGCGCATTCGACATCATCCGGGAAAAAACCGGAAAAGAACCACTGGAAGTATTCAATCAGGCGATGGAGAACATAATGCCTGTGTTGGAAGTAAAAGCTCGCCGCGTTGGCGGCGCGACGTATCAGGTGCCCATTGAGGTGCGCCCGGAACGCCGGCAAACGCTCGGTATTCGCTGGCTTGTGGGATTTTCACGCAAGAGGGGCGAAAAAACCATGCGCGAAAGGCTCGCCGGCGAACTTATGGACGCGAACAACAGCTTAGGAAGCTCTGTCAAAAAACGCGAAGACACACACAAAATGGCAGAGTCCAACCGCGCGTTCGCGCATTATCGTTGGTAGTAAGGAGATAATCATGCCACGGCAATACCCGTTAGAACTAACAAGAAACATTGGAATAATGGCGCACATTGACGCAGGAAAGACAACGACCACCGAGCGCATTCTGTTTTATACCGGAAAGACACATAAGCTGGGCGAGACCCACGAAGGCGCGGCAACCATGGACTGGATGGAACAGGAGCAGGAGCGCGGCATTACCATAACCTCCGCCGCGACAACGTGTATCTGGAACGACCACAGAATCAATATAATTGACACACCCGGACACGTTGATTTCACCGTTGAGGTCGAACGCTCACTGCGCGTTTTGGACGGAGCCGTATGCGTTTTCTGCGCCAAGGGCGGCGTTGAGCCGCAGTCCGAAACCGTCTGGCGGCAGGCGAACAAGTACAATGTGCCGCGTATGGCGTATATCAACAAAATGGACATCATGGGAGCGGATTTTCACCGCGTTGTTGATATGATGCGCGACAGACTTAAATGCAACGCAATACCCATTCAGCTGCCAATCGGCGCGGAAGCGGATTTTAAGGGCGTTATAGACCTTGTCGATATGAAAGCCTATATCGCCTACGATGAGTTGGGCAAAGATATCCGCACAGAGGACATCCCGGCGGAGCATGAGCTCGCTGCGGCGGAGTACCGCGAAAAACTCACGGACGCTCTCACAATGTTCGATGACGAACTTGCCGAAGATTTTCTGGAGGGGCGGACAATAACACCGGAAAAGCTGCGTGCCGTAATTCGCACCGCGACACTTAAAAGCAAGATGATTCCCGTCCTCTGCGGCACATCATACCGCAATAAGGGCGTTCAGAATCTTCTCGACGCGATAATCTCGTATATGCCCTCACCGTTGGATGTAGGTGCTGTTATCGGCACAAATCCTGACACGGGAGAGGAAGACAGCCGCCCGCCATCGGACGACGCGCCGTTCTCGGCGTTGGCGTTCAAAATCATGACAGATCCCTATGTGGGCAAACTGTGCTTTTTCC
>WRJE01000063.1 GCA_009782385.1 Oscillospiraceae bacterium | reverse complement strand
AATTTCAGTGACTTTCGCTATATTGATTCCGAAAACGCTGCCCGCTATGGTAAACTCCATCAGCTCAAGTATGCTTGTGCCATCGTCTGTTTTGCTGTCCGGGCTACTCTTAAACATATTACTCATATATTCTCCTCCAAGCGTTCTGTAACTTGCCGCGCGGTTACTTATATCATTGTATCACAGTCTTGCGCCCTATGCAACCGCTATTTAATGCTATTTATTTGTTCAGGTATATTACCCGCGTAAATTTACACGAATTATACCAAAGTTTTACACAGTTCTGATTTCGCGTGTTACAAAGCCTCGTCATAATTACTGTTGCGGCAATACTTCAGCCGCACTCATTGATTTAGGGGTGAAGAAATGGACGAAAAGACCGGTTTTGAGAATTTATATAAGATTCTGGAGAACGAATGTATTATGTCGGTTTATCAGCCGTTGGTATCATTGGTTAACGGTGAGGTTTTCGGGTATGAAGCCTTAAGCCGTATTACCGATGATAATTTGAGCATGGATATTGAGCATATGTTCAGAGTTGCTGACAGAATAGGTAAATCATGGGAGCTTGAAGCCCTATGTCGGTCAAAATCATTGGAAAAAGCCATCCAAATGGACAGAAGCAAGAAACTCTTTCTCAACGTCAATCCGAATGTTATATACGACCCGCAATTTATCAACGGATTTACAAAAAGCCGCTTGGAAGAGTACGGATTGGACGATATCGACATCACTTTTGAAATTACAGAGTGTGTTGCCGTTATTTACGGCAGTGCTTTTACAGCCGCCATTGAACATTATAAATCTCAAAAATACGGAATAGCTATCGATGATGTCGGTTCGGGCTACTCCGGTTTGGGAGTCATATTGAATGTGCGTCCCAATCTCATAAAGCTCCATACCTCCCTCATCCGCGATATAGACAAAGATGAGATTAAGCAGCATTTGTGCAAGGCGTTGGTTGATTTCGGCATGGGAGCGGATATAAAGATTCTTGCCGAAGGGATTGAGACGGAGGAGGAATTGGAAACTCTCGTTAAGTTGAACGTGGACTATGGGCAGGGGTTCTTTTTAGGAATACCGCGTAAGTCTTTTGCGGACATCGCTGAGGCAAAGAAAGAAATGATTAAAAAATTCCACAATAAAAAATACATAGAAAACGCCAAAAGTTCCGTTTACCCAATCATAGGTCATTTTGCAAAGCCCGGACACACATTTTCTCCCGATGAGAAAACATACTCCATATATGAAACCTTGCGGCTCAATCCTACGATTACGGAATTTGCTATTGTTGAAAATGACAATGCGGTGGGCTTTATGACAAGGACGGCCTTTAATGAGATGCTTGGAGGGAGGTATGGATTCAGCCTTCACTCGAAAAAGGATATAAGGCAAATTATCAAAACTGATTTTATGAGAGTAAATTACCAAATGAGTGTTGACGATGTTTCAAGGCTCGCCATGACAAGACCTCTTGATCGGTTATATAATCCGATTGTGGTAGAACAAGACGGGCGTTATTGTGGAATTGTATCAATAAAAGACCTGCTCAATACCTGTACCAAGGTAGAGGTGGATGTTGCCACACACTCAAACCCCCTGACCGGACTTCCGGGCAATCTTCTTATTGAAAAAGAGATTAAGAGCCGTGTTTTCGGGGAACGGCCCTATTGCATTACCTATTATGACATTGACAATTTCAAAGCGTATAACGATGCGTATGGATTCCAAAACGGGGATATGATGCTGGCTCTTGTCGCGGAGATATTAAAAAAATGCGCCGTTAAGAATGAATTTATAGGACACATAGGCGGCGATGATTTCATTGTTGTCTGCGATTATCACGAAGGGGAAGAATATTGCCAATCCGTCATAAATGAATTTAAGGTTCAAGTCAATTCCCTCTATAGGGATGAGGACATCAAAAACGGTTATATCATCTCTAAGAACCGGAACGGCGTGACTGAAAATTTCCCCATTGCCAGTTTGTCTATTGCGGGAATTTCAAACAAGTCCGGCTCTTATCAAAACTTGGATGATTTTTCCAAAGATATAGCAAAACTCAAGAAAAACGCGAAAAAACATTTGGGTAACTATTACGAGATAGTATAAGGGGATTGCAAACATGATGCCAATCTGTTATTTATTCGGAGCCGGTTCTCCTCCAGCTCATACGCCGAAAATCGCCGCACACGATATGATTATCGCGGTCGACGGCGGGTATCTCTATACACAGAGAGCAGGATTACGCGCCGATGCCATTGTGGGAGATTTCGACTCCCTCGGCGTTGTTCCCGAGCATGAAACAGGCGGGTCGCTTGTGATACGCCTGCCAAAGGAGAAGGACCAAACCGATATGTTCGCCGCACTCAGTTTCGGACTGAAGAAGGGCTTTAAGTGCTTTCATATCTATGGTGGATTGGGCGGACGGCTTGACCATACGTTGGCGAATATACAGTGCTTGGCTTTTCTTATCAATCAAGGTGTCAGAGGATATCTGCACGATGATAATACTACTGCCACAGCCCTGAAATCGGAGCTGAGGCTCGCGCCGCGCGAAGACGGCGTAATTTCGGTTTTTGCGTTGGGCGGGGATGCTGACGGAGTATATTTGCGCGGATTAAAATATGAACTTGATAATGTCAGGCTGACTGCGGATTTTCCGTTGGGGGTAAGCAATGAGTTTATAGGACAAGCCTCTTATATCGGCGCAAAGCGGGGTAATTTGTTAATAATCTATCCCAACGGGACGCGGGAGATATAACCCTTTCAAATCCCCGAGAAATTCATTTACCATGCCCTCCTCCGCGTTCCATGACGTAACCAGACGGACGGCAGTCTCCTCACCCATTTGTCTCCAGTTGAGAAAATCATATAAAGTATGCAGTTTGTCCGCGATTTTATTCGGAAATATCGGAAATATTTGGTTTGTCTCGGGCTTGTATAAGAACTTATATCCCAATTCGCCGATACCCTCCGCCAGTTTCAACGCCGTTTCGTTTGCGTGTACGGCGAGCCTGTCGTAAAGACCGCTCTCAAACAACGCCTCGAATTGCAGTCCTATTGACGCTCCTTTTGCCAACAGCGCGCCCTTCTGTTTCATGTGGTATCTGAAATCCTCTTTCAGCGTATCGTTGCAAATAACGACCGCCTCACCGAACATCGCGCCGTTCTTTGTGCCGCCGATGTAGAAAACGTCCGCCGTATTCGCAAAGTCGGCGTAAGACAGGTCACAAAAGCGGCTGTTTATTCCCGCGCCGAGCCTCGCCCCGTCAATGTACAGAATCAGACCGTTTGCCTTGCAGCAGTCAGAGAGCGCGGAAAGTTCGGCTTTCTTATACACCGCCCCGGTTTCGGCGGACTGGGAAATGAAAACGAGGCGAGGCTTTACCATATGCTCGCCGTTATGAGATGATACAATGCCGATTATGTCATCGGCGCATAGCTTGCCGCTTTCACTTTTCACGGCGCAGATTTTGTGACCCGTTGCCTCAATCGCCCCTGTTTCATAGGTGCATATATGCCCGCTTTCGCAAGCTATGACAGCTTCATGCGGGCGGAGTATCGATGAAATTACAACGGCGTTCGCCTGTGTGCCGCCGCTGATAAAATGAACATCGGCGGACGGCTTTTCAATTTTACCCTTTATCAGCTCTCTTGCCCTGATGGAATATTCATCATTCCCGTAACCCTCAAACTGCTTGCTCCCAACCGAACTCAGCAAGCTCAAAACATCTGGGTGAGCCAGTTCGCTGTAATCGTTTCTAAAACTGTGTTTCATCTTAATCTCCTCGCTAAAAATGTAATGCGATTATATCACGAACAAGTATATATGTCGAGTATAGCTTTTTTGACAAAAGACAAAGAAACGCCGTGAAGCGCACAGCTTCACGGCATACATTGTTATTGGCGTAATCACTAGGTTTTGTGTTATATCAATCAGCGTTTGAGGTTGACAAGCTCTTCAAGCAGGGTGTCGGACACGGTGATAATTCTTGAGTTCGCTTGGAATCCGCGCTGTGTGATAATCATTTCGGTGAACTCTCTGGAGAGGTCAACGTTAGACATTTCGAGTGCGCCTGATTTAAGGTTGCCCGCGCCCGTGCCGTCGGAAGGTCTGTGCCACACGGGGACACCGGCGTTTCTGGATTCGAGGAAGAGGTTATCGGCGACCCTGTCCAAACCGGCTGAGTTGACGAAAGTGACGAGGGGAATCATGCCGATGTCAATGAGGTTTCCGCCGGGGGTCATGGCAGTTATAACGCCGTTCTGACCGATGGAGATATTAGTTACTGTCGGGGGGATTCTGATGGGGCCGACCCGTCCCTCTTCAGCAAACCATTCAACTCTTCCTTCGACATTGAAATCTTCTTCAGCAAAAATAGCGTCAAAGTCATCGGGTTTGTTAACCCAGTTGTCGTTGTTCCAAAGTGCCGTTGCAATATCATTTTCAAAGACTTCCGGGAATAAATCAGTTATTTCCTCCTCAGGAACAAACTCACTAAGCTGATCTTCTAAGTTAAAGCTGATACCTTGAAGGTACATACCCATTGAAGTAATCATAAAACCGTTTGCATCTAAGTAAAAGTTACCTGAGCGGGTGTAGTATGTCTGGTCGGCTTGGTTGACCGCGAAGAAGCCTTCTCCCTCGATTGACAAGTCCAGTGTGCGGTCGGTGGTCTGGGTGCTGCCTGTTGAGAATACCATGTCGATAGAACCTGTGCTGACACCTAATCCGATTTGCATTGCGTTTGTGCCGCCGATGTTTTCTGTCGGAGCGGACGGCCCGCGCATTGTCTGGTTGTACATTTCCTTAAAAGTTGTGCGGCTTGCCTTGAAGCCTTGGTTGTTAACGTTCGCAATATTGTTACCGATAACGTCCATTTTCGTTTGGTGGTTGCGAAGTCCGGAAACACCGGAAAACATTGATCTCATCATAGTAGATGCTCCTCCATAGAGCGTCGTCCTTGACTATTTTTTTGCCTTCATTGACTATATCGTTTGACTATTGGGAAACTTTAATAGATTTTAATTTGTTGGGACACGATATATCGTGTCCGCGTTAGGCGGGGCGAGGGAACGCGGGCGGCCAATGACCGCCCCTACAAGGGATTATGCCACGGGGTCGGGTGAGGGTACAGATAAATCTTCTTCGCTTTCCGCAACGGCGTTGAGTGCGCTGAGGGGTACTTTGTGACCGTTTACCAAAAGGAACGGTTTATCTTCATCGACATACATACTGTCCACTTTACCGCTTATTCTTTGGGTTATTCCGTCTATGCTGATGTCGGCGGTGATATACTTGCCGACAAGGTTAGACCCCGCGATAATACCGGATGTGTTGCCCTGAATAATCGACGCGTCGAAAACCTGCGCGATATTTTCGGTCATGACTTTTCTATCGCCAATCATAACAAAGGGTTTTTTCTGCTCTGTTCCCGCGCTGTCCACAACGCCTATTACCTGAGAAGCGTTGCCATCGCCGTCATATACCGTTCCGACCGCGCCCAAGCCAATCATACTGAACGTCTGGCTTTGCAGAAGGGCATCCGCCATATTGTTAGTAGCTTCGAGGGCGGAGAACTGAGCCATCTGGGCGATAAACTCGGTGTTTTCCTGCGGGGCGGTGGGGTCTTGGTTTTGGAGTTGGGCGACAAGGAGTTTAAGGAAATCGTCTTTGCCCAGAGTTCCCATATGCTCTCTTGTGCGTTCGGTTTTACTGGGAAGCTGAAAGTCGCCTATGCCGTTATTTTTAATTGCGTTAGTATCCATAATTTACCTCACATTACGCGCTGAAATCCACAGATTTTGATTCGTCTTCCACCAGTGTATTAAGTATCGCGGTTTCATAGAGTGCCGCCATCGGGCTTACATCCACTGAATTTATTACGTTGGAAACGGTGCGGCGGCGACCGGCCGAGTAATATTGGTTCTGCCTGTTTTGGTTGTCCTGCTGCAGGTTCGAGCGATGCCCCAAATCGGAATCGGAAAGAGTGCTTTCCAATCTTAAAATTTCTATATCCTTCAAATCCACGCCCGCCGCTTTGAGACAGTCGGACAAGTCTCTTATGCAGTCGTTGAATATCGCGCGCACGGCGGAATTTTCACACTCGAAACGGGCGGAGATTCTCCCTGCCATATCGGCGGTCAGTTCAATACGCAGTTTACCAAGATGTTCGGGATACAGCTGCATTACGAGCTGGGATTTTGTTCCGGGGGCGGTCATTGCCGCTGAGTTGGCAACCTGTTGGAAAATGTTTTGGACGTTGGAAACTAAGTCTTGAAGAACGGCTTGGATTGAGCCGGGTACAGGGGCGTAGTTCTGGACAATCGCCGCTTGAACAGGGGAAGCGGCAAGGATTTTGTTTGCCGAATCTTCGAGTTCTTGGATGTCTTCAGTGAGTTTTTCCATTATGCTCTTAATAAGCGCGTATTCATCGGAGGTTTCGTCAAGCCCCTCCATGAAAGCCTCTATCTCGGCAAGGATATTTTTAAGCTCATTGACATCTTTGTATTTGTCTTGGATTCTTCCGTTAAAATCTTCAGCAGCTTCTTTTACTTCCTGAGAAATTTCAAGCTCTTCATCTGTTGGCACGGCAAGTTCACTACTGAGATTGACAACCTCTATTGTTTCGCCGTCAATTTCTGCCAAATCAAGGATTTCAGCGGCTTGTGATAACGCGGCAACCGCGCTGTCCTCCGGGATGTCTTGAACGGGATTAATCTCCTCAATTATGGTAGCAACGAGGGGGGCGGCCATTACAGGGGGCGGCGTGTCCAGAGCTACCGGAGGTTCGATAACCGAGAGTTGAGCGGCGAGATCTTGCTCAGGCATTTTGGTTACAACGGGATTCGGCTCGGTGTTAGCGGGAGAATCGGCTTTAACAGAATCTTTGACATCAGGAATATCTGTGACAATCTCGACTTCTTTAACAGGAGCGGACACTATGTCCTCAACGGCGGGTGCGGTATCTTGTTTCTCCTCGGCTATGGGCGTGTTGTTTGCCGCCTGAGCGTTGTTGGCATATGCCACAAGCTCCTCGGCGGGCGCGGCGGCGGGTTTTTCTCTCTCTCGCTTGACGGGAGGTTCGTTTTTCTCGGGTTTGCTTGCGGGTTTATCTCTGTCGCCTCTGTCCGCGATTTTCGGCTGTTCGGGGCGGCTAGGCGCGGCAACGTCTTCATTGGAACTAACATTGCGTTGGGAAGCCTTGCTGAATATTTCCGAAAAATCAGCGTCTTTACCCTTCTTTTGGTTAGATTTTTCGGCGGGCGCGGCGGCGGGCTGGTTTAATTGTAAAGCTGTCAATTCACTCATGGGAAAACCTCCAAAAATTATTGATAAACGCGATATTTTATGGGGTCCTTCCCACTTGTTAATCGGGTTCTACCATTGTTTCAATGATAGAAGCCGCGTCATCCTCTTCCATTTGGTCAAGTATTGCGGCGCGTTCTGCCGGCTTCATCTCGTTGAGTATCATAACCACTGTATCAACGGACATTGCCAGCAATGCGTTAGCCGCGTTGCGCGGATTCATCCCGGCGACAGTCTTAGCCACACTTGATATATCGGGCGAAATGAAAAAATCTTGAGTGTCTTCGTCAAAAGCCCACGGATATTTTTCTTCGAGTTCATATTCGCGGTCATCGAGTTCGGATTCGCGGTCATCCAACTCCGACTCCCGGTCATCAAGTTCGTAATCCCGTTCATCAAGCTCATCGGAGCGTAAATCCAGCTCGTTTTCATAGTCTTCCAGAGCTTCTATGTCAGAGGCGAACATCACCTCAAAATCCTCTTCGGGGTTAAAAAACTGCAAAACAACTTCTTTTAATGTAAAAATGTTGAAGAATGTCAGCGCGGTAAAGACGAACAAAAGGGCAAGCCAAACAAGGCTTGTCAAAAAAAAGGTTTTTATAACGGGATGAGTTTTTTTAATTTTCTCTTTTTTGCCCTTTTTACCCTTTTTTTCCGCTTCATCGCCGGACGCATTTTTGCCTTTTTTCTCCGGCTTCGGGGCTTTCTCTTTTTTTTCTTTTTTGCCCTTTTTACCGGATTCTTTTTCTTGGTCTTCGGAGCGTTTGCGTTCATCAGCCATTTTCGGTCTCCCCCGCTATTTTAGTAGACATAAAGTCATCTATAATCTTCGCGTCTTCGCGCCTGACCTCATCGAGGTATTCGGCGTATTGCTTTTCTTTAAGATTTTCGAGCATTTTACGTTCGCCCATAATGGTTATCAGCTCGTCCGTTATTTTTTCTTTTACCTTCACGGCACGGCGTATGCTCTCCATTTGTTCTGCAATGCGGTCAAAGAGAGCCCTTATGCCCGTGCTGTACGCGGCTATGTCACCCGCAGACATACCGCCTTTTTCCATTTTTTCGCCGTATTCATTTGTACTCGCTTTGAGCCGCGCTTTCAGCGCGTCGAGTTCAATTTCCAACATTAGAATAACCCTGTTCTGGTCGGCGAGTTCCAAGGATTTTTGCTTTTCAAGCGAGATTTTTACAGTTAACAGGGTATTTAGCGTAAACTTAAATTTCCTCATAATTACAGAGTTACAATCTCGTGCAGTTTTACCAGCGTATCGTCAAAAGAGGTATAATCATCGATGGTCTGTACGAGTATATCGTTAATCTTGGGGGTCATCTTAATAGCCACATCGATTTCGGGGTTTGACCCCGCGACATACGCGCCGATATTTATTAAGTCCTGCGCGTCACGCTGAACGGATATAAGACTTTTTATCTTATTGGCTTGACGGTAATGATCCTTGTCGGCAATGTCGGGCATAAGACGCGAGACGGACGCAAGTATATCTATTGCCGGATAGTGGTTGCGGTTGGCGAGCTGGCGCGAGAGTACGATATGCCCGTCAAGGATACCGCGAGCGGTGTCGGTTATCGGCTCGTTGAGGTCATCGCCCTCGACAAGAACGGTATACAGGGCAGTTATTGAACCGCCGGGAGATGTGCCTGTGCGCTCCAAAAGGCGCGGCATGACGGTATATACCGATGGGGTATAGCCGCGCGAGACGGGCGGCTCGCCGACTGCCATACCGATTTCGCGCTGCGCCATCGCGTAACGCGTAAGGGAGTCCATCATTAAAAGGACGTTTTTGCCTCGGTCGCGGAAGTATTCGGCTATTGCCGTGCCTGTCTGCGCCGCCTTTGCGCGGATAAGCGCGGGTTGGTCGGAGGTCGCAATTACCATCACGGAGCGTTTCAGCCCCTCTTCCTGAAGGTCGCGCTCAAGGAAGTCGCGCACCTCGCGCCCGCGCTCGCCAATCAGCGTTATCACGTTGATGTCGGCTTCGGCATAACGCGCAATCATTCCCAGAAGAGTGGACTTACCCACGCCAGAGCCGGCGAAAATACCTACGCGCTGTCCGCGCCCAACGGTAAGAAAGCCGTCTATGGCACGGACACCCAGAGGAAGTACATCATTTATACGCGGGCGTTCGAGCGGGTTCGGCGGAGAGTTTTCAAGGTTATAGTATTCGGACGGGATTATGGGCAGTCCGCCGTCCATCGGATTTCCCAGACCATCGAGTATACGCCCGACATAATCCATGCCAACGCCGACCCGCAGGCTTTTGTTCGCCGCTTCGACTTTCGAGCCGGGACCGACACCCGAGAGGTCGCCGTAGGGCATCAGAAGCACATATTTGTCGCGGAATCCGACAACTTCGCCGCTGATTACATTGTCGCCCCTGAGAGTATGGATATAGCAAAGCTCGCCTAACTGCACGGCGGGGCCGTTGGCCTCGACAGTCAGCCCGGCGATCATAGTCACCTTGCCCGAATAACTCAGGCTGTCGCTCTGCTGAGCGATTACTCTGTATTTTGAAAGGTCAATCATACACCAAAATTACGTTTCATTTGCTCTAACTGGGTGTCTGCTCCCGCGTCTATGATACCGCCGGGGCTTTCGATTATCGCGCCGTATCTGTCAAGCGTTGGGTCGGGAATGAGTTTCGCGCTGATGTTTCCCTTTGGCGTTTGGAGCTTAGTCTCTTTAGATTTGAAGAAACGTTCGTATTCATCAGGATGCAGTCTTATACTGACGGTATCTTCGGCGGGCATTTTTGAAACGGCTTCGCGCAGCATTGAAACATATGCCGTATCATCGCCGTCCAGTTCTTTATTGAGAATATTGCCCGCGACATCGAGAGCGACACCGAGCATCTGACGCTCAAGGTCTTGCAGGTAGCGTTCGCGCTCCAGAGCGATTTGCTTCGACATTTCATCGGCGTTTTGGTTTGCGCGGCTGATGATTTCAGCAACCTCTTCTTTTGCTTGGGATAAAGCGGCGGCGTACCCTTCGTCCCACGCTTGGTCGCGCAGTTCGGACGATTTACTCTCCGCGTCGTTCATTATAGCAAGTGCTTCGTTCCGCGCGTCTGACAGAAGCGCGGCAACTTCGTCCTGAGCCGCGATTATCAGCTCGTCATATGCCGCTTGATAGTTCTCCATCGGCAGCGGGGCGGGTTCAATCTCATCGAGCTTATTAACGAGATCGGGGTCGGTATCGAAGTTTTCCGCAAACTCTTCTGTTCCGATTTCCGCAGATTCTAAAACCGCGGATTCCGAAACCGGGGCATTGCTGACTTTGGGTGGAGGTTCAACGACACGGGAAAAACCCGCTTTAACAATTTTAGCCAACTATATCATCCCCCTTAGCCGATTACTTCGTCTTCCGAACCTCGGGATACTATAATATCGCCGGAATCCTGTAACTTACGTATAATATTAACGATTTTCTGTTGGGCTTCCTCAACATCGCGCACACGCACCGGCCCCATATATTCCATGTCTTCTTTTATCATATCGCGCAGGCGCGTTGACATATTGCTGAAAATGAGCTCCGCGACATCGGGTGTCGCGCTCTTCAAAGCAACGGTGAGGTCGGCATTCTCGACTTCTTTAAGCACACGCTGTATAGCGCGTTTGTCGAGCTTTATAATGTCCTCGAACACGAACATCTTGCGGCGGATTTCATCAACAAGGTCGGAGTTGCGTGTCTCCAATGATTCAAGAACATGACGTTCGGTGCTGCGGTCGGAAGCGTTAAGAATGTCAACAATAGACTGTATGCCGCCGATAACGGTAAAGTCATCAAGCCCCAGACTGGACAGCTTCTTGTCCAAAACACGCTCTATTTCACGCACATATTCGGGGGACGTTCTGTCCATCAGCGCGATGCGCTCAACGACCTCAATCTGTTTGTCGGCGGGCAGTTTGGCGATAATCGCGGACGACATGGGAGGGTCGAGATACGCGCACACGAGCGCGATTGTCTGAGGATGCTCGTTTTGAAGGAAGTTTGTAAGCTGATTCGGGTCGGCTTTACGCGCGAAATCGAACGGACGCACTTGAAGTGATGAAGTTAGTCTGGTAAGTATGGAGAGGGCTTTTTCGGTACCCATTGCCTGTTCAAGGACTTCGCGGGCATAGTCAAGGCCGCCTTCGGTTATATAATTCTGCGCTACGCATTGTTCATAGAACTCCGAGATTACCATTTCGCGGGTTTCGGTGTCTACGCGGCGCACATTGGTTATATCCAAGGTGAGCTGCTCTATTTCATCATCCTTTAGGTGTTTGAAAATTTTCGCGGACATTTCTTTGCCGAGCGCGATTATAAGAATAGCGGCTTTTTCTTTTCCGGACAATTTATCCGTGGGCATTTTCGTTCACCTCACTTTTTTTGGTATTCGCGGGCGGCCAATGACCGCCCCTACATATTTTACGTTCGCGGGCGGATTGCCATCCGCCCCTATCTGAATTGTCTCTGAGATTCGTCTTCGAGCCAGTTACGAAGGAGGTTTGCCACCATTTCGGGACTGCGCTCGATAAAGTCTTCGAGTTTCATGCGTTCCGGTGTCTTTGTCTCTTCAAGAACGACATCGGCATCGGACG
>WRJE01000062.1 GCA_009782385.1 Oscillospiraceae bacterium | reverse complement strand
CTTCTGGCAGGGTGTAGAGAATAACGTGCCGCCTCAGTTGGACGGCTCGGAAGCGTCAGCTAAGTTCATCAGCGAACGGTTTCCTGATAGCATATCATTTTCTATGATTGAATTGCCCGATAATGCTACCGACCTCATCCGCCAGTATGACGATGCCTGTGAGCAAGCATTCGGTTATGAGATAAAGCGCGGCAAACATATCAAGATGACCGGCTCCGGTCAGGAGCGCGGAACACATCTTAATACGCTGGGCGGCGACCACACCGAGCAGGCTATAAGGGAGCGAATTGTCGGTATTAGGGTTGTCGTTCCCGCTGGCAGCAAATCCCCCGAACCGACACCGACACGTTTCAATCTTCTCATAGACATACAAGAGAAAATGCGGCAAGGTAAGGGAGCGGGTTACACTCATTGGGCGCGTTCATTTAATCTACATGAAGCAAGTAAGACACTAATCTATTTGCAGGAGATTGACGTAAAAAGTTATGACGAATTAGAGGCAAAAGCTGCCGCCGCGTCCGCTGACTTTAAGTCGAGCAACGAGAAAATAAAAGCCGCCGAGAATCGTATGGACGAGATAAGGGAGCTGCAAAAACAGATAGCCAACTACAGCCGGACGAGAGAGGTCTACAAGCAATATAAAGCCGCAGGATACAGCGCGAAATTCCGCGCCGAACATGAAGCGGACATTATACTCCACCAAGCGGCGAAAAAATATTTTGATTCGCTGGGACTTACGAAATTTCCGACGATTGCCGCATTGAAACAGGAATACGCGGTGCTGTTGGCAGAGCGGAAAAAACAATATGCGGGGTATCAGGAATCAAAGGATAATATGAAAAAACTGGTGATGGCGAAATCGAACGCTAACAAGATTTTAGGTATCAGCGAAACGACTTTGAAGACGCAAAACCGCGACGTGAAACCCCCATCGCGGAATCGTGACATTAGCACCCGTTAGGACACGCAGCAGAGCACCGCAGGTGCTCTTAACGGATGGGCACTCGGTGTCCATCCGAAGGGGTCAGGGGATTCCCCTGCAAGCTGTTTTGCACAGCGAAACGCTTCCGTGTGGACACGGAAGCCCTGCTTGCGATAAACAGAATTGCGAATATGGCGGTTTGCGGTTTGCGTTATTTCTTCGATTTCATTGCTTCGTTCAATTCGTCAACATCGCTAATTTCGTCTTCAGACATTTCCGTAGGAGTCTTCAACCTCCGCGTATTGAATTTTACATACTCGGCGAGTGCGCGCCGCTCCATATCCGCGTTGGATACCTTGCCGCTACCATGTAAAATATTTCTTTTGCGGAATGTCAAAAATTCGTTGAGCGATACAACCCAATCTTTCATGTACATTGGTGTTTATTTTACAGAACGGCGAACGGTGCGATTGCCCTCGATTTGAACTTGTAAGGATCGCTTACAAGTTGCCGTTTCCTCCGCAGATATTGCTCTATTATCTTCCTTATTCATCAAATACTACGGCGACCTTCCCGCATAGGCCGCTGTCCATAAGCGCATACGCCTTATCCGCTTCATCCAACGGAAAACGGTGCGTAACCAAATCCTCGGGATGGATGCCCCAACGGTCAAGTTTGCCCGCCAGTTCCTCCATACGCCAAGTGCTGGTAACCCAAGAGCCGTGGATACTTTTCTGATCGTGTATTATATCAGGGCTTGGATTAAATTCCACTGTGCCGCCCTCACCCACAAAGGAAATCTTTCCCCATTTCGCCGTGGCGCGTATGGCAGTCTGCCGAGCCGTTGTGTGACCTGAACAATCCACCGCCCTCTCCACGCCGCGCCCGTTTGTCAGTTTTAGTATTTCCGTCAATACATCGTCATCCCGACCGAACACAACATCGGCTAATCCTTTCTCACGCGCCAATTCGCAGCGGTATTGATTCGTATCCATGCCGAACAGCTTTTCAGCTCCCATGGCGCGAGCCAGCATGAGAGCAGCTAACCCAATCGGTCCCAACCCGGTTACAAGCACGGCATCCGTGCCGGATATGCCAATCCGCAGCAAACCCTCATAAACCGTGCCGAATCCGCAGGCAATCTGAGCCCCATCGAGGTATGTAAGCGAATCGGGCAGAGGTATCAAGTCGCGCTCATCCACCAACATATAAGAAGCCATACCGCCGTCACGCTGCCAACCGTATGCGGCGCGGTGGACGCTGGTGCAGGAAATTTGGTATCCTCGGCGGCAGTCCATACAAACGCCGCAGCCTGAAATGTGGTAAACGGCAACGCGGTCACCCTCTCCGAACCGCTTCAATCCGTGACCGCACTTTATAATCTGTCCCGCAGGCTCATGTCCCGCAATCTTGTTCTGATACCCTTCCGGTCCTTTGCCCGTATGTTCCCTGTAAATGGCTCGTATGTCGCTGCCGCATATCGTTGATGCCTTTGTCTTTAATAAAACCTGCCCGTGTCCCGGAATCGGAACAGGAACATCTTTGAATACAGCAGTACTGTTACCGGGAAGATAGACCGCTTTCATTGTACCTGACAATAGAACGCACCTCCTTAATATATTATATGACATTCTTATTTTTTGCGTTTTCGTTGTTTTGCTCACGCCGGCTTAATTCTCAAACGCAAACCGCATTGTATCGTTTATCACATCGGCATCTTTCAGAGCTTGTTCGACCGTTTTAGTTCCGGCAAGCACCTCTTGGAGAGCCTTGCCGTAACCTTCCACGATTGGATTACCCGCCGTCCACGCGGAAACCCAAGGCGCATAGACATATCCAAGCCGGAGTGCTTCGGCGCAGTCCGCGTATATTCCGCCCAAATCGGCATCAGCACCAATCAGGAACGAACTGCCCGCATTGTCTTTAATCAGCGCGGCCTGAGCCTCGGGTGTAGCTGTCATGTCAAGCACTTTCAAGGCCGGTATCGCATTGTGCGAGGCTTTGTTCACAGCCAATCCCGAACCGGGACCTCCCACAAGCCAGCCAACCCCTTCCGTCAGACCGGGAATCGGAAACATACCCAGCTCAAAATCCGGGTTCTTTTCCATAATCGCATTTACGTCCCACGGGCCGCATTCCCACATAGCGGCTTTGCCTGACGCGAACTCGTCCAGTGCCTGCTCATGACTAAGTCCCAGCATATCGGGCGTAAGGCAGTTTTCCTCTATCATCCTGTACCATTCACTGACGGATGGCAGCCATGCCTCGGCCAGCTTTGCCTCGCCGTTGTCAAATTTTTCATCAAAGTCTCTGCCTGCGGCTTTGGCGTAAAACTCGTTGTTCACAATACCTATGCTCTGTTTCATCATCGGTTCCCAACTCCGCGCCCCCATTGTCTGCGGTTTGATACCTTTGGCATTCAAATCTTTATGGAGCTGAATGAACTGGTCGAACGTCTTGGGGATTGTCACATCGTTTTCACGGAATATCTTTTTATTGTAGAATATGCCCTCGAACCAACTCTGCATCGGCGTAGCGTACACGTTCCCGTTTACGGTAAAAGCCGCTATACCGGATTCGGTATATTTTTCGACAAACTGCTGATTTGTTATATTCCAAAGATACCCTGCTTTTGCCAGTAATTTTGCGTCTCCGCCCACTTCGATAATATCCGGACCCTGCCCGGCTAAAAGCTGCGCGTTGAGTACATTGCTGAAATTATCCAAAGAAACAAATTCATATATTATTTCAACGCCCGGCAAAGAGTCTTCCAGATATTTAAGGTATGTGGCGCGGGATGATTCCGAGTTGTACGCCATCAAGCGTAACGTGATGCCATCGAATGAACGGTCGCCATCATTATCTGCGGTTTTCGCGCAGGAAACAAGCGTCATCAGCGCGATAACCGAAAGAACGGAGCAAATCTTCTTATTCATGCACGTTTCCCCCTTTATTATAGGGCAGGCATATTGTTACCGAAAGACCTTTATCTAAACCTTCCACACTCAAACCGTAATCTGTCCCGTGCATATTTTTGATGCGCCTGTTCACATTCAGCAACCCCACGCTGTCACTGTCATCGGGAGATTCATTACGGGAGAGCTTGGCGTTCAGTATTTCCACAGCGTTATGCTCCATGCCCGTGCCGTTGTCACGGATACGAATCAGCAGCGCGCCGCCGGATTCAAAGACGCACAGCGTGATAGTCATCGGTTCGCGGTTTTGAAAACCGTGTTCAAAAGCGTTCTCGACAATCGGCTGAATCATAAGTTTGGGTATGCCCATATCCGAGTATGCTTCCGCGCAGTCAATCTCATAATTGATAAGGTCGTTGAAACGGATGTTTTGAATCTGTATATAGTCCCGCACATACGAAAGCTCTAACTGCAAATCCACTGTATCATAGGGATTGTAGACCGAATAGGACAGCACTTTCCCCAAAAGCGTGGCGATGGAGGAAACGGACTTCATGTCTCCGCAGACCGCCAAAGCCTTTATTGATTGCAGCGTATTGTTGAGAAAATGAGGATTTATCTGATGCTGCAAGGTCTTTATCTGTTCCTTGGCAAGTTTTTTCTGCTCGTTCTCAATATCGCGGGTCAGTTGTGATATGCTCTCCACCATATGCTGAGAGGTAAGCACAATCTGGTCAAGTTCCACCATGCCTGTTTGGTCGAATGTCACTTGAAAATTCCCCTCGCCTATCTCGCGGTACTTATTCACAAGCTGATTCAGCGGAAGCAGGACGGATTTTGAAAGAACGCCGGCAAAGACAACGGCCGTCGCGATAGTAACCAAAATCAAAACCGCCGTGAAAATGAAGACGGTCGTATGGTTGTCATTCATCATTACAAGCCCGATAATCCGCCAGCCGGAAACATCCGAATAACGGGACAAGACGAGATATGTATTCTCGCCGCGCCCCCGCGCCGGAACTCTGAAGCTCTCCGCCCCGCTTTCCAAGCGATCCATAAAAAGCTGTTTCTGCTGTTCTGACAGTATCTCGCCGCCGGGGAAAATCACCTGTTCCGATTCGTAATATATAGCCGTTAACACATGACTTTGCTCCGTGTTGCGAGCGAGAATGGAATCTAAGTCAAAGTCGCACATTAAATAGGACATCGCGCCGACAGTGTACTGCTCCATGCTCTGAATAGGGGTTATTAGGGAAACCGTCCGCTCAACCTTGCTGTTGAGCAGATATTCCGTATCGTGAAAATGTGTGAACAGCGCACCGCGTTCACGCGATACTAAAAAGGAGTTAAACCACGCGCAAGCCCCGAAATCAAAATCCATCACAGGCGACATACCGTAATGATAGAGCGATGTATTGTTTGCGCCTATGATATTGGCGTTTGTAATAATGCTCAGAAGATCCAACTGCTGAAATCTATCGTTTACCCTTCGCTGATTGTAAAGCTCAACGGAATAATCTATAACCTCGGCACTGTTCCTGTAATTCACCGCGCGTATAACGTCCCTGTCTTTGGCAATAATTCCGGCTATCGTTTGAAGCTGGTCAAAATAACGATCCATCAGCAGAATATTCGAGGTGACAATACGTTCGCAATAGGCATAACTATCCTGTTCCGCCAGATTTGCGTTATAGAACGTGACAACGCTGCCCAATATAATCAATATAATTGAAAATACTGTTGAGTAAACCAGAATCAGCCTTCGCCTCAATGTCATCCGCATCAGAATTTTCCGCTCCCTTATTCGCCGTTTGTTCCTTTATTATATCACGGCTTGCCATAACTCCGCAAGCGTGATAAAATTATCATATTAAATATAAGGGGGCGTTTTTATGGCGCATACTCCGAAAGCCGCGATAATCGGACTGGGAAGCAGAGGGCGGCACGTTTACGCGGAATATGCCAAGTTGAATCCGGATAAGCTGAAAATAACCGCCGTTGCGGATACAGACCCTGTACGGGTGAGTGAAGCGGCGAAAACATTCGGGATTCCGGCGGCGAACTGCTTTGACTGCGCCGATAAATTGCTCGCGGCGGAAAAGTTGGCCGATATACTGTTTATTTGTACGCCTGACGGCGAACATTACCGCCCGGCGATGCTCGCGTTGGAAAAGGGGTATCATCTGCTGCTGGAAAAACCTATATCCCCAAATCCGGAGGAATGTCTGGATATTGCGCGGCTCGCGAAAGAGCGTACCCGTCATGTCGTGGTATGCCATGTTCTGCGCTATACCCCGTTTTACACAAAAATCAAAGAAATAATAGATTCGGGGCGCATAGGCGATATAGTTACGATTCAAGCCATCGAAAACGTGGGCTACTACCACCACGCGCACAGCTTTGTACGCGGTAACTGGCGCAATTCCGCCGAGACAAGCCCGATGATACTAGCAAAGTGCTGCCATGACATGGATATTCTGCTCTGGCTTTCGGGGCGGCATATTAAAAACGTCCAGTCATACGGAAGCCTCTCCTATTTCAAACCTGAAAAAGCACCGGACGGCGCGGCTGCCCGCTGTTTGGACGGCTGTAAAGTTAAAGAAAGCTGTCCTTACGATGCCGAGAAGATATACATAACATCGCCGCGAACAGGCGTAATCGCGGGACATACGGGCTGGCCGAATAGCATCGTTGCTTCCCCCGCGACCGAACAAAGCCTGCGCCGCGCACTGGAGACAGGTCCTTACGGACGCTGCGTGTTCCATTGCGATAATGATGTTGCGGATCATCAGATAGTAAACCTTGATATGGACGGCGGGGTTACCGCAAGTCTGACAATGTCGGCGTTCACCGGCGAGATAAACCGCCATATAAAGGTGATGGGTACATTGGGCGAGATAGACGCGGATATGAACGCGGGTATTGTAAAAACACATATTTTCGGCTTTGAGCCGGAATTATTCAATGTAATCGAGTCCAATGAGGGACTGTCGGGACACGGTGACGGCGATTCACGTATGATGAACAGTCTGTGCGATTTGCTGAACGGCGGCGGCGCGGCACTCACGCCGATAGACGATTCAATCGAGAGCCATTTGGCCTGTTTTGCGGCGGAATACTCGCGCACACACGGCGGGGTAAGCGTGTGTGTAAATGAAGCATCAAATCTCTATCAAAGCGGGAGAAAATCTGATGATTGACGCAGCTTTTCAGTTCGCATTCGATGGGGTTCCGACCGCGTTTGAGCCATGCGGCGGCGGACACATCAACACAACGTATCGCGTAACGACCAAAGAGGGGCGCGATTATACCTTACAGCGGATAAATCGGTATGTGTTCACAGACCCGCCTGCGCTAATGCGTTCGATTACCGCCGTAACAGAACATCTTCGTAAGCACGGAGCGGTGACACTGACCGTTATTCCCGCCGCTGACGGACGGACGTATTACAGGGATGCGGATGGCGAATACTGGCGGGCGTATGAATATTTTGCCGATTGTGTGTGTCTTGAGCAGGCAGGGTCGCCCGCTGACCTTTACGAGAGCGGCGCGGCGTTCGGGCGTTTTCAGCGTGACTTAACCGATTTTAACGCAATGCTTCTTGCCGAAACAATACCGCGTTTTCACGATACGCCGCACCGCTATGAACAGTTGAAGACAGCGTTGCAATCCGACCCGTTGGGACGAGCCGGAGCTGTTGCCCGCGAGATTGATTTCGCGTTAGCGCGTGAAAAATACGCACATACTCTTGTTAACTTGCAGGCGCGGGGCGAACTGCCTGTTCGCGTTACGCACAATGATACTAAGCTGAACAATGTGCTGTTCGATAAAGACACCGGGAAAGCAGTTTGCGTGATAGATTTGGACACGGTAATGCCGGGGTTGGCGGTCAACGACTTCGGGGATTCCGTGCGCTTCGGAGCTTCGGCCGCCGCCGAGGACGAGCGGGATTTGAACAAGGTATGGCTTTCTCTTGAGCTGTTTGAGGCGTGTGCAAAAGGTTATCTGTCGTCCTGTAATCTGACCGCCGCCGAGCGAGAGTGCCTGTGCGACGGCGCGAAGATGATGACACTTGAGTGCGGCGTAAGGTTTTTGACCGATTATATCGGCGGCGACACCTATTTCCGTGTTTCATACACAGGGCAGAACCTTGACCGCTGCCGGACACAGTTCAAACTTGTCGCCGATATGGAAAGCAAATGGGATGTTATACGAAAAATCCTTGAAAAGAGGTGAGACTCGCGTGATAAGGGCAATGCTTGTTGACGATGAGGTTCTGACCATAAAGATGCTGCAAAAAACAATCGACTGGGAAAAACTGCAAATTTCGATATGCGCGACGGCGTTCGACGGCGATGAGGCTTTCGCGTTGTTTGAAACCCTCATGCCCGATTTAATCATTACCGATATACGGATGCCGCACATGAACGGACTTGATTTTATTCGCAAGGTTCGCGAACTCGGCACGGACACCGAATTCATTTTTATCAGCGGTCACGCCGATTTTACTTACGCGCAGCAAGCGGTGCGTTTAGGGTGCGCGGATTATATTCTGAAGCCCATCGACGAGACGGAACTGGAAAAAACATTGGAAAAAGCAGCGGGCAAAATCAGGGAAAAAATCAAGCCGGAAGAGGAAATGCCGCCCGTGCGGCAGAGCAAGATTGTCCGCGACAGTATAGAACTGCTGAAACAAAGGTATGCTTCCAACATTTCATTAGATGATATTTGCCGGGAATTGGCGATAAGCAAGAATTATTTTTGTTATATATTCAAAAAGGAAACAGGCAAGAGATTTTGGGAATACCTGACCGATATACGGATGAAACAGGCCAAGGTTCTTTTGCGGGAGACCGATATGATGGTATCCGAGATAGCGTACAAGACCGGATATGAGAGCGGCGGATATTTTTCTAAGATGTTTAAGCGAATATACCAAATGACACCGAAGCAATATAGGGAATTATAGTAATATTGTTCAAAAACACAGTAATACTGTTAATATCGCTGTGTTAAATAAACTGTTATAATAAAAGCAGCCGATGTGTGGCTGCTTATAATTTTTACCCGTGAGAATCCTGATTCAGGAGGGTGCGTATGGCCGGGAAAACCACTGAACGCCGATTGCGGCGGAATCTGAAACGCGATTATCAATATTATATTATGGCTTTGCCTGCGGTCGTAGTTATGATGATGTTTAACTACCTCCCGATGACAGGCTTGGTTGTGGTGTTCAAAAACTATAACGCGCGGGACGGGATATACAACAGCCCTTGGGTAGGTTTCCAAAACTTTGAGTTCTTTTTCAAGTCTCCCATGAGTGCCATCCGCGCAACAACCAACACACTTATATTAAACTCCATGTTTATTATTGTGGGTACGGTCGTTGCCATAACCCTCGCGCTGTTTTTGAACGAAGTAAAAAACAAGATTTTCAAAGGCGCGGCTCAATCCATCGTGTTCCTGCCGTATTTCCTGTCTTGGGTGGTCATCGGCTCTATCCTGTATGCCCTGCTCTCCGACAAAGGTTCGATAAACACGCTCCTGCTGTCTCTGGGCTTGGATAAGGTGAAGTGGTACGCATCCCCTCAATATTGGAGATTTATATTGTTATGTACCAATCTGTGGAAGTTTGCGGGGTACAGTTCTGTCATATATTTGGCGGCTATAGCGAATATCGATACTACATATTACGAAGCCGCTACAGTGGACGGCGCGACAAGAGCCCGGCAGATATTCGCCATTACCATCCCGTTTCTGAAGCGCACGATTATTATACTTACGCTGATGAATGTGGGCCGTATCCTCTACGGCGATATGCAGCAGATTATGGCGCAGACCCGTAACAACCCCATACTGATTCCCACGACCGATATAATCGACACTTTGGTTTACCGTTCGATTATGACAAGCCGTGATTTCGCGTTCGCGTCTGCCATCAACCTATACCAGAGTATAGTCGGTCTGCTTATCGTTCTGCTGGCAAATTTCCTTGTTAAAAGATATGACGAAGACTACAGGCTGTTTTAAGGAGGTGGCGTTGTGCGTATAAGGCTTCGCAAAGCTGATGCTGTTTTTATGACGATTGTATACGGCTTTTTGATTCTAGCCATATTCTTCTGCCTGTACCCGTTGGTTCTCACGGTTGTCACATCGTTCGCCGATGAAAAGATGGTGGCGCAGAACGGATTTAAGATTATCCCGGATAAATGGTCGCTCGACACTTACACTTGGCTGTTCAAAAACGGCTTTGACTGGGTGGTAACCGGCTACAGAGTGTCTATAACGCAGACAATTTTCGGAACTATCGGATCGGTAGCCGTGATGACTATGTTCGCTTTCGTCACATCGGTAAAAACTTTCAAGCACCGCCACAAGTTCAGTTTCTTCTGTTATTTCACAATGCTGTTCCAAGCGGGCGTTATGCCGTGGTATCTGTTCTGCACGCGGTATTACGGTATTCAGAACAGTATGCTGGGTTTGGTTTTACCGTATTTAGTAAGCCCGTTTCTGGTCGTTTTGCTCCGCACATTTTTTATGGAAGTGCCGAGCGAGATACAAGAGGCCGCCACAATCGACGGGGCAAGCCCTTTCCGCATATTTATCCGTATCATATTTCCGCTTGCGCGTCCGGGCATCGCCACAGTTACACTGTACGCGGCACTGGCTTACTGGAATGATATGTACCTCGCGCTGTACTTGATGACGAAGGACACATATTATCCATTGCAATACCGCCTGTATTCTATTCTCTCCAATGTTCAGTTTTTGGCGAGCGCGCAAAGCGCGGGCATAGGCGACAGGATTCCGCTCCCTTCTGAAACGGTAAAAATGGCTCTCACTTGCGTTACCATAGGTCCGATTATTTTCCTGTATCCTTTTGTTCAGAGATTCTTTGTTAAAGGGATAATGTCCGGTGCCGTAAAAGGCTGACCGGTTCATTATAAAAAAGAGCGGTGCTTTTATACACCGTAAATTAAAAAGGAGGGCAACCATGTTTAGAAAAATCATATGCCTAGTTCTGGTGGCACTGATGTTCGTGTTTGTATTATCGGCGTGCGGCGCGAACAACGACAGCGGCTCATCAGGCGGCGGAGGCAGCAGCAGTAGCAGCAGCAGCAGCGGCGACAGCGGCAGTAGCAGCAGCGGCGACAGCGGCACTTCTTCCGGCGGTGACACAAGCGGTCTCGACTTTGTCAAGCTGCAAATATTTATGCCGGGCGACCAAAGCGCGAGGATGAGAGAGTTCGCGGCTAATGAGCTTAAAGAGAAAATGCTGGAAGACCTTAACTGCGAATTGGAGTTCTCCTACGCGCCGTGGGGCGACTATTGGAACAAACTCGGACTGCTTCTCTCAACGGGCGAAGACATCGACTTTTTCTGGGACGGTATCGGCTCGCTTGCCAACCACTACGCCCGTAAAGAAGTCATGCCTCTCGATGATTTGCTGAATCAATACGGTCAGGATCTCTTGAAGAACATACCGATTAAGAATTTTGACACGGCAAGAATGGCCGATGGATTGATTTACGCGATACCGTCGCAGGCCGCCGCGTCCGCCGGCAAATTCTACTCGGTACTTGTGCGTCAGGATTTGCTGGAAGGCGTTGGCATGAGCAAAATCGAGTCGATTGCCGATTTGGAGCAATTCGCCGAATTAGGCAAGACCGCGTATCCCGACAAAGTGGGAATGGTCGAACGCACGATGTTCCGTCCTCTCACCAGAGAACTGGCCGGAGGTACGAACATAGCGGCGTGGCCGCTCAATGACGAGTTGTTCTGGGTAGACGAGGACGATTCAAGTTCAACAGTCAAAAGTGTATTTGACGCTCCTTTCTATCAGGAATACTGCCAGCTTATCTATGATTGGATACAGAAGGGCTATACGACCGAGCAGGTCACGTCCGATGCGAGCGAGCTTGACCGCCTGTGAAATCAGGGTAACGGGCTGTTCCGCGTGGGTGCTGTTTCAAGGCCGCTTGAGGAAATAAGCAAGTTGCTGCCGTCGGCTCCCGAAGCCACATTGATGGAGTATTTTGTCTCCCCGAATAAGCCCGCCTACATCGAGTACGCCAGTAACGAGGCCATGTCCATACCCGTCAACTGCAAAAATCCCGAGCGGGTTATGATGTATCTGAACTGGACGCTTCAGAATCAGGACAATTATAACTTCCTGCTGTTCGGCATTGAGGGCAAGGACTACACCATGAGCGGAGACAGAATGGAACGCATTGTACAGGACGATCTCATCTATGAATGGATGTGGAGAAACAACAACTACATCATTTACCCCACAACCGTCACTGACGACTATATCAGAGCCTGCGAGGTGTGGGATAACGGTGCGCCGTACTCCAAGCTG
>WRJE01000061.1 GCA_009782385.1 Oscillospiraceae bacterium | reverse complement strand
CAGCAAGACTGGCGGCGGTTTCTCCCGCGATACGAGTTCCAAGCTCCGCTTTTTCCATTGAGTTAGCAATCAGTCCGCCTGTATCTCTCGCGGCATCCGCGCTCTTTGCGGCTAGACTGCGGACTTCTTCCGCGACAACCGCGAACCCTTTACCGTGCTGTCCGGCGCGAGCCGCTTCAACAGCGGCGTTGAGCGCGAGGATATTCGTCTGGAACGCTATATCGTCAATAACTTTAATAACCTTCTGAATGCTCTGGCTTGCGGTGTTTATTTCTTTCACGGCGGTCGTCATTTCGTCCATCTGGCGGCTGCCTTTTTCCGCGTTGCCCTTGATTGTGTTGGCAAGTTTCGCGGCTTTATCAGCCTTTTCGGCATTCTCTTTCGTCTTTTGTGAGATGTCGGAAATAGATGCTGAGAGTTCCTGAACGGAAGCCGCCTGTTGGGTCGAACCCTGCGCCAGAGCTTGCGCGCCGTCCGCGAGTTGTTTTGAGCCTGAGGAGACTTGTTCTGAAGAACGGTTAATCTCACCGAAAATATCATTAAGGCTGTCTATAACCTTCTGTAAGGCGTTCGCCATTACATCATTGTTTGACAAATGCTCAACTTCTGTTGTAAGGTCGCCGCCCGCAATGGATTCAAGCTCCTCTGATATAGTAGTAACATGACTGATAAATTTAGAAATAGCTCCGATACACTGACCGATTTCATCCTTGACGTTTTTCTGCTCTTCTATGGTCGCAAGCTCGTCCGGTGTAAAGGATATAGCTCCGGTCGTTCCCGCTCTGTTCATATAGGTTGTCAGCTTTGCAAGCGGCTTGCTGATAAGACCGGCAAGATATAAAGCAATAATTAGAGCCATAATCGCGGATACGACAGCTATCACTATTAACATAACAACGGTATTATTTGCCGCTGTTTCCGCGGCGATCGTTTGCGTATCCACGGCTTCATTTGACACATCGAGGATTGCTTGTACGGCACCACGGATTTCCGTGGCGATAGGAGCTCCGTTGGCTATCGTTTCAAGGGACAGCTCGTGGTCGTCCTTTCGGGCGGCATCGAACATCGGCTCCATGAAACTGCTGAGATACCGCGCGGCAATACGGCGAACCTCTTCGGCGTTGTCCATCCGCAGTTTAATATCGGCATCTGAAAGCAATGGGTTTGTTCTTACCGCTTGCTCGTATTCCTCCAAGAATACCAATGAGCTGTAATAAGACGCAACCGCGTCGTTGATAAGCTCCTCGCTTCGGGCTAAATCATAACCCGTATAGGTTGATATTGTGGCGATTATACGGCGAAGGTCGCGGAAGTTACTCTGGAAGTTCACTATGGCATTCCGCCCCACTTCCACATTATCCACAACGGCTTCATAGGTATGGGTAATGCTTAGGAGCTGAGTAACCGAGACGACCGCCAAGACCGTCATCAGCACGATAACCATAATAAAGCTGATGAGCATTTTGAGCCTGATTTTCAAATTCTTAAACCACGACATAGTAATTCCTCCTGTTTTTTCACTTCCGCAAGATTTGAACACCCTAATTATGTGTATCTGCCAACCTGTTGACAGCTAGACTGCATTAAGATGTCCTAAGTGGGCATATAAGAACGCAAACTTTTCTACATTCTACAATACCACAATGTAGAAAGAAATAAAAGCGTCCCGGGATGTGATTATTGATAATCTGTACTTGAAATATTTTCTACCTTCGTTTTAAGTTCCGTTAAACGACCTGTTTCCGCTTCTTTCCGTTGTTCGCTCCGCGCCGCTTCAACCGTTTCGGCGGACTTTTTATCCCGTATTAAATCCTTTAGGAAATAATCCAGCTCCCGCACGTCTATCGGCTTTGATATGAACCCGTTAAATCCGTTTTCCAAAAACATTTCAGCCTGCCCGACAATAGCGTTTGCCGTCAGAGCAACGATGGGATGTGTATAGCCCCTGTCGCGCAATATTTTAGTTGCGTCAATACCGTTCATCTTCGGCATCATGTGATCCATAAATATTATATCGTATATAATGCCGCTCTCTATCTTTTCAATAGCCTCAAGCCCGCTTTCAACGGTATCAATATTAAGCCCGTAGGGTTTCATCAACCCCTTGGCAACAAATAAGTTGGATTTAACATCATCCACAATTAAAACTTTACCATACGGCATATACTCATGCGTAATATTAATTTTTTCTGATTTTGCCGCGCTGTGAAAATCAATATTTTCAATATTTTCATTAATACCGGCTTCGCATTTATCCGTCCCGCCGATTTTCTGCGGCAGACTTAGGGTAAACACCGTTCCCGTTCCCGGTATACTGTCAACCGACAACTCGCCGTTCATCATATCAATAAGACGCTTGGTGATACTCATGCCCAAGCCCGTTCCGGCTATGCCTTGATTCCTCTGCATATTGAAACGCGCGTACTCGTCAAACAGTCTGGAGATTTGCTCATCCGTCATGCCCTGCCCCGTGTCGCTCACGCGGAAAACGAGAGTTGCGGTTTCGCTGTCGGGAATGTGTTCGGTGGCGGCATACAGCTCTATTTCTCCTGTATCCGTGTATTTGAATGCGTTTGAAAGCAGATTGTTAAGTATCTGTCTAATGCGAAGTTCATCGCCGATTAACTTAATCAGCGTATTCTCTTCAACCCGCATTTTGAACTCTATCGCCTTGTTCTCATAGCGCAGGCGGTTTATCTGCGCGGTATCGCTAACCAAGCTCAGAACATTGTATTCAGCCGGAATGATTTGCAGTTTCCCCGCTTCAATCTTGGACAGGTCGAGTATGTCGTCTATGATTTTGTTAAGCATACTCCCCGAGTCATATATTAAATTGAATGCTTCCTTTGTTTCCGGCGAATGAATTTTCTTTTGCAGCTGAATTTCCGCCATACCTAAAATAGCGTTCATGGGGGTTCGTATCTCATGGCTCATGTGAGCGAGAAAGATTCCCTTTGCGCGGTTGTCCTGCTCCGCCAGTTCTCTTGCGTTGACAAGCTCGGTAATGTCAATCGCGTGCTGCAAGTGAACCTTTTCGCCGTTAGGCCAGTTGATTAAACAGTCGGAATGGCGCATATTCCGCCCGATGTTAGGAAGATATTCGTCCCAAATAATGACGGGGTCAGAATCATCGTGAAGGTTGAAACAGGGGCAGAACTCGCACATCTTGTCTATGTCGCGGAAAATTTTGTAGCAATATTCCCCGATTAAATTTTCGTCCTTTCTGCCGAAAGCCTCTTTCATATAGTCGTTGACAAAGAGGATTTCTCCCGTTTCGGGAACGGTTGTATATATCATAGCGTCAATGCTGTTGAGTATATTCTCCATGGAATCAATGGCGATATTTTTTAGCTTATTGGCTTCGTTCGCTTCTTTGAGCGCGTCTCTGAGTTTATCCTGCAAGAGGATAATTTCGGTTATATCGTCAATACTGCCGACAACGCTGATTACATCTCCGCCGTCATCGTAAATCGGCGAGGTTCTAAGATGGAAAGTACCCATTTCGGTCTTCGAGACCCATTCTTGCGCCCCGGCGGTGAAAGTCTTGCGTATATTATCAATAATTTCGGGGTGCATGATATGCGGCGGGACATCTGCTAGGGTTTTCCCTATGATTCTTTCGGGCGCGACACCGAGTTTTTTAAGGAACATCCCGTTCATAATCGTAATATTTTCATTCACATCGACGCACCAGATAATGCCGGGGTGATTCTCGACCACGCTCTCTAGCTTGGTAACGGCATCGATTATGCGCTCATTCGCGGCAACCAGAGAATTATGCGCGTCTTCAATCTGCTTGGATTTTTCGCGTTCCGCTTTTCTGTTGTTATGAAACGTTACTATGAGAACTATAATAAGAAAAACCAAAACTACCGAAAAGACCAATAAGATTACGGCGCGTTGGTTCGCGTAATAAGACTGTTCGTCCGCGAGCTTTCTTTCATAGTCAAAGCTGCGGTTCACCCAGTCTTTTTCTATCTTGTCGGTATCAATCAGACCCGTTGCTTTGCTAATAATCGAACACAGTGTGTCCTCGTTTATATTGAATCCGAAAATAGATTCAACAAGCGGAGAACTAAACGCGAGGTTTATTTTGAATCCGGGTTTTTCAAGATAGTTAATCAGTATGAGATACTCATATTCCGATGTCATAACCAAGTCAATCTCGCCGCTTTCAAGCGCGTCAAAGGTTTGCCACGAGTAATCATAGCCTATCAAGTTATCACTATTCGGGAACAGCGCACGGTATACCTCCTCATAGGCGGTGTCGTTCACAACCCCCACAGAGGCGCGAATAACCTGATATGCCTCCAAATACGGATAATCGGATCTGGACAAAAGCGCGTACCAGTTAACCGCGTAGGGATAGTCGGGCCAGAGAAACTGCCCCTTCCGCTCTTCGGTAAACAGAAGCTCCGTAACCATCGCGTATTCACCTGATGCTAATTTAGCTAATGTTACGCCCCATACTTCGTCCGGGTCGCACAGATTCTCAAACTCAATGCCTGTCAGCGCGGTTATTTCCGACAGAACATCAATCGCGATACCTTGGTATTCCTCTTCTTTTTCGTTGTAAAAACAGATGGGATAGTTATTGTTTTCAAGAGCTATGGGTATCTTCTTGTTGTTTTCGGCTAAATCATTTACATAAGCCGCTTCTTCAGGGCTTAATGATTTGAAAAATTTATCCTTTGCATAATCGTAATTGCCCGCCTTATATAACTCGTTGAGCTTGTCAATACCGCCCGCGGAGATATATTTGTTTACGGCTGATATAACAGGTCTCAAACCTTGATTCGCGGTAGCCATTGAAACAGAATCATAAACCAACGGGAAAATATTGTTGTGATGCGTTAAATCACTGTACTGCAAAGAATCATTGGCATCGGTTAAAAATACATCTATTTCGCCGTTCAGCATTTTTTCATACGCATCCAGATTGCTTGTCACTTCCACAACTTCAAAACTCAAATCCGTATAAAGAGCAAAAATGGATTGGGCGGTTATCGACCCCTTGTAAACCCCTGCCTTGTGGCCGTTGAGATCGGCGGCTGTTTTAACTCTTAATGAGTGGCTGTAAACACTAATACCCCGTTCCGCGATGGGTGCTGTCATAACATAAAACCCTTCTCGTTCCCGCTCGGGAGTTGGGGTCAGTTCACCCGTAAAGTCGATAGTTTCTGTGTCTATACCGTTTTTTAAGACATCCCACGTATACAGTTCCAAAACAAAAGGAATACCGAACAGCTCTGAGAGCAAATCACAGAACCCGGCTGAAAATCCGGCATAGTCGCCGTTCGACAGCGCGAACGCTTCCACTGAGGGAGCCGCGCTTCCGTAAGTAAACTTTTCTCTCGATGATACGAGAGCTTCTATTTCCTCAATTTCCGCGTTGGTTATACCGGGTATATCACGGAAAGAAACTATGTCGTTCATATCAGTCGATTGAGCCTGCGGCTGTTGTACGGCACAAGAAGAAAGCCCGATAACAGCGCACAAACAAAGCGTAATTGACATTATATGTACAGCAATGGCTTTCACAATTTCCCCGCCCTCTCGTTTCAGAATGCCTCATGGCACAAATCCACCACCTATCATTCTACAATATACGCGGCAAAATTCAAAGCATCCTAGGATGTGATTTTGCAAATATTACACTTGAAATATTTTCATACGGGGTATATAATTATGGTTAACTTGTCCATGGAGGGATTTTTATGCTCACTCCAAATATTCACAACAACAAATACGCGCCCGCGGTACTGCCGGAAACCGCGCCAAGGGATGATTTTCTCGCCGACATCGAACGGGCGGCGGATAAGAAGCTGATATTCATCTCCGCCCCCGGCGATTCGGGCAAAACGGCTTCGGCGGTTCTATGGATAAATAAAACAAGCCGCAAAACGGCATGGATAGGCTTGGACGTTTACGACAACTCCGCTTCTATCTTCTATAAGATGTTCTGTACCGGCATACTCTCCGCGCAGCCGCACAACGACCGCGTGACCGCTATCCTGCAAGACACGGCTTTTTCGTCCGCCCCCGTTGAGCATACCATAATGCTTCTGGCTGAGTTTATTCTGGACGAAAACGAATATGTTCTTGTGTTGGACGACTTCCATACCATAACAAACCTTGAGATACTAAAATCACTGCCCTATATACTGCGCCGTTTGCCGCATTCCTTTGTAACGCTCATTTTAAGCCGTAACGAGCCGGATGAATACTTGGCGGAATACATGGAAGAGAATCAGGCGGTTATTATCGGGGACTTTCCGACAGCGGAATTGCTGTTGGAGCAGAACAAGCTGAATGAATCGTTGACCGAGGCGCGAGCCGCCATTAGAAAACTAACGGAATTTACGCCGAATGAGCAGCGTTTTGCCGCTTATATGCAGCTCGCGGCGGTATATCTCGCGGCGGACAGAGAAGACGAGCTTGCGGCACTGCTTAAAGAAATATATGAGTTCATAAATGAGCGAGCGCAGTTACTTCTCCCGAATTTTCTCGCGTTTACGACAAGAATCAAATTGTGGAACGGCGACAGAACAGCCGCCCAAGAGTGGATAGATAGTAATTTCGCAAACGAAAGCATGGTGTTAGAGCCTTGCCGTATATACCAATATTTTACAACCGTTCGAGCCTATGCCGTACTGGGCGAACTGGACAGAGCGAAGGATTTTGCCGCGCGTCTCAGACAAACGGCAAAGGATTATCACCGCCCGCAGCGCGCCGCCGAAGCCGGGGTTCTGCTTTCCGCTATTCTGTGGGCAAAGGGTAACAGAGATGAAGCGCAGTCAATGATGGAAACCGTTCTGTCCGAAACACAGCCATACTCATTTGTTCGGCTGATTGCGGACGAGGGCGCGGCGATATTACAGGTGCTGAAGAAAATATCGGGCAAGACCGAACACGTGAATTATCAAGGGGTTCTCGACCCCGTGTATGTGAACGGCGTTTACATTGCCGCCTTTGCCGTTGGCAAAAAGCGCGAGGGCATTATTTCGGAGCTTGACAAAAAGACGGTTAAACTCTCCAAGCAGCAGAAAATGATTATCAGTCTTTTGGCGCAGGGGTATAAGAGGGAGAGTATCATAGAAAAAACCGGGCTTTCGCTCGGCACGGTAAAATCATATACAAGAATCGCCTATGAAAAGCTGGGGGCGGGCAACGCGGCGGACGCAGTTGCGAAAGCGCGGGAACTGGGAATCATCGAAATGTAAACACAAAAATACAAGCTGTTGAAAAATCACAGCTTGTGACCCTCTGCAAACCGAGGGGGAAATTTGGCGACCCCGAACGGACTCGAACCGTCGGCCTCTAGCGTGACAGGCTAGCGTTCTAACCAACTGAACTACGGGGCCATATAACATAGATGGTGGGAACAGCAGGGCTCGAACCTGCGACCCCATGCGTGTAAAGCATGTGCTCTCCCAGCTGAGCTATGCTCCCTTGCTCATTACACGGCTTTTACAGTATAATCAATATCGGCGCGTTTGTCAATACAAAAAATAAAAAAAATTGTTTTTTTGTGTAGGGACACCATATATGGTGTCCGTGCGTGAAAACCGCGCGTTATAAATTCAGCGGGATGACCAAGGGCATCCCCTACAGCAAATAATCCTCGGCGGATTTTATGGCTTCATCGAAATCGCTGTACAACAGTTGTTCCGAAATGGCGGTTAACAGTTCGTTTGTCGGCTGCGACCATGATTTTTCCCGCAGTTCCGCTATCGCGTTTTCCGCCGCGTTAACGTCATAATCCTCACAGGCCGCTTTTACGGCGAGTAATTTCTCGCGCAAAAACGCTTTGTCCTCATCCGCAGCGTCAACGCCCGCTGTCTTCTGCGGTGTAATTTCCTCTACAAAGGCTCGTAGTGAACTCAAAAAAGCGGGAGTTTCGGACGCGATAATATCAAGTTTTCCCTCACGGCCCGCCGTTTCCAATTCCAACGCGATTGTGGACAAATCCGTTTTGCCGATGTTGGCGAGCGCGCTTTTCATTCCGTGTACATCTATGATATATGTCCGCAAATCATTTTCATCGGAATAGTCATTTTTCGCGGCTATCGCTTCAAGCGCGGAGAGGGCTTTATTAGCGTCACGAACGAAAATTTCGGCAAAATGCGGGTCGATTGAATCGGATTGTGACGGCAGGTTGGTGTCAGACGGCGCGTTGAGGTCGTCACGCCCTACGGAAGCGCGAGCCGATTCTAGGATTTCGGGGGGTTGTTTGTCGCGTATATGTTTATTCAATATGTTGTTTAACTGGCGGACATCAATGGGCTTGGATATGAAGTCGTCAAAACCGCTTTGCATGAATATCTCCGCCTGTCCCGCGACAGCGTTCGCGGTCAGGGCGATTATTGGGGCGGTATATCCCATTTCGCGTATTTTCCCGGTCGTTTCAACGCCGTCCATCTTGGGCATCATATGATCCATGAATATCACGTCATACACATTGCCGCCGCGTACTTTCTCAATCGCCGCAAAGCCGCTGTCCGCCGAATCGAGCTTTAACCCGTATGGGGTCATCAGGCCTTTTGCGACATATATGTTCGTCTCTACATCGTCTACAATCAAGACACTGCCGTAAGGCATCGGCTCACGGGTAATCTGAACCCTTTTCATCTTCTCCATGCTTCTTGTGCGGAGCTGATGCAGATTATCGGCGGCTTCCTTACCCAGTATCTGATCGTCAATCCTGCCCTGCGGCAGATGAACGGTGAATGTTGAGCCTTTCCCCGGCTCGCTCTCTATTAAAATCTCTCCGTCCATCATGAGTATCAGGTTGCGCGTAATACTCATGCCAAGGCCTGTTCCTTCGGTCGTGCGGTTCGCCTCCAAGTTAAAGCGCGAATATTCGTCAAACAGCTTCTCAACCTGCTCTTTCGACATACCCTGCCCCGTATCGCTCACGGCGGCGATAAACACAGGTCTTTCACTGTCGGAGGTGTCCGCCGAAACAGTGAGCTTGACCGTACCTTTCGCCGTATACTTGAAAGCGTTGGAGAGTACATTATTCAATATCTGCTTGACGCGCAGTTCATCGCCCATCAAGTACGCGGGCATATTTTTATCAACGGAGAGTTCAAATTTAATGGGTTTGCTGCCGATACGCATTATGTTGAGTTGGGCGGTGTCGCTGACAAGGCTCGCAATCTCGTATTTGCCGGGTATGAGTTCCAGCTTGCCCGATTCAATCTTGGAGAGATCCAGTATATCGTTTATGATACCGAGCAGCATATCGCCGGAGGTGTATATTTTGCCGAGTGCCTCTTTTACATCTTCACCGAGCGAGTTATTTTGAAGCTGAACTTCGGTTATGCCGAGGATTGCGTTCATCGGCGTGCGTATCTCGTGGCTCATAGTGCTGAGGAACGCGGACTTTGCTTTGTTCGCTGCCTCCGCCTGTACATTCGCGTTATGTATTTCCGTGTTGTCGTGGGAGAGTACGACAATACCGATAAGCTCGCCCTTAGCGTCAAGGGTGGGCGAGAGGGCGATGGAAAAAAACATCGTCTTCTCACCGCCGAGTTCTACGTTGACCTCATATATGTTTTCATCGGCGGACGCGCTGCTGTGATTGCTGATAAGCTCCTGTATTTTGCGTTCAACCTCCAGCTTGTGTCTGTCGCCGAATCTCTCTTTGGTTATGTCAAGGAACAACTCTCCCGTGACATCGCGCCCGAACGCTTTTTTCACCGTTGAGGTACACAGCAGCACTTTAGGCTCCATATCCAACAGTAAAATATCATCGGGGCAGCTATCCTGCAGCATTTGGTTATACCGCAGTTGTGTCTCTTTTTCTTTCTCGTTAAAGTCACGCAAGGCGGCGGCCTGCCTGTATAAATGCGTGATATTTGTATTTTCTTTTTCAAGTCTCGTGTATTTGCGCTTCAAGGCGTTCAGTTCACTCTGTACGCTTTGCAGGGAGGGTGCTTCCCGGTTATCCCGCAGTTCGTTTTGTTGATTATCCACTAGAAATACCCTCCCCAAACATCTATATTATCCGATTAAAACGCGCATATGGTAAACGTTGCGTTGTGGAATCTGTTCACCGCTTTATTATCGCTCACGCTGGTCGGCGCGATTTCGCCGAATCCGTGCAGTCCCGATAACGCAATGCTCTGCGGTATCAAATCTTTGATGTGGTCGCCCTCCGCCGCTTTCATATCCGCCAAGAACATATTACGCAGACTGCAAGTTACAACCAGAGCCGTTGAATACTCATAACCGTCTCCCGCCGCGTTCGCTTTAGCCAAAAAGTCTTTAAGCCCCGCTTCAGCGGTGTTTGACACATCTGCTCCAACGCAGTAGAGCAGACCGATATACGCGCCCTCGGGGACATTGGCAAAGCAGGTAATTTCACCTGTCTCTTTGTCATAAGCACTCAACGCGCGGGATACGGGAATCCCATCGTTATCATCGTTCGGCATTTCAACGAAGAACTGATAGTTAAACAAAACAGTCGTTTCATCGTTGATGAAAGGAAATTCTTTGATGTACTCATAGGCGGGCTTTCCCTCAATTTCGCAAATGATGTTGTTACGCGCTTTTGTAACCAGCTTTTTCTCAAGGGATTTTTTACCCGCGAGGTTTGCTGTCTGGAATATGGGGCGTATATCGCCGGAGAGCAGCAGGATAGCCATCCTGTCGCCGCCCGCTTCACCGTCAAAGAAAACCTGCTGTTTGCTGAACTCAAAATCATCGCCTGCTATGTAACCGAACACGGGGATATTGCCACATAGCTCCGAAACCGTTTCAACGAGAACATCGGCGGCCGTGAGCGGCGCAACGCAGATAACCAGCTTGGGTTCGGCGGCGGCATCCTGATTTTTCAATTCGCCGTATGCTTTTTGATAGGTGTCTTTTATGTCCAGAGCCGGCTTGTCTGACACCGAGCCGCTGATTGCCGCGCCGAACAGGCAGTCGTCATCGGAAAGCACATGGAGTATCAAGGAGAGTTCATGGTATCCCTCGTTTGACAGCATAGCACCCGCCGCCGTAGTCCCACCGATAACATGACATCCCAGCTCGCGGCTAATTGCGGCGGACAGTTCCCCGATTTCCATATCCGGCTGACCGTGAAGAATAGCAACGGTATGCTTGCCGAAAGTGAGTTTGTCCCTGATTTGAGCCGTCAGCTCCTTTGCGGCGGCGGCAATGTCGTCCAGCTCGTAGCTGATAGCGGTTGCTGATTTCATAGTCATACCTCTTTCTATGTGAATTTGGTTTGCCTCTTATTGCAGCGCGAATAAATCTTTGCCCGCGCCGCAAAGAGGACACGTAAAGGTGTTGGGAACATCATCCCATACTGTCCCTGCATCAATCCCATTGTCTTCATCACCCGCGGTTTCGTCATAGATATAACCGCATACGCATTCGTACTTCATGTTTTTTTCTCCTTTCCTTATTTATTTGAGTTTTTCAAAATCATTTACGCCGTGCTTGCAGAGAGGACATATATAATCATCAGGCAAAGCACTTCCCTCATAGACATACCCGCATATTTTGCAGATGAAGCCGTCCTTATGCTCTTTCGGCACTTGCGGTTTCGGTTTTATATTATCAAAATAGTATTGATATGTTACGCTCCGCTCTGCGGACAGTACAAACGCTTGCGCTACATCGGCTACAAACAGTGTATGCGTGCCGTAATCCAAGGATTCTGTGACCTTTCCCGAAATTACCCCGTTTGTATGTTCCGGCAGATAGCGGATACCGTTGACAGTCCTGCTGTTACCCCCGTATTTTCCGAACTTGTCCGTATCCCGCCCGCTGTGAAAGCCGAACTGCTCAAAAACGGTAAATGCCGCGCTTTCGGTCAGTATTGATATGTTAAACTCTCCCGTTTTCAGTATCATATCGTGTGTGAGATTTGCCTTGTTTACGGCAACGGATACCCTGCGGGGATTCTCCGTAATCTGAATCGCTGTGTTAATAACGCACCCGTTGTCCTTATCGCCGTCTTTGGCGGTTAGGATGAACAGACCGTAGGAGAGCTTGAACATCGTCATCGGGTCAACCGCGTTCGGCGGCGCGGAAACTTCAACTTTTTTGACCTCTTGATTGGGGAACGTTGCCGCAATAGCATTTGCCATTTCGCCGATTTGCGCGAGCTGCTCTATTTTCACAGATGATTTTAAGCTGACCGTATTCTCGATGAATGTCATGTTCTTGCATTGCCCGAGTTTTTCGCGTATCAGACCGCCGCTCGCCGCCGCCCATGAGCCGTTCTCAATAACGGCAACGGTGCGGTTTTGAATATTGTGAGCGGCGAGGTCGCTGATTAACGCCTCCATCGCCACGAAAATACCCGCATTGTATGTTGTGGAAGCGAACGCCAAATGACTCCACTTGAACGCGGCGGAAACAACTTCCGACGCAGGAATCACCGAAACATCGAACATCTCTGTTCTAATGCCTTTTTCGCGCAGGGCGGACGACAGTATTTCGGCGGCGTTTTCCGTGTTCCCGTAAACGGACGCATAGGCAATCATCACGCCTTTTTCCTCGGGTTCGTAGGCACTCCAAAGATGGTACTTGGAAATGATATTCTGAATATTCCGCCGCCAGACGAAACCGTGAAGTGGGCAAATCATATTTATGTCAAGGGCTGAAGCCTTATTAAGCAGTGTTTCGACCTGTACTCCGTACTTTCCAACGATATTCGTATAATAACGCCGCGCTTCGTCCATATAGTCCCTAGAAAAATCCACTTCATCCGCGAACAGCGCGCCGTTGAGCGCGCCGAAACAACCGAATGCGTCCGCTGAAAATAGTATTTTATCCGTGGTGTCATGTGTAACCATGACCTCCGGCCAGTGAACCATCGGAGCCATCACAAAACTAAGGGTATGCCTGCCTGTGTTCAGCGTGTCGCCCTCGCCGACAATAGTTACCCGTGAATCTATCTCAACCTCATGGAACTGCTTGATGAACCCGAGCGTTTTCTTGTTGCACACGATTTGCATATCAGGGTAACGGGCGAGCAACTCGCAGAGCACGGCGGAATGGTCGGGTTCCATGTGCTGTACAATTAAGTAATCCAAATTTTTCCCGTTCAGCTCAAAGCTGAGATTCTCCAAAAACCTATGCGCGACAGCTTTGTCCACCGTGTCAAACAACGCGGTCTTTTCATCTTGCAAGAGGTAGGAATTATACGAAACACCTTTCGGAACGGAATATACGCCCTCAAACATTGCCAAGCGTCTGTCATTCGCGCCAATCCAAGTCAAATCATCGGTAATTTTCTTTGTGCAGTGCATATAGATTCCCCCTGTTTAGAATCAAAAACATTAACGTTGAAATTTTATCATATTTTTCATCGTTATGCAAGCAAGAAATTTCGCCCCCCTGCAAATTGCAAAATGCAAGATTAATTGCCCACCATAAAATACCAGTTATAATAAGACGCAGTATAATCTGCTGTTAAACTACTCTAATCT